>NZ_JBEOWI010000068.1:0-36144 GCF_040296005.1 Kitasatospora sp. NPDC002551 | reverse complement strand
CCCGGGGCCCGCCGCGTGCCGGTCAGCCGACCAGCCGGTCGAGCAGCGCGCCGGCCTCCATCACGGACAGCCCCCGGCCCTCGGTGACGGCGGCCCCTGCATCCAGCGCTGGTTGGCGTTGCCGTTGCAGCCCCAGATGCCCAGGGAGGTGCCGTTGGCGTCGTTCCAGCCGGGCAGCTCCAGGCAGGCGTTGGCGGCGGGGTTGTGGAGCGTACCGTCGGCGCGGTACGTCCAGATCTGGCCGGTGCCGGCCCGGCAGTCCGTGAGGACCGCCGGCTCGCCCCAGTGGGTCACGTCGTTCTGGACGGTCACGCAGCGCCCGCCGGTGCGCAGGGTGCCGTCGGAGCCGAAGGCGAACTGCTGATTGGCGCCGTTCCAGCAGTCGTAGAGGCGCAGGGAGCCGCCGGCGGGCGCGCCGTAGTTGTCGAGGCAGCGGGCCGCGTTGTACGCGGAGGCGATGCCGTAGTCGACGGACCGGTCCCGCGGGATGACCTGCGGCGCGGTGAAGCGGGGCTGGGTGCCCTCCGGGGCGGTGCCCGGGAAGCGGACCAGCCGGCCGTCGTAGACGTCGGCGACCAGGTCGGGGTAGCCGTCGCCGTTCATGTCACCGGGCGAGTCCACGGTGGGGAAGACGTCCGCGGCGAGCCCGATCGGGAGCACGGCCCGGGCGGCGGGCGCCGACCACTCCGCGCCGGCCGCGCCCTTGGAGCAGTCGTTGATCACCAGGCGGCTGCCCGGCCCGGCGCCGGTGCCGGGCACGTCGAGGCACCTGCCCGAGTTCGGGTTCTGCAGCGTGCGCGGGTAGGGGCCGGAGACCCACTTCTGGGCCGGGCTGCCGTTGCAGTCCCACAGGTTGACGGGCGAGCCGCTCGCGGTCGCGCCGCCGGTGACGTCCAGACACTTGCCGAGGACGTGCAGCGAGCCGTCGGTGCCGAGGGTGAACTGCTGGTTGGGAGCGGCGCTCTGGCCGGCGCAGGTCCACAGCAGGGCGGCGGTGCCGTTGCCCGTCCAGCCGTGGTCGATGTCGGCGCAGACGCTCGTGCCGTCGGCGGGCTTGAGGCCCCACTCCAGGGGCTTGTGGGCGGGCGGCGTCAGGGGCGCGAAGCCGCTGACGGGCTGGCCGGCGGCGTCCAGCGGCAGCGGCAGGCCGGTGACGGCCCCGGTCACGGTGTCCCGCACCCAGAGCGTCGCCGCGCCGTTGACCTCACCGGGGTGCATCAGGGTGAAGCCGCTCCAGTCGCCGCCGGCCGCGCCGAGCTCGACGCCCGTGCCCAGCTGGCAGATGTTGCTGGAGGGGTAGTAGCGCAGGTGGCCCTGCTCGACCGTGACGAGACCGGTGCCCCCGGTGCTCCGCCGGACGGCCGTCAGCTGGGTGACGTGGTTCCAGGTGCGGTCGATGCCCAGCTCGCACATGCTGTTGCTGCGCAGTTCGGTGGACGAGCGGGTGAAGTGGCCCTCGACGCCGCCCGAGAGCTCGTTGGCGTCGTTGGTGTAGACGAAGAGCTGCTTGGTGACCTTGTTGTAGGCGAACAGCGAGTCGCCGCTCCCCCTGACGGCGCCGCGGTGGGCCAGCAGGTAGTTGTTCCAGTCGTCCCCGCGCGGGCTGCGGTCCGCCGTGGAGGCCGTCTCGGGGCGCACGAGCGTGGATCCGCTGCCGCCCGGGAACAGGGTCAGCGAGCCGTCGGCGGCCGGGGCCAGGTAGTCCGGGACGCCGTCGAAGGTGGCGTCGCCCGGCACCGCCGCGCCCGGCCTGGAGGGAGCGAAGAAGCTGTAGGTGGCCGCCTGGGGATCGGTGTTGCCGGCCCCGTCGACGGCGCGGACGTACAGCGTGTGCGAGCCCGGGTCGGCGGCGCTGACGCTGATCGGCACATCGGCGTACGCGGTGCCGTCGGGCGCGATGCCGGCCGGAACGGTCGCGGTGCCGGTGGGCGAGCTGGTGTCGTCGAGCGAGTACTGGAACCCGCGGACGCCGCTGGCGAGGCAGCCGCCGCCGGTGCAGCCGGCCGGGAGCGGGTCCTTGCTGGTGACGCGGACGGTGACGCCGCGGTCGCCGGCGTAGCCGGTGGGCCTGGCGCCGCTGCCCAGCGGCGGGAACACCGGGGAGGGCGCGATCGCCGCGAGCGTCGGCGCGGTGAGGTCGACGTTGAAGGCGCAGTTCGCCGACACGGGGCTCTTCGCGGTCCCGTCGGTGGTCCAGGCGTTCCAGCCGTACTGGTGGCCGTCCTGCAGCGCGCGGCCGACGTAGGCCTCGCCCCAGCCGCCGGTGGGCGGCAGGCTCTGGCTGGTCGGCCAGGATCCGCCGGACTCGCCGCTCTCCCCCGCGGTCGTGTCCCACACGTGGAACCCGATCACGACGTTGCCGGCGGGGACGCCGCCGACCCAGGCGGACATCCGGACGTCGGAGGTTCCGCTGCCCAGGGGCACCGTCCGGCCGATCCACCCGGGCGTGCCGCCGCCGCAGGCGTCGCCGTCGGGGTTGGAGGGCTTGGGCCGGAGGTTCATCCCGGTGGGGGTGCTCGACCCGAGGTCGTTCGCGGCCTGGGCGTACCCGGCCGCGTCCGCCGCCGACGGGGCGTCCGCGAAGGCGGCGCCGGGGGCGGCCAGCACGAGACCGACCGCGCACAGGGGCGCCAGGCGTCTCGCCAGCGGTCCCCGCAGCATCCTGAGGGGACGGGATTCTCGCATGATTGTCAGTTCGCCTTCGCAGCAGCGCCCGACCGTGCACGACCGACCGCCGCACGTCTCACCGGCGGCCGGAGGAATTGGAGGGGTCTTTGTCCGATGTAGTGCGCATTCCGACCCTCTGTCAGGTGACAGCACATCACCCGGCCGTCGGCGCGCGGTCGAACGCTAGTGCTTCCGGCCTCGGGCTGGCAATCAGGTTTCGTCCGATCGCCGGCGGCCGGGGCGCGGCGATCGGCGCAGGTCACGGGCGGTGCGCCGGACGGCGAAGCGCTCGGCCCCGGCCGGAGGGTTCCGGTCGGGGCCGAGCGCCGTGGTGATGCCGTGTCGTGGCGGTGCGCTGTGGTGCCGCGTCGTGGCTCTGCGTCGTGGTGCCGCGGGGTCAGCGGAGGTCGAAGACCAGGCGGGCCGAGACCTTGCCGTTCAGGACCTCGTCGAAGCAGGTGTTGACGTCCTCCAGCCGGCGGGTCTCGCGGATGACGCGGGTGCGGCCGAGGGCGTGCAGCCGGAAGACCTCGGCGAGGTCCTCGCGGGTGCCGACGATGGAGCCGATGACCTTGGTGCCGTTGAGCACGGTGTCGAAGACGGGCAGTTCGAGCCTGCCCTCGGCGGGGAGGGCGACCAGCACGAGGCTGCCGCCGCGGCGCAGGGCCGCGTAGGCCGCCTGGAAGGAGGCGTTGCTGACCGCGAGGGCGATCGCGGCGTGGGCCCCGCCGAGCTTCTGGACCTCGGCGGCGACGTCGTGCACGCGGGCGTCGAGGACGTGGTCGGCGCCCAGCTCGCGGGCCAGGGCGAGCTTGTCGTCGGTGACGTCGACCGCGATGGTCTCGGCGCCGGCGATCCGGGCGTACTGCAGGGCCAGGTGGCCGAGGCCGCCGATGCCGGAGATCAGGACCCGGGTGCCGGGGCCGGCGCCGGAGACCTTGAGGGCCTTGTAGGTGGTGACACCGGCGCAGGAGAGCGGGGCGGCGTCCAGCGGGTCGATGCCGTCGGGCACGGGGACGACGTAGTCGCCGTGGGCCAGCGCGTGCTCGGCGTAGGCGCCGTCGACGGAGTAGCCGCTGTTGTGCTGCCGGGTGCAGAGGGTCTCCCAGCCGGAGACGCAGTGGTCGCAGCGCCCGCAGGCGTCGGCGAGCCAGGGGATGGCCACCCGCTCGCCGACCCGGACGTGCCGGACCTCGGAGCCGGCCGCCTCGACGATGCCGACGCCCTCGTGGCCGGGCACGAACGGCGGGTTCGGCTTGACCGGCCAGTCACCGTGCGCGGCGTGGATGTCCGTGTGGCAGAGGCCGGAGGCCTCGACCCGCACCCGCACCTGGTGCGGGCCGGGCTCGGGCACCGGGCGCTCCTCGATCACGAGCGGCTGGGTGAAGTCGTGGACGACGGCGGCCTTCATGGTTCCTGCTCCTGCCCTTCGTGCCGACGGGGCCTTTCCCGTGCTCGCGGGACCCCGCTTCCCTTCCATCCCACGCCACGGCCGGGCGGGCCGCCAGGGCCGGACGGGTGAACCGGGCGGGACCATGGTCCCGGCTCCCGCTCCGGCTTCGGCACCGGCACCGGCCGGGGTCAGGGCGCGCGGTGCACGATGCGGCGGACCAGCTCGGGGACCCACTCGACGTACTCGACCTCCGCGCCGTCGGCGTGGCGGGCGTACAGGAAGCGGCCGGTCGGGGAGGCGGTCTCGGGGGTGGTGACGACGGCGCCCGCGGCCTCCAGGGCCTCGGTCAGCTCGTCGAGGTCGGAGACCACGACGGTCGCCGAGGCGTGCGCGTACTTGGCGCGCTCGGAGGGCGGGCCGGCGATCACCAGGAAGTCGCCGATGGCGGCGAGTTCGATCTCGTGGAAGCGGAACAGCAGGTCCGGCTCGGCCCCGGTGAGGGTGCGCAGCAGCGGGAGCGCGTGGTCCAGGCCGTCGGCCCAGAGCCGGGCATAGGTCTTGAGGATGGCCATAGGTGCTCCGAGGCGTTCGGTGTCGTCCAGTGGTCGTCCGGAGCCCTGATGCATCATGAGGCATCGTGAGGCGCCGGCCGGTGTCAATCCGCCGGACGCCGGGTCCCGGCGGGTACCGGATCACCGTAAGCGGGTGAACTCCCGTGCAGAAGACCGTACTTTGCGGTGCGTCAGTGCCTGTCGGTAACCGACCCGCCACCTCGGGCGGAGCGGGCGCCCGGGCCGGACCGGTCGGCGTCCCAGGCGATCAGCATGCGCAGGGCGTCCTCGGACGGGCTGCCGGGGTCGGGGGCGTAGGTCACCAGGGCCTGGTCCGGGTCGTCGGCGGAGCGCAGCGTCTCGTAGACCAGTTCCATCCGGCCGACCAGCGGGTGGTGGAACACCTTGCGCCCGGAGGTCTTGTCGCGCACCGGGTGCTCCGCCCACCACTGGCGGAACTCCGGGCTGCGCACCGAGAGTTCGCCGATCAGCTCGGCGAGCCGGGGGTCGTCGGGGCGGCGTCCCGCCTCCAGCCGGAGGAAGGCGGCGTTCTCGCGCGCGCAGCCGACCCAGTCGTCGTAGAGGGTGCGCGAGGCCGGGTCGAGGTAGGTGATCCGGGCGATGTTGCGCTCGGCCGGGTCGAGCGCGCCGTAGTCGCCGAGCAGGGAGACGGCGGCGCGGTTCCAGGCGAGGACGTCCATCCGCCGGCCCATCACCACGGCGGGTACGTCGGGCATCGCCTCCAGCAGCCGGGCCAGCGTCGGGCGGACCTTCTGCGGGCCCGAGGAGCGGCCGCCGGCGCCACGGCCGGCGCGGGTGCGGTCCGGGCGGATGCGGGCGAGGCGGTGCAGGTGGCCGACCTCCTCGGGGTCGAGGCGCAGCGCGCGGGCGACCGCGTCGAGCACGGCGTCCGACGGGTTGCCGACCCGGCCCTGTTCGAGCCGGGTGTAGTAGTCGACGCTGACGCCGGCGAGCTGGGCGAGTTCCTCTCGGCGCAGGCCGGAGACGCGCCGGCGGCCGCCGAGGTCCGGCAGGCCGACGTCCTCGGGGTGGAGGCGGGAGCGCCGGGTCCGGAGGAACTCGGCGAGGCCGGCGGCGGCGCCGGCCGCGTGGGCGGGGCTCGTGCTCATACGGCCATTGTGGGCGATCGGCGCCGCCGCAGCCTGGCCCTGCCAGGACCAGGCTGCGGCGGGGGCGGTCACCAGCCGTTGGCGACGGCCACCACGCCGCCGTCCACCACGAGGTCCTGGCCGGTGATGTAGGAGGCGCGCGGGGAGAGCAGGAAGGCCACCGTCTCGGCGACGTCCGCCGCCTCGCCCAGCCGCCCGAGCGGCACCCCGGCGCGCACGGCGTCCTGCTGGGCCGGTTCGGTGATCACCTCGTGGAACATCTCGGTGACGATGTAGCCGGGGCTGACCGAGTTGATCCGGATGCCGCGCCCGGCGAGTCCGCTGCCGAGGGTGCGGGCGAGGTTGTGCACGGCCGCCTTGGTCGCCGCGTACACGGGGGCGTTGGGCAGGCCGCGGTGCAGCGTCCAGGAGGCGTTGAGGACGATCGACGCCCCTGTGGCCGACTTCTCCAGCAGCGGCAGAGCGTGCTGGACGGTGAAGAAGACGCCCTTGAAGTTGACGTCCACGGTGCGGTCGAAGCTCTCCTCGGTCACCTCGTCCGGGGTCTCGAAGACGCCGACGCCGGCATTGGCGAACACGCCGTCGAGGCGACCGTGGCGCTCCCCCACCCGTTCGGCCAGCCGGGCGAGATCGGCGGGGCGGGCGGAGTCGGCGCGGACGGCGAACAGCCGCTCGCCGCCGTCGAGTTCGGCCTCGGCGCGGCGCAGGCGGGCGTCGTCGCGGCCGGTGATCACGACGCTCGCGCCGCGCTCCAGCAGCAGCCGCGCGGTGGCGAGGCCCATGCCGCTGGTCCCGCCGGTGATCAGCACCGTCCGGCCGTCGAAGTCCCGGCCGGCGTTCTCGGCGCCCCCGGTGCTCTCGGGGTTCTCGGGGTTCTCGGGGCTCTGGGGGCTCTGGGGGTTCTGGGGGTTCTGGGGGTTCTCGTTCGCAGAAGCCATGTCCCCACCCTCGCCTCCGCCCGGAAGGCCGCACCAGGCCCGCTCCGACCCCGGGTCCACTAGGACCACCCTTGCGGGTTCATACCCCCTAGGGGTATGTTTTCTGGCGTCTCGAAGGATACCCCCACCCGGTATTGGAGAACGCTGCCGTGTCCGACCTCACCGCCGCCTCCGCGGCACCCGCCGCGCCGCCCGAGGCGCCTTCGCCCCGCCGCTGGACGGCGCTCGGGCTCATCGCCCTCGCCCAGTTCATGGTGATCATGGACACCTCGATCATCGGGGTCGCCCTGCCGGAGATGCAGTCCGTGCTCGGTTTCTCCCAGGAAGGCCTGTCCTGGGTCTTCAACGCCTACGTCGTCGCCTTCGGCGGCCTCCTGCTGCTCGGCGGCCGGCTCTCCGACCTGTTCGGCGCCAAGCGCCTGTTCGCCACCGGCTGGGCCGTCCTCGCCGCCGGCTCGCTGCTCGCCGGCCTGGCCGGGAACCCCGGCCTGGAACTCACCGGCCGCGCCGTCCAGGGCGCCGGCTCCGCGCTGATCGCCCCCGCCGCGCTCACCCTCCTCATCAGCCTGTTCGGCGCCCGCCCCCAGGAGCTCGGCAAGGCGCTCGCCCTCTACGGCGCGGCGGCCCCGGCCGGCGGCACCGCCGGCGTCTTCCTCGGCGGCGTGATCACCCAGTACCTCAGCTGGGAGTGGGTCTTCTACGTCAACATCCCCGTCGCCCTGGGCGTCCTGCTCGCCACGCCCGGCGTGATGCCCACCGCCCCCGCCCGCCGCGGCTCGGTGGACTGGCTCGGCGCGCTCACCGTCACCGCCGGCCTCGCCGTCTCCGTCTACGCCGTCGTCCGCGCCCCGGAGACCGGTTGGGGCTCGGCGAGCACCTGGCTGGTGCTGGCCGGCGGCGTGCTGCTGATCCTCGCCTTCGTCGCGCTCCAGGCCAGGCGGCGCGAGCCGCTGATGCGCCTCGGCATCTGGCGCAGCCCCAACCTGGCCGGCGCCAACCTCGCCCAGCTGCTGATGGCCGCCGCCTGGATCCCGATGTGGTTCTTCCTGAACCTCTACCTCCAGCAGGTGCTCGGCCTGAAGGCCTTCGCCTCCGGCGCCGCGCTGCTGCCGATGACCGCCGCCATCATGCTGATGATGATCGTGCTGGCGCCCCGGCTGATCGCCCGCTTCGGCCCCAAGCCGCTCATCGTCACCGGTCTGCTGGCGCTCGCCGGCGGCATGGTCTGGCTCTCCTTCGCCCGCCCCGACGGCAGCTTCGCCGTCGACGTACTGCCCGCCTCGCTGCTCGCCGCCGTCGGCATGTCGCTCGCCTTCATCCCCTCGCTCGGCACCGCGCTCGCCGTGCCCGACCCGGCCGAGGGCGGTCTGGCCTCCGGCATCGTCAACACCAGCTACCAGATCGGCTCCGCGCTCGGCCTCGCCGCGATGACCGCCCTGGCCGCCGCCAACGGCTCGCGCGCACTCGGCGACCCGGTCGCGCTGACCGACGGCTTCTCCGCCGCCTTCCTGGGCGCCGCCGCGCTCGCCGTGCTCGGCGCGCTCGCCTCGGCGCTCACCATCCGTACCGCGCAGAGTCGTTGAGCCGCCGGCCCGGACCCTGCCGATCCCCCGGCCGCTCCCCCCACCGCGCCGCCCCCCCCGCCGGCCCGGCGGGGGCGGCGGCCTGTCCGGGAACCGCTCCGGGAGATCTCCGGGCACGATCGCTCCGCAGGAGGATCCGGACCGCGCCCGCCTCGGCGGAGGCTGGGGCCGGGGGGCGAGCCTCGTCGACTCGGAGGAACGCATGAAGCACAGCAGCAGGACGGTCCGGCACGCGGTGGGGGCGGCCGCGGTGGCCGGCGCCCTGACGGCGGTGGCGGCGGCGCCGGCGGCCGCCGCGCCCGGCGGACCCGCGCACACGGCGACCCGGACCGCGATGGAACAGGCCGTCCAGGCCTCGGGGTTGCCGGGGATGGTCGCCACCGCCGTGGACGGGGAAGGGCGTTGGTCGACGGCCGTCGGAGTGGCGGACACCACGACCGGTCAGCCCCGGTCGGCCCGGGAGCGGTTCCGGATCGGCAGCGTGACGAAGCCCTTCGTCGCGACCGTGCTGCTCCAGCTCCAGGCCGAGGGGCGGCTCGGCCTCGACGACACGGTGGAGCGGTGGCTGCCCGGCCTGGTGAGCGGGAACGGGAACGACGGCTCGGCCATCACCCTGCGCCAACTGCTCAACCACACCAGCGGCGTGTTCGACTACGGCGACGACCCCGGGATGGGCGCCTCGCTGTTCACTCCGGCCTTCCTGACGCTTCGTTACGACACCTACAGTCTCGAACAGTTGGTGCGGATTGCGGTCGCCCACCCCCCGATCTTCGCGCCCGGGACCTCGCACCGGTACTCCAACACCAACTACCTGCTGGCCGGCCTGGTCATCGAGCGGGTGACCGGCCGCCCGTGGGGCGAGGAGGTGGAACGGCGGATCGTCCGGCCGCTGGGGCTCACCGGGACGAGCGCGCCCGGCACCGCGACCGGCCTGCCCCGGCCCCACGCGCGCGGCTACTCGACCCTGTTCGGCGGCTCGGCGACGCCGCTGGACGTCACCGAACTCAACCCCTCGATGGCCGGATCGGCGGGCGCGATCGTCTCCACCACCGCCGACCTGACCCGGTTCCTCTCCGCCCTGATGCGCGGACGGCTGCTCCCGCAGGCCGAGTTGGACGAGATGACCACCCCCGGACCGCACGGCAGCGGCGGGCTCGGCCTGGGCGCCGGAACCCTGTCCTGCGGCGTCACCGTCTGGGGGCACGACGGCGGAATCCACGGCTCGTCGACGCTGGCGCTGACCACCCGGGACGGGCGGCACACCCTGGCGCTCAACACCAACGCCGACTGGTTCCGCGACAAACTCCCGCTGGCCGAGGCCGAGTTCTGCGGCCGACCGGGCCGGGCGGGGTAGCGTCCGGAGCCGGCGTTCGACGGTCGGCGGTCGGCGTCAGCCGGAGACCGGGTGCCAGGGGGCGTCGGGCCGGGTCGGCGTCGGGTCCGCCGCGAGCCGCAGCGCGTAGACGTCACGTCCCTCGGGGTCGGGCACGGGGCCGAGGTAGTGGTGGCCGGTGAGGTGGCACCAGGCGGGCAGGTCGAGCGGCGCCGCGGGGTCGGTGCTGACGATGTGCACCGTCGTCCCGGCGGGGTGGCCCGCGATGCGCTTGCGCAGGTGCAGCAGCAGGGTGACGCAGAGCATGCCGCTGCCGTCCACGACGACCGTGCCGTCACCGCCGCCGGCGGCGGCCGTCGCGCCGAGCGGCGCGGCCTCGTGGGCGGGATCTCCCAAAACGTCCTCCAGATGTCCAGGGAGCAGTGTAGAGGCAGGGGTGGGCCCGCCCCTCGGCCGGGGACCACCGGATCGGCCGGCAGCACCAGGCGCCCGGTCCCGGCCGGGCCGCCCGCCGGAACGCGGCGGAGGTGCCGCCCGGTGATCCGGGCGGCACCTCCGTTCG
This sequence comes from Kitasatospora sp. NPDC002551, assembly GCF_040296005.1. Taxonomy (NCBI): domain Bacteria; kingdom Bacillati; phylum Actinomycetota; class Actinomycetes; order Kitasatosporales; family Streptomycetaceae; genus Kitasatospora; species Kitasatospora sp. NPDC002551. The sequence goes on along the minus strand of NZ_JBEOWI010000068.1, from coordinate 25,987 downwards.
CCCACCACCGCTACGGCCGCTCGCCCGAGGGCCGTCGTCGGCGTTCCGCGACCTCCGCCTCACCGTTCCACGGCAAGCCGCACCCCCAGGCCGATGAAGATCCCGCCGGTCGCGGCGTCCACCCGGCGGCGGGCCGAACGGCGGCGGCGCAGCCAGTTCCCGATCCGCCCGGCGAGCACGCCCACGGTGCCGTCCACCAGGAACTCCAGCACGATCAGCGCCACCCCGAGCACCGCGAACTGCAGCCCCACCCGGCCCAGTTCGGGCCGGACGAACTGCGGCAGGAAGGCGATGGTGAAGGTCACCATCTTGGGGTTGAGCAGGTTCGTCAGCAGTCCGCGCAGGTACGCGCGGCGGCCCGAGAGCCCGCCCTCCCCCGGCTTGGGCAGCTCGCTCGCGACGCCCTCGCGGTGGCGGATCATCCGCACGCCCAGGTGCACCAGGTAGACGCCGCCGGCGATGCGCAGGGCCGTGAACGCGACCGGTACGGCGGTGAAGAAGGCCGCGAGCCCGGCCGCCGCCACCGCGACGTGCACCGCCTCGCTGGTGGCGACACCGGCGGTGGCCAGCAGTCCGACGCGCGGGCCGCCGCGCATCCCGCAGCCGAGCACGAACAGCATGTCCGGGCCGGGGCTGATCATCGCGACCGTCGTGGTCAACAGGAAGGCGAGGAAAAGGTGTTGATCGATCGGCATCCTTTCAGCCTCACACGCGTCGACGCCCGTCGGCGAACGAATTCCCGGCACCTGGCCGCCCGGGAATCGGCTCGGCGGTCCTTCCACCGGATGGATCACGACACGCCCCGCTCCCCCTCCCCCCGATCCGGATCGGGGGGAGGGTCCGCGCGGTCAGCGCAGGGCCGACCGGCGACCGGGCAGCAGGCGGGCGGAGGACGGGGCCGCGGACCGGCGGGGTGCCGGGGCCGGGACGGGCCGCCAGGCGCGGGTGGCGAGGGCGGCCGCGGCCAGGGCGAGGGCGCCGAGGGCGAGGGTGGCGGCGGGCAGGCCGGCGGTGGCGCCGAGCAGTCCGGCCAGGGGGTAGGCGAGCAGCCAGCAGCCGTGCGAGAGCGAGAACTGGGCCGCGAACGCGGCGGGCAGGTCCGCCGGCGGCACGGCGGACCGCAGCAGCCGGCCGCCCGGGGTGAGGATCAGCGAGCCGGCCGCGCCGAGCCCGGCCCACAGGGCGAGCAGCGCGGGCCAGCGCCACCCCCCGCCGTCCGCCGCCCGCCCCGCCGTGGTGACCACCGCCAGGGCGGCGAGCAGCCCGGCGACGGCGAAGGCGGCCGGCAGCATCACCGCCCGGTCGGCGACCCGGTCGAGCACCCGGGGCAGCAGCAGCGCGACCGCCATCGATCCGCCGCCGTACGCGCCGAGCGCCAGCGGGACGTCGCCCGCGGAGCGGCCCAGCTGGTCGCGGACGTAGACGACGGTGTTGACGATCACCATCGCCCCGCCGGCGGCGACGGCGAGGTCCAGGGCGAGCAGCGCCCGCAGCCGCGGCACCGAGAGGAAGAGCCGGATCCCCGCCAGCGACCGCGCGGCGAGGGGCCGCGCGGCCCGCGGTCCGGCCGCCCCGGCCGCCGCCACGGCCGCGCGGACCGGAAGGGCGACCGACACGACCAGGGCCGCTGAGGCGAGGAAGCCGGTCACCGTCCCCCAGAACAGCCACCGGTAGCCGACCAGCACCAGCAGCCCGGCGGCCAGCACCGGGCTGACCAGGCTCTCGGTGTCGTAGGCGAGGCGGGAGAGGGACAGCGCCCGGGTGTAGTCGCGCTCCGCGGGCAGGAGCTCGGGGATCACCGACTGGAACGCCGGGGTGAAGGTCGCCGAGGCCGCCTGGAGGACGAGGATCAGCAGATAGACCTGCCAGACCGAGCCGACGAACGGCAGTCCGAGCGCGACCCCGGCCCGTGCCAGATCGGCGGCGACCAGCAGCCGGCGGCGCGGGATCCGATGCGCGAGCGCGGCGACGACCGGGGCGATGCCCACGTAGGCGACCATCTTGATCGCCAGCGCGGTGCCGAGCACCGAGCCGGCGTCGGACCCGGCGAGGTCGTAGGCGAGCAGGCCCAGCGCCACGGTGGCCAGGCCGGTACCGGCGAGGGCGACCACCTGGGCGGTGAACAGGTGCCGGTAGGTGCGGTTGCGGAGGACGGAGAGCATCGGGGCTCCGTTCGGACTCGGCGCGGGCCGGTGCGCCCGGTTCGGGGCGCCGCTCCTCCAGAATAAGCCAACATGTGCATACGTGTGCACATGTTGGTGAGAAAGGCGGCCGCCCTTCCCGCACCGAACCGGGCGGGCCGGCCGCTCGCCGCGCTCCGGGCGCTCAGTCGTGCGGGGGCAGCCCGCTGATCTGGTGGTCGGCCACGTTCAGCGCCTCGTGGACCAGGCGCCGCAGGTGCCCGTGCCGCAGTGCGTACACCACCCGCCGGCCGTCCTTACGGGTCGACACCAGGCCGGCCAGCCGCAGCTTGCCGAGGTGCTGGCTGACCGACGGGCGCGCCGCGCCGGCGGCCTCGGTCAGCGTGGTCACGTCCGCCTCCCCCTCGCTCAGCCGCTGGAGCAGCGCGAGCCGGGTGCGGTCGGCGAGCAGGGCGAGGATGCCGGCGGCCACGTCCAGCCGTTCGTCCGCGCCGGGCTGTTGCGACACATGTGCACCTGACACCTGGAGGCTCCCGCTCATGGCCTCATCGTAGAGGGCGCGCGACCACCCTTCACCCGCCCCGACCGGCGCGGTTCACGCCCGCCCGCCCACGGGCCGGCGGGCCGGTGGGCAGGAGGGCAGGAGGGCAGGAGGACTGGCGGACTGCCGGGCTCAGGGCAGTACGTCGTAGGTGAAGAGGGCCGTCGAGTCGAGCACGGACTCGGGCGTGGCGGAGGAGCCGAGCGGGGAGACGATCGGGTCCTTGAGCCGGTGGCCCAGCAGCACGGCCGGGGCGGACTGGTCGGGCAGGTAGTGCCGCCCGTTGCGGCGCATCCACCCCTCCCAGATCCGGTCGACGTTGCAGTGGTGCAGGTAGAAGGCCGGCTCGTTGGGCGAGGAGGCCAGGCCCATGTCCCGGCCGATGTAGACGTGCACCAGGTTGTGCAGGCCGAAGGGGTTGAACCCCTCCAGGCGGTTGCGGAACCCCTCGGAGTCGACGTCCCACGGCGCGAAGTCGTAGACGGCGAGGTTGGGGTTGCCGGTCAGCGGGTCGCTGTCGTACGCGGCCGTGACGTCCTCGGCGCTCGGCAGGTTGGACGCGTCCCTGCCCAGGGCCCGGCGCAGGCCGCGCGGCGGGCGGTTGATCAGCGCCAGCGAGGAGTTGACGTCGATCCGGACGCGGAACGCGTTCGGATCCTGCGGGTTGGCCGGGTCGACGCCGAACGGGCCGTCGGAGACCGGGCTTCCGCTGCCGCCCATGCAGGTCGGCTGCCAGAAGTCGCTGTCCGAGGGGAGGTCGAGCGCCGAGTCCACCGTCCAGTCCCAGTAGGGCAGCCCGAAGGACGGGTCGCCCAGCACCCGCTGGAGGTTGGCCTCCATCAGGTCGAGCATGACCCGGTGCCAGGGCAGGAAGATCGGGCCGCGGTGGGCGGCGTTGCGGATGTTGGAGTCGCCGCCGGGCGGGACGGCGGTGCGCATCGCCATCACGTGCCAGATCACGAACAGGTCGTAGGTGCGGACGGGTTCGGCCGGGCCGGCGATGCCGAAGTCGGCGGTGGTGAAGCTGCTGTGCTCGCGTTTGAGCAGGTTGACGCCGGAGGTGTAGGCGTCGCGGACGGCGGTGTCGGTGAGGATGTTCCTCCGGATGACGGCGGCCATCTCAGCCACCTCCGTGCTCGTGGCCGTGGTCGCCGTGACCACCGTGGTCGCCATGGCCGCCGTGCCCGCCCGCGTCCGGGCCGGGGCCTGCCGGATCGGTGAACTCGTCGGGGTAGTTGTCGATCAGCGCCTTCACCGCGTCCAGCGCCGACAGGAACTGGTAGGCGGGCAGCGCGTGGCAGTGCACGTTGCCGTTCGGGTCCACGCCGAGGTGCGCGCCGATCGGCCGGCCGTCCACGGTGATCTCGTAGGTGGTGGTGACGACGACCCGGTGACCGTCGTACAGCGTCGTGCGGACCGTCCTCGCGGGCCCCGTGTGATGGTGGGCGGGCGGGCGCGGCAGGCTGCTGAGGTACCCGCCGAGCTTCGCCGGGGTGGCGGCAGCGGCCAGGCCTTCTGGGTCCATGGCTATCTCCCGGGTTACGGGCGGCCCCGGGCGGGCCCCGGGGCGCGGACCTCCCGCCTCCCACCGTCCCGCAGAACCGCCCGGTGCGCGCGGCGAGCCGGTTGCCCGGCCGCTCAGCCCTCCCGGAGGTCCGCGATCCGGCGGATCTTGCCGACCGAGCGCTCCAGGCTGTACGGGTCCACCACCTCGACGTCCACGCTCACGCCGACCCCGTCCTTGACGCCGCGCGCGATCGCCGCGGCGGCCGCGTCCCGCTGCTCGGGGGCGGCGTCCGGGCGCGCCTCGACCCGCACCGTCATGCGGTCCAGCCGGCCGCGGCGGGTCAGCCGGAGCTGGAAGTGCGGCGCGACGGCGGGCACCCGCAGCAGGACCTCCTCGATCTGGGTCGGGAAGACGTTGACCCCGCGCAGGATGATCATGTCGTCGCTGCGCCCCGTCACCCTGGCCATCCGGCGGAAGGCGGGGCGGGCGGTGCCCGGCAGCAGGCGGGTGAGATCGCGGGTGCGGTAGCGGACCACCGGCAGCGCCTCCTTGGTGAGCGAGGTGAAGACGAGTTCGCCGCTCTCGCCGTCCGGCAGCACCTCGTCGGTGAGCGGGTCGACGACCTCGGGGTAGAAGTGGTCCTCCCAGATGTGCAGGCCGTCCTTGGTCTCCACGCACTCCTGGGCGACGCCGGGGCCCATCACCTCGGAGAGGCCGTAGATGTCGACGGCGTGCAGGTCCATCCGCCGCTCGATCTCGGCGCGCATCTCCTCCGTCCACGGCTCGGCGCCGAATATGCCGATCCGCAGCGAGGTCGTGCGCGGATCGACGCCCTGCCGGTCGAACTCGTCGAGCAGGGTGAGCAGGTAGGACGGGGTCACCATGATGATCTCGGGGCGGAGGTCCTGGATCAGCTGGACCTGGCGGGCCGTCATGCCGCCGGACGCCGGGACGACCGTGCAGCCGGCCCGCTCGGCGCCCGCGTGCGCGCCCAGTCCGCCGGTGAACAGGCCGTAGCCGTAGGCGATGTGCACCGTGTGGCCGGGTCGCCCGCCGGCCGCCCGGATCGAGCGGGCCACCACGCCGGCCCACACGTCGAGGTCGTGCTCGGTGTAGCCGACCACGGTGGGGCGGCCGGTGGTACCGCTGGAGGCGTGGATCCGGCGGACCTCCTCCTTCGGGACGGCGAACATGCCGAAGGGGTAGGTTTCGCGCAGGTCCGCCTTGGTGGTGAAGGGGAAGCGGGCGAGGTCGGCCAGGGTGCGGCAGTCCTCGGGGGCGACACCGGCCGCGTCGAACTTGCGGCGGTACAGCTCGACGTTGTCGTAGGCGTGGCGCAGCGTGGCCCGCAGGTGGGCGAGCTGGTGCGCGCGCAGGTCCTCGCGGGTCATCCGCTCGCCGTCGTCAAGGAGGTCCTCCGGCGGCGGGGCGCCGAGCCGCGTCGGGGCCGGGGCCGCCTCCGGGGCCGCCGCCTGGTCCTTCGCCTCGGCCGCCGCCCGGGCCGGGGCCGCCTCCGGGGCCGCCGCCGCTCCGCCCGGGTCCGCCGTTGCGCCGCTCATCGGGCCTCCCTCCACCGCTACCGACCGATCATTCGGTCGGAGTTCGACAGGGCCCAAGTAATCCAGTGCGCGAACCACCTGTCAAGGCTCGACGCGCGCCAACCCCTGTCCTTCGTCAGGGCCGCTCCCCGTCGAAGGACCAGGGCCGATCTCTGCCGAACGGCAGATGGCAGCGGCCCGCCGATCGGGGAGGCTCATCGGCGTCACGCACCTCCACGCACCGGCCGGAAGAGCAACGCCCATGAGCAGCCACGACGTCCACCCCCGGGTCCGGCCCGGGGTCCGACCCGAGGTCCACCGCACCGATCACCCTCCCCTCCTCGAACTGACCGACGTCAGCAAGGTCTACCGGGGCGGCAAGCGTGCCGTCGACGGTCTCTCGCTGAGGCTCGGCCCCGGGCTGCTCGGCCTGCTCGGGCCGAACGGCGCGGGCAAGTCCTCGCTGATGCGCATCGTCGCCACCGTCACCCGGCCCACCGCCGGCCGACTCACCTACCGGGGTGCCGACGTGCTCGCCCGGCCCGAGCCGCTACGCCGCGAACTCGGCTTCCTCCCACAGGACTTCGGGGTCCATCCGCAGCTCACCGCGCGCGAGTTCCTCGGCTACCTGGCCGCCGCCAAGGGGCTCTCCGCCCGCTCGGCGCGGGCCAGGATCGACGAGTTGCTCGCCCTGGTGAACCTGACCGAGGCGGTGCGCCGGCCGCTCGGCGCGTACTCCGGCGGCATGCTGCGCCGGGTCGGGATCGCCCAGGCGCTGCTCGGCGATCCGCGCGTCATCGTGGTCGACGAACCCACCGCCGGGCTCGACCCGGAGGAGCGGGTGCGCTTCCGCAACCTGCTGAGCGCGCTCGCCGAGGAGCGGGTGGTGCTGCTGTCCACCCACATCGTCTCGGACATCGAGTCGGTGGCCGGGGACATCGCGGTCGTCGCCGGCGGGCGGCTGCTGCGCCGGGGCAGCCCGGAGGAGCTGCTGAACGGCCAGGCCGGCCGGGTCTGGGAGGTCCTGGTCGACACCTCGGCGGTGGCCGCCGTGCAGGCCCGGTACACGGTGAGCCGGATGGTGCGCACCGGGGACGGCCGGGTGCGGCTGCGGCTGCTCGCGGACGCTTCGCCCTTCGCCGAGGCGGTGCCGGTCGCACCGGACCTGGAGGACGCCTACCTGGGTCTGGTCCGGCCCGTCCCCGCCCACGACCGTCCGGAGGTGCGGCGATGACCGCGAACATCCTCACCGCGGGGCGCCCGCCGGGCCTCGCGCCCGCCCGCGCCGCCGTGCCCGGACGCCTCTGGCAGCTGGCCCTCGGCGACTTCCGGGACCGGGTCCGCCGCCCCGCCTACGCGGTGACGCTGCTGGCCGCCGTCGGGCTCGGGCTGCTCGCCGTGCCGCCCGCCGACGGGCACTGGGCGATCCTCGCGCTGGGCCGCTACCGGGGCGAGTACACCAGCGCGTACGTCGGCACCGCGACCGCCCTGGCCGGCGCGCTCTGGCTCACCCTCGGCGGGTTCTACGTGGTCCGCAAGGGGCTCGGGCGCGACGAGGAGACCGGCGTCGGCCTGCTCCTCGCCGCGACGCCGCTGCGCACCGTCGAGCTGCTGCTCGCGAAGTTCCTCGGCAACCTGCTGGTCCTCGCGTCGATGCTCGGTGTGCTGGCGCTCACCGCGCCCGCCCTGCAGCTGGTCCGGGGCGAGGACCGCTCACTCGCCCCGGTCGCCCTGCTGACGCCCTTCCTCGCCCTCACGCTGCCGCTGCTCGCGGCGACGGCCGCCCTGGCCGTGCTGTTCGAGACGGTGCCGCTGCTGCGCGGCGGGCTGGGCAACGTCGTCTGGTTCGCCTGCGCCCCGCTCGTCCTGATCGCCGGTGAACGGCCCGGCGCCCCGCTCGGCGGGCTCGGCCTCGGCCCGGTGGCCGACTCGCTGCGCGACGGGTTGGCCGCGCGCGGGATCGACCTCGGCGGCGACGAGTTCAGCCTGGGCCTGACCGAGGTCGACACCCCGCTGGAGTCGTTCCGGTGGGACGGCGCGGGGCTGGACGGCGGCTTCCTCGCCCAGCGGCTGCTGCTGGTGCTGCTCGCGGTGGCGCTCGCCGCGCTGCCCGCGCTCTGGTTCGCCCGCTTCGATCCGGCGCGTGCCACCCCGGCCGAGCGGCGGCCGGCGGCGGGCCCCGGCGAGGCGGCGCCGACGGTGCCGGCCACTCCCCCGGCGCTCCCGCCCGCCCTGCCCGCCACCGCGCCGGCCGGGCCCGGCCCTGGGCTCGCCTTCGGCCGCCTGCTGCTCGGGGAGGCGCGGATCCTGTTCGCCGACGCCTCGCGCTGGTGGTGGCTCGCCGCCGCGGGTCTGGCCGCGGCCGGTCTCGCCGTGCCGCCGGACACCGGCACGGCGGCGGTGCTGCCCGCCGCCTGGATCTGGCCGGTCCTGCTCTGGTCCCGCCTCGGCAGCCGCTCGGCCGAGTACGGCCTGGAGGCCCTGCTCGGCGCCTACCCCGCCGCCCGCACCAGGCTGCTCGCCGAATGGGCCGCCGGGTTCCTGCTCACCGCCCTGATCGGTGTGGGCGTCCTGGTCCGGCTGGTGGCGGCCGGTGACACGGCCGGCCTGGCCGCCTGGTCGGCCGGCGCCCTGTTCATCCCCTCCCTGGCCCTCGCCCTCGGCAGCCTCTCCCGCACCCACCGCCTCTTCCAGGCCCTCTACCTCCCGCTCTGGTACCTGGCGGTGAACCAGGTCGCGGCCCTGGACTTCATGGGTGCCGTCCGCCGCTCCGGCCACCCCGCCGGCCCCTCCCCCGTCCTGGTCACCGCCCTGACCGTGGCGCTGCTCGCCACCGCCCTGCTCATCACCAGCGCCCGCCGGAGCCTTCGTGACTGATCACCCGAACGCGGCGGCGACAGCCGCCCGGCTCACCAGTCGGCGCCGATCCGGTCGGCGACCGCGAAGTCGGTCGCGCAGTCGGGGCAGGTGCCGTGGCCGAAGACATAGGTCAGCACACGGGCGAGCTCGGGCCGGCCGTCGGCCAGCGCGAGGCCGTGGAGGCGGCGGCCGATACCGTCCAGCTCGGCCGGCGCCGCCGGGCGCAGGGGGCGGGTCTCGACCTCGCCGGCCGCGATCGCGTAGTCGTCGGCGGCGGAGAAGAAGCCGCGCTCGCCGAGGGCGATGAACAGGTCGACCTCGCAGCCCGGGCAGGCCACCTGATACTCCTCGTTGAGGATCCCCCAGGCCAGCTCCTCACTCCAGCCGTGGACGCCTTCGAAGCCCAGCATGGCCTCCAGGAGGTGGACGTAGTCGGTGGCGTCGGCGCCGCTCCGGAGGTGCCGGTTGACGGCCGCCAACAGGACGGCGGTCTCCGCCGCGTACTGCGCGCGGACGTCACCCGCCCCGTGCGCCGGCCGGGCTCCGGCGATGATGGCGCCGGCCAGCAGCACGGCGTGGACCTCCTGCTCCCGGTCCCCGCCGCGAGCCTGTCCGGCCAGCCAGGGCAGGGCCGCGAGGCTGGCCGGGTAGACGCTGCCCTGGTGGCAGAGAGCCGACCACAGGTCGTTCCAGAGCTCGTCGGTCGGCGCCGAGGCGATCCGGTCCAGCAGGTCCGGGATGTCGTCGGCGGGGCCGTAGGCGTGGCTGAGTCGGGACCAGTCCGTCATTCCGGGATCCAACCAGACCGGCGGACCGGCACCGTCGGCGGGGGCCGGACGTGCGGATGGCGCTACTCTCACTAGCACCATGTTGCTGAAGCTGGAGGCCGGGAACACGCGGCCGTTGCACGAGCAGGTCGCGGGGGCGATCCGGCGGGCCGTCGGGGAGGGGGAGCGCGTGCCCGGGGAACGGCTGCCGCCCGCGCGGGAGTTGGCCGCCGCGCTCGGGGTGAACGCGAACACGGTGCTGCGGGCACTGCGGGCACTGCGCGACGAAGGGGTGCTGGAGTTCCGCCGGGGACGCGGCGTCACGGTCGCGCAGGGCGCCGACCGGCGGGCCGAACTGCTCGACGCGGTAAGCCGGTTGGTCGCGGACGCGGCGCACGCGGGCTTCGGCAGGGAGGAGCTCGTCGAGATGATCAGGGGGCTGGAGTGAGCGACGGTTCACAGCGGGATCCGCAGAGCCGCGGCGGAACGGCCGGGCGGGCGGGATGGGCCGTCGGGGTCCTCGGGGTGCTCGCGCTGCTGCTCGGCCTGCCCTGGGCGGCCCGGGGCCGGCTGCCGGAGCCCGTGGCGACGCACTGGGCCGGAACGCACCCGGACGGTTCCACGTCGCTGACGGCCGCGGCACTGTTCCCGGCCGCCGTGTGGGCCGTCGCGGCCGCCGTCGCCACGGGCGCCCGGTGGCACGGCGGGGCGCAGGCCCGGCTCTGGTCCGCGGTCGGCCTGGCCTTCGGAGGCGCGCTGCTGACAGGCGCCCAGACCTCCATCGTCTCGGCCAACCTGGACCACCCGAGCTGGCAGGAGGCCCGTTCGCCGGACATCGGGGTGGCACTGTCCCTGCTGGCGGCGGTCTCGGCGGGCCTGGCGGCCTGGCGGCTCACCCCGCACGGCGACCCGGGACCGCGCGCCACGACGGCCGCCGACGGGCCGCGGCTCGAACTCCCCGCCGGCCGGCGCGCCGTCTGGATCTCCCGGGCGGTCAACCCCTGGCTCGGCCTGCTGGCCGCCGTCGCCGGGCTGGGCGCGGCGGGATCGGCCCTGGCCGCCTTCGCCGGGCTGGGCGGTCCGGCCTGGGCGCTGACCGCGCCGCTGGTGGTCGTCGGGCTGGCGGGGGCCGGCTGTTCGTCGGTGCGGGCGCGGGTCACCGAGCGGGGCCTGACCGTGGCGTTCGGCCCGCTCGGCCTGCTCTCCCGGCACTGGGCGCCGGAGGAGATCGCCTCCGCCCGGGCCGAGCAACGCACCCCGGCCCAGGTGGGCGGCTGGGGCTACCGGTTGAGCGGGCTGGGCACCACGGTGATGCTGCGCCGCGGCGAGTGTCTGGTGATCCGGCCCCGCACGGGCGCCGACTTCGCGGTGAGCGCGGACGACGCCGAGCGCGGCGCCGCCCTGCTGAACGCCGTGATCGCCCACCGGAACACCTGAACCCTTCCATCAACATGTGTGTGCGGACGACGACTTGACGTTCCGTCAGCCGTTGGAGGGAACGTCCCCGGGAAGCGGGCGAAGGCCCTAGATGAAAGTGATTATCAACGCTACTCTGCCTCCGGGCTCACCGACTGACGGTGAGCAGACAGGACCTGCCGTCCGCCCGTACCCCGCGGCGGGCGGCCGGCGAGCTGAGGAGCGGTCACCGTGGTGGAGACGAGTCTCGGCAGCGTCCGACAGCCCCCGGCGCCACCGGCGTTGACCGCGCCGCGCCACCGGCGCACGGGCCCGCGCAGCCTGCGCACCGGAGCGCTGCTGCTGCTCGCGGCGGCCGCCGCGCCGGTGCTGGCCCGGACCTGGGACACCGGCGGACTGCGCGCCTGGCGCACGCTCCTGGTGGCCGTGGTGGTGCAGGGGCTGCCGTTCCTGCTGCTGGGCACGGTCGTCTCGGCGGCCATCGGCGCGTTCGTCCCGGCCCGGGCCTTCGCCCGGCTGCTGCCGCGCAACCCCGCCCTGGCGGTCCCGGTGGCCGGGGTCGCGGGCGCCGTGCTGCCCGGCTGCGAGTGCGCGTCCGTCCCGGTCGCCGGCAGCCTCATGCGGCGCGGCGTCGCCCCGGCCGCCGCGCTCGCCTTCCTGCTCGCCGCACCCGCCGTCAACCCGGTCGTGCTGGTGTCCACCGCGATCGCCTTCCCCGACGCCCCGGAGATGGTGCTCGCCCGGCTCGCCGCCTCGCTCGGCACCGCGCTCGCGATGGGCTGGCTCTGGATCGCCTTCGGCCGCCCCGACTGGCTGCGCCTTCCCCCGGGCCCGGCCGAGCACGGCGCCGGACGCCACCCGCTGGACGAGTTCCGGCGCGGCCTCCAGCACGACTTCCTGCACGCGGGCGGCTTCCTCGTCCTCGGCGCGGCCGCCGCCGCCACCTTCAACGTGCTCGTCCCGCCGTCCCTGCTGCGCGCCTTCTCCGACTCGCCCTGGCTCGGCGTCCCGGCACTCGCGGTGCTCGCCGTCGTCCTGGCCGTCTGCTCGGAGGCGGACGCCTTCGTCGCCGCCTCGCTCACCGGCTTCTCCCCCACCGCCCGGCTGGTGTTCCTGGTGGTCGGCCCGATGGTCGACCTCAAGCTGATCGCCCTTCAGTCCGGCTCCTTCGGCCGCGCCTTCGCCGCCCGGTTCTCCAGTGCGACCTTCGTGGTCGCCGTCCTCGCCGGCGTCCTGACCGGAGGGATCCTGCTGTGACCGCCGCCGCCCTCACCCGCCTGCGGAGGCTCGCGCCGCCGCTGCTGCTCGTCCTGCTGGGGACCGCGCTGCTGCGGATCACCGTGGGCAGCGACGTGTACCTGCGGTACGTCAAGGAGGAACTGCGGCTCCCGCTGGTCGCCTCCGGGGTGATCCTGCTCGGCCTGGGCGTCGCGGGCGCGGCGACGCGACTCGCGCCGCACGGCGGCGGGCACCGCGACCACGGCCACGGGCACGACCACGGGCATGCGCACGGGCACGGCCCCGGGGTGGCGTGGCTGCTCGCCCTACCGGCGGTACTGCTGCTCTGCCTGACCCCGCCCGCGCTCGGCTCGTTCACCGCCTCCCGCGCGGACACCGACGCCGCCGTCGACCCCGGTGCCTACCCGACGTCGCCGCTCGCCGACCTGCCCACACCGCTGCCACTGTCGCTGGGCGAGTTCATCGCCCGCAGCCGCGACCCGCGGCACACCCTGGCCGGCCACCCGGTCCGGCTCACCGGCTTCGTCACCCCCGGCACCGCGCCCGGCGAGTGGTACCTGAACCGCCTGGTCGCCCACTGCTGCGCCGCCGACGCCCGCCGCCTGCGGGTCCTCGTGCACGCCGACGGCCCCACCCCGGCCACCGACAGCTGGGTCGAGCTGACCGGCGTCTGGCACCCCACTCCGGCCGCCCCCGCCACCACCCCGCCCCGCCTCGACGCGACCGCCCGCCACCCCGCACCCCACCCCCGCACCCCCTACCGCGACACCCCGCCCCCACCCGCCTGAGCGCGCGCCTGACCCTGGGCCGGGAGGTCGCCCCGGCTGCGACCCTCGATCACCAACACCCACCTGCGCGGCCCACCGCAGAGGCGCCCGCGACCTGCGTCGGGCACGCCTCCCCCCACCGGCACGACCTCGCCCGGACCGCCCTGAACCAGCAGGCCGGACCACCCGTCCGCCGGCCCGCGCCCGGCCCCTTGCGACCAGCTTCAGCTCCGGCCACCGCCTGCCGATCACGATCTGCGGCGGGCCCACCGGCAACGGCGCAGCGGCGTGCTCCTCCGTGGCCACCACACGGAATGCCACACACCGGCGAGCCGCCAGGCGCGCAGCCTCGTCCCGCGCCGTGACGCGCCGCCGGACCGGACCGGGCTCGCGGTCGAGGACCGCCGGCCGCCGCAGCGGGCCATCGGGCGTTCCCGGCTCCCGCCGACCGCACCCGAACGCCCGGTGCGGCGCTGCGAAGGCGCCGCACCGGGCGAATCGGTCCATGTCGACGTCAAGAAGCCCGGCACCGCAGCCGGACCTCCACCGGCGGCGCCAGACCATGGCAGGACCCGCCCGCGCCGAGCCGCCGACGGGCGGCGGGCCAGGGCGGAGGGTCAGCCTCGGCGCTTGGGGCGGCCTCGGCGAGGGGTCGGCGAGGAGCCGGAGCCGCCGCGGGAGCGAGCGCCTCCGGTGCTGCGGCTCGGGGCCGGGCGGCCACCGGCCTTGCCCGCGGCCTTCGCGGTGCCGGCCTTCGCGGAGCCGCCGGGCTGCTTCGCGGGGGCCGGGGCGGCGGTCTGGCCCCGGCCCCGGGAGCTGTTGACCGTCCGGCCGCGGACGATGCCGATGAACTCCTCCACCAGGTCGGTGGTCCGCTCCTCCAGCCAGGACAGCGCGATCCGGGACTGCGGGGCGTCCGTCATCGGCCGGTAGGTGAGGTCCCGCCGGTGGTGCAGGCGCGCCAGCGACTGCGGGACGAGCAGCACGCCGACGCCGGCCGCGACCAGCTCGATCGCGTCCGCCGTGGTCGCCGGGCGCTCGATGGCGGGCCGGCCGGGCAGCTGCTCCCACTCGAGCGTGTCGTCGAGCGGGTGGAAGACCACGTCCTCGGCGAGGTCCTCGACGGTGACCTCCTCGGCCGCCGCCAGCCAGTGGTCCTTGGGGAACACCACCACCGTCGTCTCGGTGTACAGCGGGATGGCGCTCAGGCCGGTCCGGTCGACCGGCAGCCGCACCAGCCCCGCGTCCGCGTCGCCCGCCCGCAGCGCCGGCTCCCCGGCGGCGGCTTCCACCGCGACCAGGGCCAGCGGAACGTCCGGCAGCCGCTCCGACCAGACGCGCGCCCACTTGCCGGGGGTCACTCCCGGGACGTACGCCAGCCGGAACGAGGGTGTCACCTGCATCTCTGTCACGCGACCAAGGCTACCGACCGTGACAGGGGGCGTCGGCCGCTCGCTTACCCTGGTGACCATGACATCGCTCAAGCAGAAGACCACGCAGACCATGAAGCCGGCGACGGCGGCGAAGAAGCTCGGGGTCTACCTCGGCGCCACCCCCGCCGACTTCCAGTCGGGCGTGATCTCCCGCGAGGAGCTCACCGCCCTGCAGACCGAGCCGCCGCAGTGGCTGCAGGACCTGCGCCGCAACGGCCCGCACCCGCGTTCGGTGGTGGCCTCGCGGCTCGGCGTCTCGGCGTCGGGCCTGGCCCGCGGCGGCGTCACCGAGGCGCTCACCTCCGAGCAGATCGAGGCGCTGCGCGAGGAGAACCCGGAGTGGCTCCGGCGCGAGCGCACGATCCAGGCGGAGGTCCGCAAGGAGTCCGTGCGGATCAAGGAGAAGCAGGAGAAGGAGGAGAAGCGGCGCAAGCAGGCCGCCGCCGCGGCCGAGCGCCAGCAGGCCCGCTGACCTGCGGCGTTCCGGCCCGTTCGCACACGCTTCTCCCACGGCCCCCCGGCGTCCGCGCCGGGGGGCCGTCGTCTGTCCGGAACGGCCCGTACGGCCTTCCGGGGCCCGTCCGAAATCCACCCGAATGCCGCACATCAACCGGACGTCGAGCGGTTCGGGCCCGCGCGCACGAGGCTCGGCGCCGACGGTGGCCACGGGACGGGAGTGCGGCCGGGGCCGGTCGGGTGGTGGCGCGGGGCCGGCCGGGTGACCCCGCCGACGTGTCGGCGACGGGACGGCGCCCCCGGCGTGCGTCGGTGGGAACGCGCCGCCCCCATGCGGTGCACGCCCTTGTCCCCGGACCTGAGAGCCGCCCATGCCCCCCACCGCGCACCTGCGCCGCCTGCTCCCCACCGCCGTCTGCACCCTGGCTGCCGCCGTCCTCGCCGCCCCCGCGGCGCACGCCGCGCCACCGGGTCGGGGAGGTGGGGCGGGCACCGATCGGGGGGCCGTGATCGACTGGGACCGGGTGGCCGCCTGCGAGAGCAGCGGGAACTGGCACGTCAACACCGGCAACGGCTACTTCGGCGGCCTCCAGTTCGACCAGCCGACCTGGCGGGAGAACGGCGGCCTCGCCTACGCGCCGCGCGCCGACCTCGCCAGCCGCGAGGATCAGATCGCCGTCGCCGAACGGCTCGCCGAACGGCGCGGGCTCACCCCGTGGCCGGTCTGCGGCTCCCGCGCCGCCCGCACCAGCGAGCGGCCGCCGGTCGGCAAGCGGCCGGTCGCCAAGGAGACCGGCCGGGAGAACACCGACCGGGAGCAGCCTCCCGTCGACGAGGAGGAGGAGACCACCGGCGGGGCCCCGGCCGCCGCCCCGCCCCCGGCCGACACGACCGAAACAGGCACCGGTACGGAAACCGGAACCGGGAGCGGGATCTGGACGGTGCGCCCGGGCGACAGCCTGGACAGCATCGCCGAGCTGGCCCGGATCCCCGGCGGCTGGCCCGCGCTGTACGAGCGGAACCGCGCCGTGCTCGGCGAGGACCCCGACCTCATCCAGCCCGGTCAGGAGCTGGCCCTGCCGCTCTGACGCCCCCCGTGCAGCCCCCGCCCGCCCCGGGCGCGGTCACCGCTCAGCCCACCGTGGGCTGCCAGGGACCGCGCTCGGGGCGGGCCTCCGTGGTCGAGCCCTCCGGCCAGGGCGGCATGGTGACGGCGACGATCCGCAGCGGGCCGGGGCTGTCCTCGTCGGCGCGGAACTGGAAGGCCGTCCCCAGCGGCACCGAGACCGCCGTCCCCACCCGCAGCGCGTCCACGCTCTCCCGGCCGGCCTGCCGCCGCCAGATCCGCCCGCTGCCGCCCGTGACGTGCCAGAGCTCCTGCACGGTGGTGTGCGACACCGCGCGCGTGACGGCTCCGGGGGCGAGCTCGAAAACCGCCTGGCTGCCGAGGCCGTCCAGGGCCAGCAGCGGCCGGACGACGGCGCCGTCCGGTGCGAGGACGACCGGGGCGTCCCCGGCCTCCGTGGTACGGAACGGCTGCTCACCCATGCGAACCCGGCCCCTCTCGGCTCCGGCGGGCCCCCGCCCACCCTCGCCGCCGATGGGACCACACCCCCGGCCGGCCCGCCAGGCCGACCGTCGTCACCACGGCCGTGTCGGGGCCGGGGAAGCGGATGCCGGTGACCTCCAGGACCAGCCGGGCGTCCCACGGGAAGCTCGTGAAGAGCGCCTGGTGGGCCCGGCCGATCTCCGGCCCGCCTCGGTGGACGGTCCCGACGTGGGTGACGTCGGTCGCGTCGGCCGTGAACAGTGCGCCGTACGCCGTTCCGTCCCCCCGGTCCCAGGCCTCGCAGGCGCTCGTCGGCAGGGCGTGGACGGCCTCGGTGTCGGCGCCACCGACCTCTGTGCGCTCCCGGCGAGCCGGGCTCCCGGACGGGCCTCACCACCGGCCCGACGGCCCGACGGCCCGGCCGATCGACCGGCTGGAGCGGGCCGGCTACGTCCGCCGCCCGCCGCCCCCGAGGACCGCCGCAAGGTGATCGTCGAACCGGTCGGGTGCCTCACCCGCGCCACGACCGCCTGCCGGCGGGCCGCCGAGAGCCTCCGGGGCGACGTCAGCGGGTGAGTTCCGCCATCGACCAAGGCCCCACGAAGGGCCGGTTGAGGTGCGCGGTGGCGAGGACGGCGCCGGTGCGGCGGGCGTCGTCGAGCAGCTGCTCGCGGCTGCGGCGGGCCGTCGCGGGATCGGCCTCGTGGGCGTAGCGCACGGCGGGTGAGGCCAGTTGGACGGCGTGGACCAGCACGTCCCCGGTGACCAGCAGCCGCTCGCCGCCTCCCTCGACCAGCACCGACTGGTGGCCCGGCGTGTGCCCGGGGGTCGGCAGCAGGGTGACCGCGCCGCCGGGGCGGGCCCGGCCGGAGAGCACCGTCCGGCCGTCGGCCTCGTACAACCGCCCGGCGCGGAGCAGCGGTTCGACGACGTACGTGCGCGCCGTCCTGGTCGGCCCGAGCGCGGCGACCTCGGCGCGCTGCACCAGGTAGCGGGCGTTCGGGAACACCGGCACGCCCTCGGGGGTGACCGACCAGCCGTAGTGGTCCTCGTGCAGGTGGGTCAGGACCACCGCCTCGACGTCCCCCGGGGCGATCCCGGCCCGTGCGAGCACCGCGGGCAGCCGGCCGGGGACGGGCGCCCAGCCGGAGGCCGGGCTGCCGACCGGGCCGATGCCGGTGTCCACCAGGGTGACCCGGCCGCCGGGGCGGCGCACGGCGTAGCAGCGGAAGTCCAGTTCCCAGGTGTCGCCGGTGCCGAACGCCGCCGGGTCCAGGCGCCGGGCGCGCTCCCAGTCGGCGGCGGTGGCGTCGGGGAAGGCCGCCTGACGGGTCGCCGGGAAGGTGCCGTGCGCGTCGAGCAGGGCGAGCACCTCGTACCGGCCGAACCGCCGCACGGCGACGGCGGCCGGGGCGGACGGCACCTCGCCGGTGGGCGTCCCGGCGGCGGGCGCGGCGGCGGCGGCGAGCGGCCGGAGCGCCACCGCGCCGGCGAGGGCGAGCGTCCCGCGCAGCACCCGGCGGCGGCCGGGCGCGGAAGAGCCGGCGGTGCCGGCGGTGCCGGCGGGCATGGCGGCGGAAATGGTCGGATCGTTCACCGGGACTCCTCGGGCAGAACGCTGGACAGCACGGGGGCCGACGGACCGGGCCGGCGCCCCGACCCCCGTACGGGGCGCCGGCCACCTCCACCCTCCCGCCGTACCCGCCCCCGCGGCTTGTCGTTTCTTGCGCGATCCGCTCCCCTCCCGGCAAGCCGCCGATAATCGCTTGCCTTCCGGCGGCGGCCGTGGTTGCAATGTCCGGCATGATCACGGGCCTCGGCACCCTGCGGTCGGGGCCCGTCGCCACCGCTACGCCACCCGGGAGACGCCGACCCATGAGCACGCAATCATCGCGACCCGCCACAGCACCGAGCGCGGAACCGACCGCGGGACCGTCCGTCCGGATCGGCGCCCTCGTCCCGCTGACCCGCCCCGGCTGGGTCGAGGCCGGCCGGCACCTGCTCGCCGGACTCCGGCTCGCCGTCGACGAGGTGAACGCGGCCGGCGGAATCGCCGGACAACCGCTCGACCTGCTGGTGCGGGACACCGCGGCCGACCCCCAGCGGGCCGCGGCGGCCGTCGACGAACTGGCCGGCCTGGGCGTCGCCGCGCTGGCCGGGGAGTACCACAGCGTCGTCGCCCGCACCGCCGCCGCCCGGGCCGACGCCCTCGGCCTGCCGTTCCTCTGCTCCTCGGCCGTCCTCGACGCCCTCACCGACCAGCCGACGGAGCGGGTCGCGCGCCTGGCGCCCGCGCAGTCCCACGGCTGGCGGGTCTACGCGGACTTCCTGCTCGGCGCGGGCCACCGCCGGATCGCCGTGGCGGCCGAGCCCAGCGTCTACTGGGCGTCCGGGGCCCGCATCCTGCGCGAGCGGCTGGCCCCGCGCGGCGGCACCGTCGTCGAGCTGGACGCGCGGGCCCTGGCACCCGACGCGCTGTGCGAGGCACTCGTCGAGAGTCGTGCGACGGCCCTGCTCCTGCTGGTCGGCCACCCGGAGCCGGCCGTACCGGTCGTCCGGGCGGTGCGCCGCGATCCCCGCCTCGCCGGTCTCCTGGTCGGCGCCCCGGCCGGGCAGCCCGAGTTCGCCGAGTGGCGGACGCTGCTGGGCGGCGACGGCGCCGCGGTCCCGTTCCTGCGCTACCTGCCCGAGCGGCTCGGACCGCTCGGCGCGCGCGTCGGGGCGGCGCTGCGGGAACGGCTGGCCGAGGCGCCGTCCTTCGTCGCCTTCGAGGGCTACGACACGGTCGCCGTGCTCGCCGAGGTGCTGCGCTCCCCGGGCACGGGCTGGGAGGACGTCGAGGTGGAGGGCACCCGGGGGCGGATCCGGTTCTCCCGGGTGCCGGGCATCGGCGTCCGGCAGTGGGCCTGGCCGCCGGTTCAGGTCGTCGACCGGGATCCGGACCGCCTCGACAACTTCCGTGTGCTGCATACCGGTTGAGGGGCCGGTAGGGTTCGGCCATGGGGGTGGAGCGCACGAGCCTGCTGAACGGGGACGACCTGTACGTCGCCGACGTGTCCTGCCAGGACCCGCCGCGCGGCTGGACGGAACTGCGGCCGGCGCCGGTGTTCGGACTGGTGCTGGTGCGGAGCGGGATGTTCCGGGGGCGGGCCGACGGGGTCGATCAGGTACTGGACCCGGCCTGCGTCTACGTCGAACGGGTCGGCTGCGAGCAGCAGTTCGCCCATCCGTGCGGCGGTGACCGCTACACCGAGCTGGTGCTCTCCGAGCCCCGGGTGGCCGAACTGCTGGGCGGCGACCCGGAGGTGCCGCCGGGGCTGGTGTTCACCGCACCCCGGACGGCGGTGGCACACCGGCTGCTGATCGCCCGGGCGCGCGCCGGCGCGGACTCCTTCGAACTCGCCGAGCAGGCCCTGGCGTTGGCGGGCGAGGTGCTGTCCTCCTTGGCCCCGGCCCGGGTCCGCAGCGGCCGGCCGGCCCGGGACGCCGAGCGCCGGCGGCTGGTGGACGCCGCCCGGGCGGCCCTGGCGGCCGACCTCGGACTCGGCCTGGACCAGCTCGGGCGGTCGGTCGGCTGCTCGCCGCACCACCTGAGCCGGATCTTCCGGGCCGCGACCGGCGAGGGCATCGCCCGCTACCGCAACCGGCTGCGGGTCGCCCTCGCCCTGGAGCGGCTGACCGAGGGCGAGACACGGCTCGCCCTCCTGGCCCACGAGTTGGGGTTCAGCGACCAGGCGCATCTGACCCGGGTGGTGCACCGGACCGCCGGCCTGCCACCCGGCCGCCTGCGCGCGCTCCTCGGCCCGGGCGGCCCGGGCGGCCGGGGGCCGCCCGGCGGGCGGGCGTAGGCTCGGCGGGTGCCCTCGACCTCCGCGCCCGTTGTCCCTTCCGCACCCTCCTCCGTCCCTTCCGTCCCGCTGACCAGCCTGCACGACCGGGCGGAGCTCGCCGGCCGCTTCGGCCGCGACCCGGAGCTGCACCTCTTCGAACTCGGCGACCTCGACGAGCCGTTCTGGTCGCACACCGCCTGGTACACCACCTCGTCGGACGGCCCGGTGGCACTGCTGTACACGGTCGGGGAGGTGCCCACCCTGCTCGGCCTGGCCCGGCCCGAACGCACCGGCGAGCTGGCCGGGTTGCTGCGGGCGATGCGGCCGGTCCTGCCCCGCCGCCTGCTCGCCCACCTCACCGACGGCGGGCTGGACGCCCTCGCACCGGACTTCCGCGCCGAGCACCGGACGGCGATGCTGCGGATGGCGCTCACCGACCGCACCGCCCTCGCGCCCCACCTCGGGCGCGGCACCGGCCCGGTCACCCCCCTCGGAGCGGCGGACCTGCCGGACCTGCTCGCCCTCTTCGCCGCCGGGTACCCGGGCAACTGGTTCGACGAGCGGATGCTGACCACCGGCCCCTACGTCGGAGTCCGCGACGACGCGGGCCGGCTGATCGCCACGGCCGGCGTGCACGTGTCCTCCCCCGAACGGCGGGTGGCGGTGATCGGCAACATCACCACCCACCCGGAAGCCCGCCGCCGCGGCCTCGCCGCCGCCTGCACGGCCCACCTCTGCCACCTCCTCACCCAGCGCGGCACCGCCCACATCGGCCTGAACGTCCGCGCCGACCACCCCACCGCCCTCCCCCTCTACCGCCGCCTCGGCTTCACCACCGTCGCCCCGTACGACGAAGTCGCACTCACGGCCCCCTGACCCGGAAGTTCGGCCCCGGGTAGCGGCAGCCATGCGAGCGCAGGAAGTCGGCCCCACCGACTTCCTGCGCCGAGGCAGGTCAGCACGTAACGGCCGGACGGGGGAGAGACGAGGCCAACAACCAAAAGCCGCCACTGCAGGCCGCAACACCCCGGCGGACACGGAAAGTCGAACCCGCCGACTTCCTGTGCCTCCCACGCCGGGCACCGGGGCCGATGCAGCGGCCGGTCACCACATGGCAAGCCAGGAACCGGCGGCGAGGACGGCAAGTGGGGCAACAACCACGGCCGCCAGAAAGGACAGCAACACCCCGGCGGGCATGGGAAGTCGGGCCCGCCGACTTCCCACTCCGACAACCGGCGCCTCCCACACAGGCACCGGGGCCGGAGCGCTGGCGAGCCAGGCAGGACGGGGGGTGAGGCCCACGACTGCGGCTGTCGAGGCCAGCGGGATTGGCCTGGCCTGCCTAGGACGCCGAAACCGCCGACTTCCCACACCGGCAGACCAGCAGGCAGCAGCCCGGCAGGGACGAAGGGTGAAGCCATCGACCATGGACGTCGAGACGAGCGGGGATGCTCGGGCCGACGTTGGGAGTCGAAGACCGCCGACCTCCCATGCCGGAGTGATGCCAGGTCAGCACGTTGGGCGGGAAGTGACGGCAACGACCGTGGTGGGCGGGCCGGCGCGGGAAGCCGGAAGCACCGACTTCCCGTGCCGGAGCAGTGGCGGGCCAGGCCAGGGTGGGGGAGTGGCACCGGTGGTGGGAGAGGTCGGAGGCGTCGGCTTTCGCCTGCCGGGTGGGTCAGCGGGTGGTGGGCCAGGAGAGGGTGGCGGTGAGGTGGGGGCGGAGGGTGGGGTCGAGGACGGCGGGGGTGGGGTCGGTGGCGGTGGCGGTGAGGGTGTGCACGCGGCCGGGCGGGCCGGGCAGCGGGACGGTGGCCAGGTTGACCACCGTACGGCCGCGCAGCTGCGGGAGTTCGCGGCCGTCCACCGACCAGGTGAGCACGGTGCCGGCGACCGGGAGGTCCACGGTGAGCCGGTCGGCGCGGGTGAGCGGGGTACCGGCCGGCGTGGGGCTGGTGAGCGGGACGGCGTGCCGGTAGAACCCGGCGATCATCGCCTCCCGCCCGGGCAGGTTGAACGCACGCCCCAGCGAGCGCATGATCGAGTTCTCGGTGGGCCGGTACAGCCCCTTCGGGTAGTAGCCGCCGCCCTCGTAGCTGCCGACCACTCCCCCGTCGGGCGAGGTCCGGCCGAGCCAGCGGTACCACTTGGCGTGGTCGCGGGCCAGCCGGTCGGCGGTGGACATGCTGATGTTGGACTCGTCCGGCTCGCCCAGCTCGGCCGGGTAGACGTCCTCGCCCTCGTAGAAGTACTCGTCGGCGAGCTTGCCGAGCGAGTGGCCGGTCTCGTGCACGGCGATCTGCCCGGCCCGCGGGTTGCCGCCCGCCACGGTGGCGATGCCGTCGTAGCCGAGCGGGGAGGCGACGTTGTAGCCGGCGCCGCCGTACTTGGCGGTGTTGGCGACGACCAGGACCAGGTCCGCCTGCGGGGCCCTGGCCGCGTACGTCCCGACGGCGTCGGTGTCGACGCAGAGCAGTCGCTCGATGTCCTCGCACCAGAAGTAGGAGCCGAGGGCGGTGTTGCGGACGGTGGAGCGGTCCGGGTCGCCGGTGATGCCGGACTCGGCGGAGACGGTGGCGACCGCCCAGACGTTGAACAGCCCGCGGTAGGCGGCGTAGGGCTCGACGGCGCTCAGCTCCTGCCACTTGGCGGCGGCGTCGGTGCGGAACTTCTCCTGCTCGGCGGCGGTGTAGCCGTCCCCGATGACGACCACGTCGACCTTGCCGGCCGGCTCGCCGCTGCGCAGGAGCGACGTGACCTCGCCGTCCCCGGCGGCGGGTGCGAGTGCGGGGCGGCCGGCCAGGTACGGGGAGGCGGCGGGCGCGTCGGCCCGGCCGATCGAGCCGTCCTCCCCGAACACCTCGACGTGGTGCCGCGCACCGGTCGACGGCGCGACGACAGCGGTAGCGACAGAGCCAGCGGCAGGGGCAGCGGCAGGGGCAGCGGAAAGAGCGGAGGCGGCCGGGGCGCCGCCGAGGGCGGCGAGCGCGAGGGCACCGGCCAGGGCGATCGAACCCAAGCTGCGATGGCGCACGGATGTTGCTCCTCTGCGGGGCGGGGCCGATGGGTCCGCCATGTTAGGCACCTGACGACCCGTCGGCACAACCCCTCAGCCGACGTGCACCCGGGGCCTCCGGGCCGGGTCCGGTTCGGCCTCCCGCAGCACCTCGCGGGTGACCGGAGCGACCTCGCCCTGGCCGAACAGGAGGAACCGCAGGAACTGGGCGAACGGGTTGCCCTCGGTCCACTCGAAGTAGATGTGCGGCTGCTGCCCGGTGCGGTCGCGGACGGTGAGCAGCAGCGCGGCGAGGGCGTTGGGCACGCTGGAGCTCTCCAGGCTGAGCACCCGGTAGCGGTCGTGCATCACCTCGCCGTGCACGGTGAGCACCGCCTCGAACTCCGACGGGTCACGGACCGTCACCTCGACGAAGACCAGGTCGTCCTCGGCGGGGATGTCGTTGTGGGCGCGGATCTGGTGCTTCTTCTCCTGGTACTCGGCGAGGTCGCGGCCCTTCGGCTCGTTGGCGATCAGCCGCAGCGGCCGGTGGGTGTAGTCGCGCACGAAGCGCTCGGCGGCCTGGTCGAGGACGATGTCGGTGACCCGCAGTTCGAAGGCGCGCTTGAGCCGGGAGAGGAAGGAGACGAGCATGATGGCCGCGATGAAGCAGGCGCCGATCTTCACGCCGTCCGGGCGTTCGGCGATGTTGAGGGCGGTGGTGTAGAGGAAGACGGCCGCGATGACCGCGAAGCCGATCGTCCAGCCGTGCTGGCGGGCGGCGCGGGCCGCGATGGTGACGGCGATGGCGGCGGAGCTGATCAGCACCAGGACGCCGGTGGCGTAGGCGCCGCCCTGGGCGTCCACGCTGGCGTCGAAGATCCAGGTGACCAGGAAGGCGATCAGGGTGAGCATGATGACCATCGGCCGCACCGCCTTCGCCCAGTGCGGGGCCATGCCGTAGCGGGGCAGGTAGCGCGGCAGCAGGTTGAGCATGCCGGCCATCGCGGAGGCGCCGGCGAACCAGAGGATGGCGATGGTGGAGAGGTCGTAGACGCTGCCGAAGGTGTTGCCGAGGTACTCGTGGGCCAGGTAGGCGAGCGCCCGGCCGTTGGCCTCGCCGCCCTTCTCGAAGGCCGCCTCGGGGATCAGCAGGGTGGTGATCAGGCTGGTGGTGATCAGGAAGACGCTCATGATCAGGGCGGCGGTGGTGAGCAGCTTGCGGGCGCCGCGGATCCGGCCGGTCGGCTTCTCCTCGGTGTCGTCCGGGTCGCCCTCGATGTGCGGCATGACGGCGACGCCGGTCTCGAAGCCGGACAGGCCGAGCGCCAGTTTGGGGAAGGTCACCAGGGCGACGCCGACCATCGCGACGACGTTGCCGTGCTCGGCGGTGAGGGCGTCGGCCCAGTCGGTGACCACGTGCGGGGACTCCAGGACGTGGTAGAAGCCGGTGACGACGACCACCACGTTGAGCGAGAGGTAGATCGCGACCAGGACGACCGCCAGTCCGATCGCCTCGCTGAAGCCCTTGAGGAAGACGCCGCCGAGCAGGGCGATCAGCACCAGTGTGATCAGCACCTGTTTGCCCGTCAGGGCGTCGTGCAGATGGGGGTTCTCGACCAGATGGGCGGTGGCGTCCGCGGCGGACAGGGTGATGGTGATCATGAAGTCGGTGGCGGCGAAGCCGAGCAGGGCGAGGACGAAGAGCTTGCCCTGCCAGAACGACAGCAGGCGTTCCAGCATCGCGATCGAGCCCTCGCCGTGCGGGCTCTCCTTCGCCACCCGGCGGTAGACGGGCAGGGCGCCGCAGAGGGTGACGACGACGAGCACGACGGTGGCCACCGGGGAGAGCAGGCCGGCCGCGAGGGCGGCGATGCCGGGCTGGTAGCCGAGGGTGGAGAAGTAGTCGAGGCCGGTCAGGCACATCACCCGCCACCAGGGGCGGCTCTGTTCGGCGGGGGCCTGGGCGTGCGGGCCCGGGTGCTGCTTGGCCCGGTCGGAGAGGCCCTCCAGCAGCCAGGCGCGGAACCGGCCGCGGCCCGGGGCGCTGCGGCCGACCGATCCGGGGACCGGCGTCCCACGGCCCGGGCCGTGGGAGCCATGGGAGCGGTGGGAGCGGTGGGAGCCGTCCGCGCCGTCCGTACCCGAGGAAGCCACCCTGCACCCCTTGTCCACGGCCCCGAAGCCGTCCGGCGTCAGGCCGACGGCAGGGCGACAGGCTATGCGACCGGGCCGCCGACCTGCGGGAACGCCTCGGTGGTGTCCCCTCATCGGGCCAGTGCGGACGGTGGCGGGAGCGTCCGGACGCGCGGGAGCACCCGGAACCGGGTGGTTCCGGGTGCTCCCCCGCCTCTGGTGCGGGGTCAGCGGAAGGTGCGCAGCCGCAGGCTGTTGCCGACCACGAAGACCGAGGAGAAGGCCATCGCCGCTCCGGCGATCATCGGGTTGAGCAGTCCGGCGGCGGCCAGCGGCAGGGCGGCGACGTTGTAGCCGAAGGCCCAGAACAGGTTGCTCTTGATGGTGCCGAGGGTCCGGCGGGAGAGCCGGATGGCGTCGGCGGCCGAGCGCAGGTCGCCGCGGACGAGGGTGAGGTCGGCGGCCTCGATGGCGGCGTCGGTGCCGGTGCCCATGGCGAGGCCGAGGTCGGCCTGGGCGAGCGCGGCGGCGTCGTTGACGCCGTCGCCGACCATCGCGACGACCTTGCCCTCGCCCTGCAGCCGCTGGACGACCGCGACCTTGTCCTGCGGCAGCACCTCGGCGATCACGTCCTCGGCCGGGATGCCGACCTCGGCGGCGACGGCCTCGGCGACCAGCCGGTTGTCCCCGGTGAGCAGCACCGGCCGCAGGCCGAGTCCGCGCAGTTCGGCGATCGCCTCGGCGCTGGTGGGCTTGACGGCGTCGGCGACCTCCAGCACGGCCCGGGCCTCGCCGTCCCAGCCGACCGCGACG
>NZ_JBEOWI010000067.1:0-36237 GCF_040296005.1 Kitasatospora sp. NPDC002551 | reverse complement strand
ACGTCCGCCGCGAACGGCGCGATCTTCGCCTCGGCCAGCGAACGCACCGCCTCACGGAGCATCGCGTGCTCCTCGGAGACCCGGAAGAGATCGAATTCCGCCGCCCCTGCGCTGCCCGCCATGATGCCTGCCTCTGGAGAATCGTCGTCACCGACTGTGGAACCGGTTAACTACCGTTCAGTAGATCCTAGGCCTCCGACCTGCGGCTGCCTAGGTCAGTCGACGTCCGCGCCCAGGGTGTCGCCGGCCCGGTGCTCCTGGAAGTACTGCTCGGTGCGGTCGTTGCGGACCGCCTCCCAGAGCCGCTCGGCCGGGCGGTCGGCCAGCAGCACCACGCTCTGCCCGTCCCGGGTGGCGAAGCCGCCGAACGGCGCGTTCAGGAAGCGCACGCCGTCCGCGCGCAACGAGCGCAGGCTCCAGGCGAGCTGGAACAGGTCGGTGTTGGAGAGCCGGTCGTCGACGCTGACCACCTCGCCGACCGTGCCCAGCAGGCCGCCGAGCCGCGACGGGCTGGTGAGCGTGCCGGAGTCCATGACCTTGAGCATCAGCGCCCGCAGGAAGTTCTGCTGGCGCTTGGTGCGGTCGAGGTCGCCGCCGGGCAGGCCGTAGCGCTCGCGGACGTAGAGCAGCGCGGTGGCGCCGTCCATGTGGTGGGTGCCGGCCTCCCAGGCGCGGGCCTCGCCGACGCCCTCGATGGTGCGCGCGACGGTGATGTCGACGCCGCCGACCGCGTCGGTGAGGGCCCGGAACCCGTTCCAGTCGATCACGGCGAGGTGGTCGACGCGGATGCCGGTGAGGTTCTGCACGGTCTCGGTCATCAGCGCCGGGCCGCCCCAGGCGTAGGCGGCGTTCAGCTTGGCCTCGCCGTGGCCGGGCACCGGCACCCAGGTGTCCCGGGGCAGCGAGACCAGGGTGGCGGAGCGGCGGTCCTCGGAGAGGTGCAGCAGCATCATGGTGTCGCTGCGGGCCGCGCCGGCCTGCCAGACCGGGGCCTTGGCGGCGCTGCCGGTGGTGGGGGTGTCGGAACGGGCGTCCAGGCCGACCAGCAGGAGGTTGAGGCCGCTGCCGGGGACGGGCCTCGGCTGGGCGGACTCCGGCACGGCCGGGAAGGCGTCGGGGATGCGGCGGACGGAGGAGGCGTAGTGCTCGGCCGTCCACCAGAGGGCGCCGCAGCCGCCGAGGACGAGCACCAGCAGGGTGGAGAGGGTCCAGAGCAGGACCCGGCGGGTGCGGCGGCGCCGGGCCGGCGGCTCGGCGCCGGGCTCCGGTGCGTCGGACCCGTCCTCCGGGGCGTCGCCGGGCCCGTCCCCGGGCTCCCCCGGGTGCTCCCGGGGCCGGAAGAGGCTCAGCCCGGAGGGCGCCGACGGCCGCACGGGCTCGTCCGAGGGTTCGTCCACCGGCTCCATGGGCGTATTGTGCCGTCGGCCCCGTCCCGCGCGCGGGGCTTTGCGGACAACGGCCGGAACCGGGGCCCGAGCGGCCGTCTGGGCCCTCCCCCGGCAGCCGGATAGCATCGGTGGGCGCGGTCACCACCCGGGGTGCCGTGCCGTCCGTCGCCCGCCCTAAGGGGAAACCGTGACCCTCCGCATCTCCGTGATCGGCACCGGCTATCTCGGCGCCACCCACGCCGCCGCCATGGCGGAGTTCGGCTTCGAGGTGCTCGGGCTGGACATCGACCCGGAGAAGATCGCCACCCTGACCGCCGGCCAGGTCCCGATGTACGAGCCGGGCCTGTCCGAACTGCTGCTCAAGCACGTGGCCGGACACGAGGGTTCGACCGGGCGGCTGCGGTTCACCACCTCCGCGCAGGAGGCCGCCGAGTTCGGCGACGTGCACTTCGTCTGCGTCAACACCCCGCAGCGCAAAGGCGAGTTCGCCGCCGACATGTCCTACGTGGACGCCGCGATCGACGCGCTGGCCCCGCACCTGACCCGCCCGGTGCTGGTGGTCGGCAAGTCCACCGTGCCGGTCGGCTCGGCGGGCCGGCTGGCGGAGCGGCTGGCCGCGCTGGCCCCGGTCGGCGAGGACGCCGAGCTCGCCTGGAACCCGGAGTTCCTGCGCGAGGGCTTCGCCGTCCAGGACACCCTGCGCCCGGACCGGATCGTGGTCGGCGCCCGCAGCGAACGCGCCGAGCGGGTGCTGCGCGAGGTGTACGCCGAGCCGATCGGCGCCGGGGTGCCGTTCCTGGTCACCGACTACGCGACCGCCGAGCTGGTGAAGACCGCCGCCAACTCCTTCCTGGCCACCAAGATCTCCTTCATCAACGCGATGGCGGAGGTCTGCGAGGCGGCCGGCGCCGACGTCACCCAGCTGAGCGCGGCGCTCGCGCTGGACGAGCGGATCGGCGGCAAGTTCCTCAACTCCGGCCTGGGCTTCGGCGGCGGCTGCCTGCCCAAGGACATCCGGGCGTTCATGGCGCGGGCCGGCGAGCTGGGCGCCGACCAGGCGCTGACCTTCCTGCGCGAGGTCGACTCGATCAACATGCGCCGCCGCTCCCGGATGGTCGAGCTGGCCCGCGAGCAGTGCGACGGCGGCTTCCTGGGCCGGCGGGTCGCCGTCCTGGGCGCCGCGTTCAAGCCCAACTCGGACGACATCCGGGACTCCCCCGCGCTCAACGTCGCCGCCCAGATCCAGCTGCAGGGCGCGCAGGTCACCGTCTACGACCCCAAGGCGATGGACAACGCGCGCAAGATGTTCCCGGGCCTGGCCTACGCGCCCTCGGCGCTGGAGGCCGCCGAGGGCGCGCACGTCGTCCTGCACCTCACGGAGTGGAAGGAGTTCCGCGAGCTCGCCCCGGCCGAACTGGGCGCGGTGGTCGCCGAGCGCCGCCTGCTCGACGGCCGCAACGTCCTCGACGCCGACGCCTGGCGCGCGGCCGGCTGGACCTACCGCGCCCTCGGCCGCCCCAGCTGACGCCCGCCCCGCCGACCGGGGGGATCCCCGGCCGGCGGGGAATCCGGGGCCGCACCCCGTCGTTGCCCCGACCATGACGAACTACGGCGACGAAGCGACGGTCCGCTCCATCCTCACCGCCCAGGGCGACACCTGGGCGGTGGTCGGCCTGTCCACCAACACCGCCCGCGCCGCGTACGGCGTGGCGCGGGCGCTGCAGCGCTACGGCAAGCGGATCGTGCCCGTCCACCCCAAGGCCGAGACGGTCCTCGGCGAGCCGGGCTACCGCTCGCTCGCCGAGATCCCGTTCCCCGTCGACGTGGTGGACGTGTTCGTGAACAGCGAGCTGGCGGGCGAGGTCGCCGACCAGGCGGTGGCCGCCGGGGCGAAGGCCGTCTGGTTCCAGCTCGGCGTGGTGGACGAGGCGGCGTACGCGCGGACCACGGCCGCCGGGGTGGAGATGGTCATGGACAAGTGCCCGGCCATCGAGATCCCGCGGCTGGACTGAGCCCGCGGCCCGGCTGCGGCCGGTCTGCGGCCCGCTTTCGGCCGCCAGGGCGTCAGGCGTCAGGGCGTCAGGCGTCCAGGCCGTGGAGGCCGAGGGTGGCGAGGGAGGGGGTGCGGCCCTCGGTGCGCAGGCGGGCGGCGGTGGTCTCGGCGTCGCGCAGGACGCGGACGGCGTTGTGCCAGGTGAGCTTGGCGAGGTCGGTCTCGGACCAGCCGCGGCGCAGCAGTTCGGCGATCAGGTTGGGGTAGCCGGCGACGTCGTCGAGGCCGTCCGGGAGGAAGGCGGTGCCGTCGTAGTCGCCGCCGATGCCGATGTGGTCGACGCCGGCGACCTCGCGCATGTGGTCGAGGTGGTCGGCGACGGTGGCGACGGTGGCGACCGGGCGGGGGCTGGTCCGCTCGAAGGCGCGCTGGCAGGCCATCCCGGCGGGGGTGGTGTCGAGCGGGTCGAAGCCGTGGGCGCGCATGTTCTCGTCCGCGGTGGCGGTCCACTCGATGGCCGCGGGCAGGATGAACTTGGGCACGAAGGTGGCCATCGCGACGCCGCCGTTGCCGGGGAGCTGGGCCAGCACGTCGTCCGGGATGTTGCGCGGGTGGTCGCAGACGGCGCGCGAGGAGGAGTGCGAGAACAGCACCGGCGCCTCGCTGACCCGCAGCGCGTCGCGCATGGTGTCGGCGGAGACGTGCGAGAGGTCGACCAGCATGCCGAGCCGGTTCATCTCCCGGACGACCTCCTCGCCGAAGGCGGTGAGGCCGCCGGAGACGGGCTCGTCGGTGGCGGAGTCGGCCCAGGGCGTGTTGTCGTTGTGGGTGAGCGTCATGTAGCGGACGCCGAGCGCGTACAGGGCGCGCAGGGTGGCGAGCGAGCAGTCGATGGAGTGGCCGCCCTCGGCGCCGATGAGGGAGGCGATGCGGCCCTCGGCGCGGGCGGCCTCCAGGTCGTCGGCGGTGAGCGCCGGCCGCAACCGCTCGGGGAAGCGGTCGACCAGGGCGTGGACGAAGTCGATCTGTTCGAGGGTGGCGCTGACCGCGTGGTCCCCGGCGAGCCGGCTGGGCACGTAGACCGACCAGAACTGCGCGCCGACCCCGCCCGCGGTGAGGCGGGCGAGGTCGGTGTGCAGCCGGTCGCTCTGGTCGGCGGCCAGGTCGAGGGCGTCCAGGTCGTAGCCGGCCTGTTCGCGCATCGCCCAGGGGAGGTCGTTGTGGCCGTCCACCACGGGGGCGGCCCGCAGGACGGCCTTGGCGCGTTCCAGCAGGGCGGGGGTGGAGTCCAGCAGCTCAGAGGTCATACGAGCTGTTGTATCCGATGAGACTACTTTCCAAAGCCGAAGGAGGAGGAACCCGCCACCTTGGCCCGAAGCTTCTTGCCCTTCTCGGTGGCCTGGCCGTTCAGCTCGGCCTGGAAGTCGGTCATCCGCTCGGTCAGCTCCGGGTCGAAGGCGGCCAGCATCCGCACCGCCAGCAGGCCCGCGTTGCGGGCTCCCGCCACCGAGACGGTGGCCACCGGCACGCCGGCCGGCATCTGGACGATCGACAGCAGGCTGTCCATGCCGTCCAGGTAGCGCAGCGGCACCGGCACGCCGATCACCGGCAGCGGGGTGACGGAGGCGAGCATGCCCGGCAGGTGGGCGGCGCCGCCGGCACCGGCGATGATCGCCTTCAGCCCGCGCTTGTGGGCGTTCTCGCCGTAGGCGACCATCTCGCGCGGCATCCGGTGCGCGGAGACGACGTCGACCTCGTAGGGGATCTCGAACTCGTCGAGGGCCTGGGCGGCGGCCTCCATGACGGGCCAGTCGGAGTCCGAGCCCATGACGATGCCAACAAGCGGATGTGTCATTCGGTGATCGTTCCTCGCAGGTAGGCGGCCGCGTGGCGGGCGCGCTCACGGACGTCGTCGAGGTCGTCCCCGAAGACGTTGACGTGGCCGACCTTGCGGCCGGGCTTCACGTCCTTGCCGTACATGTGGATCCGCAGACCGGGGTCGCGGGCCATGCAGTGCAGGAAGGCGTGGTACATGTCCGGGTAGTCGCCGCCCAGGACGTTGACCATGACCGTCCACTTGGCGCGCGGCCGCGGGTCGCCGAGCGGCAGGTCCAGGACGGCCCGCAGGTGGTTCTCGAACTGCGAGGTGACGGCGCCGTCCTGGCTCCAGTGCCCCGAGTTGTGCGGCCGCATGGCCAGCTCGTTGACCAGGATCCGGCCGTCGCGGGTCTGGAACAGCTCGACGGCGAGGTGGCCGGTGATGTCCAGCTCTCCGGCGATCCGCAGGGCGAGCTGCTGGGCCTCGTCGGACAGGGCCGGGTCGAGGCCGGGCGCGGGAGCGGTGACCTCGGCGCAGACGCCGTTCTCCTGGACGCTCTCCACCACCGGGTAGGCGACGGCCTGGCCGCTGGGCGAGCGGACCACGTTGGCGGCCAGCTCGCGGACGAAGTCGACCTTCTCCTCGGCGAGCACCGGGACGCCGGCCAGGAACGGGGCCGCGGCCTCCTCCTCGTCGCCGACCACCCAGACGCCCTTGCCGTCGTAGCCGCCGCGGACGGTCTTGAGCACGACGGGGTACCCGGCGCCCTCCGCGGCGAACGCGGTGACGTCGGCCGGGTCGGCGACGATCCGGTGCCGGGGGCAGGGGACGCCGATGGAGTCCAGCTTGGCCCGCATGACGCCCTTGTCCTGGGCGTTGACCAGCGCGTCCGGGCCGGGCCGGACGGCGACGCCGTCGGCCTGCAGGGCCCGCAGGTGCTCGGTCGGCACGTGCTCGTGGTCGAAGGTGATCACGTCACAGCCGGCGGCGAAGCGCCGGAGGGTGTCGAGGTCTCGGTAGTCGCCGAGGACGACGTCGGAGACGACCTGCGCCGCCGAGTCCTGGGGAGTGTCGGCGAGGAGCTTGAACCGGACTCCGAGCGGGATGCCCGCCTGGTGTGCCATGCGGGCAAGCTGCCCGCCGCCGATCATGCCCACCACTGGAAAATTCGCGTTGCCCGGGGAAGTCACCCCGCCAGGATATCCGGGCCGGTCGGAGGCCGTGGAACCGCTCCCCGCGCAACCGCGTCCCAGAGGACGGGCCGATGTGGTAGCGCCCGAGGGGCTGAGCCGATCGGTGGAACCGGGTAGCCTGGTCGGCCAGGTCCTGATATGCGCGATCCGATCATGTGCGTGCACGCAGGGCTCAAGGGGTTGACGGCACCCAGGCCTCGGCACCCTTTCGTCCGCAGGCACATGGAGGCAGCCCGGTATGGCGACGACCACGGCGTCGAACCCCTCGCTGACGCAGAAACTGCGCGGCCTGTCGGGCGAGGCGGTGAAGTTCGGCCTGGTCGGTCTCAGCGGTGTCGTGGTGAACTTCGTCGTCTTCTGGATCTGCATCAACGGCCTGCACCTGGCCTCGCTGCGCTCCAACATCGTGGCCACGCTGGTCGCGATCGCCACCAACTACCTGGGCTACCGCTACTGGCTGTACCGGGACCGGGACGCCGCCTCGCGCAAGCGGGAGATCACGCTGTTCCTGCTGTTCAGCGGCGCCGGCATGCTGATCGAGACCGGAGTGCTCGGCTTCTCGGTGTACGTGCTGGGGCTCTCCTCGCACTTCGAGCAGCTGGCCGCGAAGGTCGGCGGCCTCGCGCTCGGCACGGTGTTCCGCTTCATCTCCTACCGCACCTGGGTGTTCAAGGCCGTCCCGGAGCCGACCGAGGAGCAGCTCGCCGAGGCGCGCGCCGAGCGGTCCGGGCCGGACGCCCCGGCCGGCGGCGTGGTCGCCCAGGCCGAGCTGATGCTGGCCGCCGAGCAGATCCGGTTCGCCAAGGCCGAGTAGGCCCCTCCCCCGTCCGCTCCCGCCCCCCGCTTGCCGCCGGTGCGGCGGCGGGGGACAGTGGTGGCGGAGGGCGAGCACGGCCGGCGAACGATCGAAGCCGCGGGGGACGCAGGAGGCTCGCCATGACCTTCGTCCAGATCATCGACTGCCGCACCGACCACCTCGACGAGCTCAACGGCCTGATGGACCGCTGGGCCGAGCAGACCGAGGGCCGGCGGACCGCCGACCACGCGATGGTCGCCACCGACCGCTCCGACCCGCGGCACGTGGTGGAGATCGTCGAGTTCCCGTCGTACGAGGCCGCGATGCGCAACTCGGGCCTGCCCGAGACCGACCGGATCTACCGCGAGATGGTCGCGCTCTGCGACGCGCCGCCCACCTTCACCGACCTGGACGTGGTCCGGGACGACCGGCTCTGACGCGCCTCAGCCCTCGCGCTGGCTGCGCCCCAGGAAGAGCGCGAACACCGCCGGCCGCAGCGAGAGCAGCTCCAGCCGCGCGCCGTCCGCCTCCGCGAGGTCGCGCGCGACGGCGAGGCCGATGCCGGTGGAGTTGCGGCCGCTGACCGCGCGCTCGAAGACCCGGTTGCCGAGCTCGGGCGGCACCCCGGGGCCCTCGTCCTGCACCTCGACGACCGCCGACGTCCCGGACGGCCGCACCCGCAGGGTGATCGTGCCGGCGCCGTGCATCAGCGAGTTCTCGATCAGGGTGGCCAGCACCTGGGCGACCGTGCCGGGGGTGCCGACGACGCTGACCCCGCGCAGGCCCTCGACCTGGAGCACCCGGCCGGTGCCGCGCAGCGACGGCCCCCACTCCTCGACCTGCTGCTTGACCACGTCGTCGAGGTCGAAGGCGACGGCGGTGGGGCTGCGCGGGTCGCGCTGGGTGGTGAGCAGCCGCTGGACGACGTCGGTCAGCCGTTCGACCTGCTGGAGGGCGATGGTCGCCTCCTCCTTGACGGTCTCCGGTTCCTCGGCGAGCGCGGTGATCTCCTCCAGCCGCATGGAGAGCGCGGTGAGCGGGGTGCGCAGCTGGTGCGAGGCGTCGGCGGCGAGCCGGCGTTCGGCGGTGAGCATCCGGGCGATCCGCTCGGCGCTGGTGTCGAGCACCTCGGCGACCCGGTCGAGTTCGGGCACCCCGTAGCGGCGGTCGCGCGGGCGCGGGTCGCCGGAGCCGAGCCGTTCGGCGGTCTCGGCGAGGTCGGTGAGCGGGCGGGCCAGCCGCTTGGCCTGCCAGACGGCGAGGGCGACGGCGGCCTGCACGGCGAGCAGCGCGACGACGCCGAGCAGCAGCAGCATGTTGGCGATCTCGTGGTCGACCGCCTCGCGGGACTGCGCGACGGTGACGGTCTCGCCGCTGGCGCCGCGCTCGACGGCGGTGAGCACGTGGTCGTTGTCGGGCCGCCGGCCGCTGGAGACGGTCCCCTGGCCGGGGATCTCGACCTCGACGTACTGGCCCTCGGAGACCTGGTTGGCGAACTTGTCGCCGGTGACCGGCTCCCTGGCGGCGAGCCGGCTCTCCACCAGGGCGAGGACCCGTACGGCGGCGGCGTCCACCCGGTCCTGGGCACTGTTGACGATGGTGCGCTTCTCGACCAGGGCGAGCGGGACGCAGAACACCACGACGACCACGAGGACGACGCACAGCAGCGAGTTGATCATCCGGCGTTTCACGCTGCCGCTCCCGTGGTCGTGGGCGCCCGTCCGGGGCGCCCGGTGGGGCTAATTCTTCTCGAAGCGGAAGCCCACCCCGCGCACGGTGGCGATGTAGCGGGGGTTGGCGGCGTCGTCGCCGAGCTTCTTGCGCAGCCAGGAGATGTGCATGTCCAGGGTCTTGGTGGAGGTCCACCAGGTGGTGTCCCAGACCTGCCGCATGATCTCCTCGCGGGTGACCACCCGGCCGGCGTCCCGGACGAGCACCCGCAGCAGCTCGAACTCCTTGGCGGAGAGGGTGAGCTCCTCCTCGCCGAGCCAGGCGCGGTGCGACTCGATGTCGATCTTGACGCCGTGGGCGCCGGTGGTGAGCTGGTCGACGTTGCCGCGCCGCAGCAGGGCCCGGACCCGGGCGAGCAGCTCGGCGAGGCGGAACGGCTTGGTGACGTAGTCGTCGGCGCCGGCGTCCAGGCCGACCACGGTGTCGACCTCGTCGGCGCGGGCGGTGAGGACCAGCACGGGGCAGCTGCGGCCGTCGGCGCGCAGCCGGCGGCAGACCTCCAGGCCGTCCATCTCGGGCAGACCGAGGTCGAGGACGACGAGGTCGACCTCCTCGCCGAGCCCCGCGGCCAGTGCGGACGGCCCGTCCTCGCGGACGAGCACCTCGTAGCCCTCGCGGCGCAGGGCCCGGGCGAGCGGTTCGGAGATCGCCGGGTCGTCCTCGGCGAGCAGCACACAGGTCATGTGGTGATGGTAGTCGTCCCGGGTATGGCCGTCCGCTCCGTGAGGTAGTTCACACTGCGTGATCGTTATACGGAGGGCGATCCACCCTCAACCGACACGCCCGGGCCGCTCGTTCGGCGAAGATCTTCCGTTTTGATCTTGCATCCGAAGGAATTTGGCCGGTCTTACCATGGATCGGCGAAGCAAATCTGTCGCTGTCTTTACTATCGCCATACCTTATTGGCATCTTTTGTCAGCTGATAACGCCAAATGTCGCCACGTAGAGTGGTTCTGTCCACGTCCGCCGCCACCCCCTTTGGCGGACGCTGTCAGGCAAGGAACCACTACTCATGGCGTCTACGACCATGGAGTCCGGCATACAGTCGGCCTCTTCCGGCGGCAAGACCTTCCTCGGGCACCCCCGGGGCCTCGCCACGCTCTTCATGAGCGAGATGTGGGAGCGCTTCAGCTACTACGGCATGCGTGCCCTGCTGGTGCTCTACATGACCGCCTCCGTCGCCGACGGCGGCCTCGGCATGAAGCTCGCCGTCGCGAGCGCGGTGTACAGCGTGTACACCGCGATGGTCTACCTGCTGGCCCTCCCGGGCGGCTGGATCGCCGACCGCTTCCTCGGCGCCCGGAAGACCGTCGCCCTCGGTGGCTCGATCATCATGATCGGCCACTTCCTGCTGGCCCTGCCGGTCAGCGTGTCGTTCTTCGGCGGCCTCGCGTTCATCGCGATCGGCTCCGGCCTGCTCAAGGCGAACATCTCCACGATGGTCGGCCACCTCTACGACGGGCCCAACGACCCGCGCCGGGACGGCGGCTTCACGATCTTCTACATGGGCATCAACCTCGGTGCCTTCGCCGCCCCGCTGGTCATCGGCACCATCGGCCAGAACGTCGACTGGCACCTGGGCTTCGCCCTCGCCGGCGTCGGCATGGCCCTGGGCCTCACCCAGTTCCTGCTCGGCACCCGCCACCTGAGCGCCAAGAGCGACGTGGTCACCTCGCCGATCTCGGCCGCCGAGAAGAGCGCGATCTTCAAGAAGGCCGGCCTCTGGCTCGCCGTCGCCGCCGTCTTCTACGCCGTCGTCGCGCTGACCGGCCACTTCACCATCAACTGGGCGATCTGGCCGCTGTCCATCGCCGGCCTGGCGATCCCGGTCTTCGTCTTCGCCAAGGTGAAGCGCGACAAGGACCTCGACGCGACCGAGCAGTCCCGGATGAGCGGCTACATCTGGTTCTTCGTCGCCGCCGCCGTGTTCTGGATGATCTACGACCAGTCCGGTTCGACGCTGAACATCTTCGCGCAGGACCACACCTCGTCGACGCTGTTCGGCTTCGACTTCCCGTCCAGCTGGTTCCAGTCGCTCAACCCGCTGTACATCATGGCCCTGGCCCCGGTCTTCGCCTGGATCTGGGTGGCGCTCGCCCGCCGCTCCAAGAACCCCAGCACCACGGCGAAGTTCTCCTTCGGCCTGCTGATGATCGGCGCCTCGTTCATGGTCATGATGCTGGCCATGGCCGCCGCCTCCGGCGGCACCCAGGTCACGCCGCTCTGGCTGGCCATGGTCTACCTGATCCAGACCGTCGGCGAGCTGACCCTCTCCCCCGTCGGCCTGTCGGTCACCACCAAGCTGGCGCCGGCCAAGTACGCCAGCCAGATGATGGGCGTCTGGTTCCTCGCGGTCACCGCGGGCGACTGCGTCGCGGCCATCTTCCAGCTCGTCCTCGGCGACGAGGTGGTCGGCTCCACCTGGTACTTCGCGGTCCAGGGCGGCATGGCGATCGCCGCCGGCATCGCCCTCTACACCCAGCGCCGCAAGGTCGTGGCGCTGATGGGCGACGTCCACTGACGTCCCTCCCACCCGGCCCCGGGGCCGTCGCGGATTCCTGAGATCCGCGGCGGCCCCGGTCGCGTTCTCCCCCCGCCCTGCCCCCTCGACCCGGCCCCGTGGGTGTGCCTATGGTGCCCCATGCCGACCGACTCGATACCCCGTCAGCTCGCCCGCGCCCGGCTCAGCCTCGGTGCCCCCTCCCAGCCGGCCATCGGCGCCGACGGGCGCACCGTGCTCTTCCTGCGCAGCCGGGCGGGCGACGACCCCGTCACCTGCCTCTGGGCCCTCGACACCGGAAGCGGCGACGAACGCCTGCTCGCCGACCCGGCGGTCCTCGGCGCGGCGGACTCCGACGCCGATCTGCCCGAGGCCGAGCGGATCCGCCGCGAACGCGCCCACGTCCACGCCCGCGGCATCACCGCGTACGCCACCGACGCCGCCGGTCGGCTCGCCGCCTTCGCCCTCGGCGGCGGCCTCTGGCTCGCCGACACCGCCACCGGCGAGGTCCGCCGCGTCCCCACCGCCACCGAGGTGTACGACCCCCGCCCCGACCCGTCCGGCCTGCGGATCGCCTACGTCGGCAACGGCGCCCTGCGCGTCGTCACCGCCGACGGCGGCGAGGACCGCGCGCTCGCCGGACCCGAGGCCGAGGACGTTCGCTACGGCGTCGCCGAGTACGTCGCCGCCGAGGAGATGGACCGCACCCGCGCCCACTGGTGGTCGCCCGACGGCACCCGGCTGCTGGTCGCCCGGGTCGACGAGCGCCCGGTCACCCGCCTCCACCTGGCCGACCCGGCCGACCCCGCCCGGCCGCCCCGCGTCATCCGCTACCCCCTGGCCGGCACCGCCAACGCCGAGGTCACCCTCTGGCTGCTCGGTCTCGACGGCGGGCGCACCGAGGTCCGCTGGGACCGGGCCGGGTACGAGTACCTCACCGCCGCCGGCTGGGACGGGCACGGCCCGTACGCCGCCGTGCAGAGCCGCGACCAGCGCACCGTGCTCACCCTCGCGATCGACCCCGCCGACGGCGCCACCCGCGTCCTCGCCGAGCGGCGCGACGAGCACTGGGTCGCCCTGCTCCCCGGACTGCCCGCCCGCACCGCCGCCGGCGCCCTCGTCGACGCCGCCGACGAAGGCGACACCCGGCACCTCACCGTCGACGGCGAGCCCGTCACCCCGGCCGGACTGCAGGTGCGTTCCGTGCTCGGCACCGACGGCGAGCAGGTGCTCTTCACCGCCACTGACGAGCCGACCGAGACCCACCTGTGGTCATGGGACCCGGTCACGGGCGCCGTCCGGCTGAGCGACGAGCCCGGAGTGCACACCGGCGCGCGCCGCGACGGCACGCTCGTCCACACCGCACGCACGCCCGGCGCGCCCACCGGCCGCACCACCGTCCACCGCGACGGCCTGCCCGCCGCCCGCACCCTCGCCTCCCGCGCCGAGACGCCCGCCCTCACCTCCCGCCCCGAGCTGCTCCGGCTCGGCCCCCGCGAACTGCGCGCCACGCTCTTCCTGCCCGCCGGCCACCGCGACGGCGACGGCCCGCTGCCCGTCCTCCTCGACCCCTACGCCGGACCCGCCCTGCAGAAGGTCACCGCCGCCCCGCACTGGTGGGACCTCGCCTCCCAGTGGTTCGCCGACCAGGGCTTCGCCGTGCTCGCCGTCGACGGCCGCGGCACCCCCGGGCGCGGCCCGCGCTGGGAGAAGGCGATCGCCGGGGACAAGGCCGGCCCCGCCCTGGCCGACCAGGTCGAGGGCCTGCACGAGGCCGCCCGGCTGCGGCCCGGCCTGCTCGACCTCGACCGGGTCGCCGTCCGCGGCTGGTCCTACGGCGGCTACCTCGCCGCGCTCGCCGTCCTGCGCCGCCCCGACGTCTTCCACGCGGCCTCCACCGGCGCCGCGGCCACCGATCAGCGGATCTACAACACCCACTACCAGGAGCGCTACCTCGGCCACCCCGACGAGCACCCGGAGCGCTACGACGCCTGCTCCCTGCTCTCGGACGCGCCCACGCTGCGCCGCCCGCTGCTGCTGGCCCACGGCCTCGCCGACGACAACGTGCTGCCCGTCCACGCCCTGCGGTTCTCCGCCGCCCTGCTCGCCGCGGGCCGCCCGCACGAGGTGCTCCCGCTGCGCGGCACCGGCCACCGGCCCACCGACGAATCGGTGGCGGAGAACCTGCTGCTGCACGAACTCGCCTTCCTGCGGCGCGCGCTGCGGCTCTGAGCACGGCGGCGGGGCCGGGGAACGCCCGTCCCCGGCCCCGCCGTCACACCGCTCGGGCCGCTCAGACCTCGCGCACGCCCGCGCGCCAGACCGCCGCCGTCAGCGGCACGCCCGGCCGGTAGGCCAGGTGCACGTGCGAGGGCGCGTCCAGCAGCTGCAGGTCCGCCCGGGCGCCCACCCGCACGGCGCCGACGTCCGTGCGCCGCAGCGCGTGCGCGCCGCCCGCCGTCGCCGACCAGAGCGCCTCGTCCGGCGTCATGCCCATCTCGCGCACCGCCACCGCGATGCAGAACGCCATCGAACTCGTGAAGCTGGAGCCCGGGTTGCAGTCGGTGGACAGCGCCACCACCGCCCCCGCGTCCAGCAGCCGGCGCGCGTCCGGGTAGACCGCCCGGGTGGAGAACTCGGCGCCCGGCAGCAGCGTCGCCACCGTCGAGGAGCCGGCCAGCGCGGCCACGTCCTCGTCGGTCAGGTGGGTGCAGTGGTCGGCGGAGGCCGCCCCCAGCTCGACGGCCAGCTGCACGCCCGGGCCGTACGTCAGCTGGTTGGCGTGCACCCGGGGCGTCAGCCCGCGCTCCATCCCGGCGGTCAGGATCGCCCGCGCCTGGTCGCCGTCGAAGGCGCCCTTCTCGCAGAACACGTCCACCCAGCGGGCGTACGGCGCGCAGGCGTCCAGCATGGGGCCGGTGACCAGCTCCACGTAGCCGGCCGGGTCGTCCGCGAACTCCGGCGCCACCACGTGCGCGCCGAGGTAGGTGGTCTCCGGCGTGTACGAGGAGGCGATCCGCAGCGCCCGGGACTCGTCCTCGACGGTGAGCCCGTACCCGGACTTGCACTCGACCAGCGTGGTGCCCTGCCGCAGCGCCTCGCGCACCAGCCGGGCCAGGTTGGCGTCCAGCTCGGCGTCGGCGGCGGCCCGGGTGGCGGCCACGGTGGTGCGGATGCCGCCCGCCGAGTAGGACTGCCCGGACATCCGGGCGTTGAACTCGGCGGTGCGGTCGCCCGCGAACACCAGGTGGGCGTGCGAGTCGACGAAGCCGGGCAGCAGGGCGCGGCCCGCCGCGTCGAACCGTTCGTCGGCGGCGGGCGCCTCGGCGGCCGGGCCGACCCAGGCGACGGCGTCGCCGTCGATCACCACCGCCGCGTCGGTGAGCAGGCCGAGCGGCCCGGTCCCGTACGCGGGGTCGTTGGTGACCAGTGTGCCGATGCCGGTGATCAGCGTGCTCGGAATGCTCGGGGAGGTCACGTCATGCCTTTCGGAGAACGACAGCAGCAACGACAGCAGCTCAGCAACTCAGGGCGTCGATCGAGGACTTCAGCGCGCCCGGCACGTCCGGCACCAGCTGGTGCACGCCGTCCCGCACGACGTGCCGCCCGCCGACCACCACGTGCCGCACGTCCGCCGCCGAGGCCGCGAACACCGCGGTCTCCGCGCCCAGCCGCGGCGCCGGGCCCGCGGTGCGCACCGAGTCCAGCGCGATCACGGTGAAGTCGGCCAGCGCCCCCGCCTCGATCCGCCCGGCCTCGGGCCAGCCGAGCGAGGCGTGCCCGTCCTCCGAGCCGGCCCGCAGCAGCGCGTTCGCCGTCCAGTGCCCGCGGGTGCGGGTGCGCAGCCGCTCGTCCAGCTCCAGCGCCCGGGCCTCCTCGAACGGGTCGACGACGGCGTGGCTGTCGCTGCCGAGGGTGATCGGGCAGCCGCCGGAGGCCAGTTGCCGGGCCGGGCCGATCCCGTCGGCGAGGTCCCGCTCGGTGGTGGGGCACATGCAGACGGTGGTGGAGGAGTCGGTGAGCAGCTTGACGTCCTCCTCGGTGAGGTGGGTGGCGTGCACGGCCGAGGTGCGCGGGCCGAGCGCGCCGTGGTCGGCGAGCAGCCGGGTCGGGGTGACGCCGTGCGCGGCCAGGCAGGCGTCGTTCTCGGCGGTCTGCTCGGACAGGTGGACGTGCAGCGGCGCCCGGCGCATCGCCGCCCAGTGGGCGACGGTGCCCAGCTGCTCGGCGGGCACGGCGCGCACCGAGTGGATGGCGGCGCCGATCCGGGCGTGCTCGCGCCCGCGCAGGGCGTCGGCCCGCTCGGCCCAGGCGTCGGCGTCGCCGTCGCTGAACCGGCGCTGCGGCTTGGTCGGCTCGGCGCCGAAGCCGGAGGACAGGTAGCAGGTGTCCAGCAGCGTGATCCGGATGCCGGCCCGGGCGGCGGCCTCGATCAGGGCCTCGCCCATCGCGTTGGGGTCGTCGTAGCGGGCGCCGCCGGGCGCGTGGTGCAGGTAGTGGAACTCGCCGACGGCGGTGATCCCGGCGAGCGCCATCTCGGCGTAGGCGGCGGTGGCGAGCGCCAGGTAGCGGTCCGGGTCGAGGGCGCCGGCGAACCGGTACATGGTGTCGCGCCAGGTCCAGAAGGTGCCGGAGCCGACCTGGACGTGGCCGCGCAGCGCCCGGTGGAAGGCGTGCGAGTGCGCGTTGGCCCGGCCCGGCAGCAGCAGGCCCTCCAGCCGGACGGCGCCGGGCGGGCAGGGCCCGCTGTCCGGCTGCACCTTGGCGATCTTGCCGCCGGCACCGGTGTTGATCAGGACGTCCTGCTCGACCACCGGCCCGTTGACGTACGGCAGCCAGGCGTACTGCGCCCAGAAGGTTGTCGTTTGCGCGCCTGCGGCACGGCCTACTGACACGCCAGGTCCTCCAGTACGTCGGCGAGGGCGGCGACCCCGGCCAGGCAGTCGGCGGTCTCGGCGTGCTCCGCCGGGGAGTGCGAGACGCCGCTCGGGTTCCGTACGAACAGCATGGCGGTCGGCACGGCCGATGCCAGGATCCCGGCGTCGTGTCCCGCGCCGGTGGGCAGCACGGGGGCGCCGCCCGGGCCCTCCTTCCCGCCGACGACCCGCGCCAGGCGGTCGCGCAGCGGGCCGTCGAAGTCCACCACCGGGGTGTAGGACTCACGGGTCAGTTCGACCCGGACGCCGTCGCGCCCGCCGCGCTCGGCGGCGGCCCGCTCGATCTCCCCGACCAGCGCGGTGAGGGTGGCCTCGTCGGCCGCCCGGGAGTCCAGCCAGCCGCGCACCAGGGAGGCGATCGCGTTGGTGCCGTTGGGCTCGACGGCGACCTTGCCGAAGGTGGCCAGCGCGCCCGCGAGCTTCGCCTTCTTGCGGGCGGCGAGCACCGTGGTGGCGTAGGTCAGCATCGGGTCGCGGCGGTCCTCGATCCGGGTGGTGCCGGCGTGGTTGGCCTCGCCGTGGAAGTCGAACCGCCAGCGGCCGTGCGGCCAGATCGCCGAGGCGACGCCGACCGGCTGGTGCTCGGCGAGGTGGCGGCCCTGCTCGACGTGGAGTTCGACGAAGGCGCCGATCCGGGCCAGCCGCTCGCCGTCGGCGCCGATCGCCGTCGGGTCCTGGCCGGCCCGCTCCATCGCGTCGGGCAGCCGCACGCCGTCGGCGTCGCGCAGCCCGTACGCGGCCTCCCGGCTCAGCAGGCCGGTGGTGAGCCGGGAGCCGATGCAGGCCACGCCGAACCGGGCGCCCTCCTCGTCGCCGAAGTTGACGATCGCCAGTGGCCTGGCGAACCGGGCGCCCCGGGCGCGCAGTTCGTCCAGCGCCGCGAAGGAGGACACCACCCCGAGCGGGCCGTCGAAGGCGCCGCCGTCGGGGACGGAGTCCAGGTGCGAGCCGGTGACGACGGCGTCGCCCGCCTCCGGATCGCCCAGCCAGGCCCACT
Source organism: Kitasatospora sp. NPDC002551 (assembly GCF_040296005.1). Taxonomy (NCBI): domain Bacteria; kingdom Bacillati; phylum Actinomycetota; class Actinomycetes; order Kitasatosporales; family Streptomycetaceae; genus Kitasatospora; species Kitasatospora sp. NPDC002551. The sequence goes on along the minus strand of NZ_JBEOWI010000067.1, from coordinate 18,883 downwards.
GGTTGCCGTTGCGGTCCAGCTCGTAGCCGAGGCCCCGGTCACGGGCCTGCTGCTCGAACCAGGCGCGGCACTCGGCGTCGGCGGCGTTCCAGGCGAACCGGCGGTAGCCGCCGGACGCGGCGGAGCGGCCCACCGGGAGCAGCTCCGCCCACATCTCCTCGAAGGACGGCGTCACAGCTCACCCGTCGGGCTCTGCTCGGCCATGGGGACGCGCACGCCGCGCTCGGCCGCGACCTCCTCGGCCCGGTCGTAGCCGGCGTCGACGTGCCGGATGACGCCCATGCCCGGGTCGTTGGTGAGCACCCGGCGGATCTTCTCGCCGGCCAGCGCGGTGCCGTCGGCGACGGTGACCTGCCCGGCGTGGATCGAGCGGCCGATGCCGACGCCGCCGCCGTGGTGGATGGAGACCCAGGACGCGCCGGAGGCGACGTTGACCATGGCGTTGAGCAGCGGCCAGTCGGCGATCGCGTCGGAGCCGTCCAGCATCGCCTCGGTCTCCCGGTAGGGGGAGGCGACCGAGCCGCAGTCCAGGTGGTCGCGGCCGATGACGATGGGGGCGGACAGCTCGCCGCTCGCCACCATGTCGTTGAAGCGCTCGCCGGCCTTGTCGCGCTCGCCGTAGCCGAGCCAGCAGATGCGCGCGGGCAGGCCCTGGAAGTGCACCTTCTCCTGGGCCATCCGGATCCAGCGGGCCAGCGACTCGTTCTCCGGGAAGAGGTCGAGGACGGCCTGGTCGGTCTTGTGGATGTCGCGGGCGTCGCCGGACAGCGCGGCCCAGCGGAACGGGCCCTTGCCCTCGCAGAACAGCGGGCGGATGTAGGCGGGGACGAAGCCGGGGAAGGCGAAGGCGCGGTCGTAGCCGGCCAGCTGGGCCTCGCCGCGGATCGAGTTGCCGTAGTCGAAGACCTCGGCGCCGCGGTCCTGGAAGCCGACCATCGCCTCGACGTGCCGGGCCATCGACTCGCGGGCGCGCTGGGTGAACTCGGCGGGCTTCTCGGCGGCGTAGGCGGCCATGTCGTCGAAGGCGACGCCGACCGGCAGGTAGGCCAGCGGGTCGTGGGCGCTGGTCTGGTCGGTGACGATGTCGATCGGCGCGTCCATCGCGAGCAGCTGCGGGACCAGCTCGGCGGCGTTGCCGAGCACGCCGATGGAGAGCGGCTGCCGCTTGTCGCGCGCGGCGGTGGCGAGCTCCAGCGCGTGGGCGAGGTCCTTGGCCTCGACGTCCAGGTAGCGGTGCTCGATCCGGCGGGAGATCCGGGACGGGTCGCAGTCGATGCAGATCGCCACGCCGCCGTTCATGGTGACGGCCAGCGGCTGGGCGCCGCCCATGCCGCCGAGGCCGGCGGTGAGGGTGATGGTGCCCTCCAGCGTGCCGTCGAACTTCTTGTTGGCGACGGCGGCGAAGGTCTCGTAGGTGCCCTGGAGGATGCCCTGGGTGCCGATGTAGATCCACGATCCGGCGGTCATCTGCCCGTACATGGTGAGCCCGAGGCTCTCCAGACGGCGGAACTCCTCCCAGTTGGCCCAGTCGCCGACCAGGTTGGAGTTGGCGATCAGCACGCGCGGCGCCCACTCGTGGGTCTGCATGACGCCGACCGGCCGGCCGGACTGCACCAGCATGGTCTCGTCCTGCTTCAGCCCCTGCAGCGTGCGGACCATGGCGTCGAAGGACCGCCAGTCGCGCGCCGCCTTGCCGGTGCCGCCGTACACGACCAGCTTCGACGGGTGCTCGGCCACCTCGGGGTCGAGGTTGTTCATCAGCATCCGCAGGGCCGCCTCCTGCTGCCACCCCCGCGTCGTCAGCCCCGTCCCCCGCGCCGCCCGTACCTCTCGCGGCCCGCTCGCCTGCTGCACCATGTCCCGGCCTCCTTGCGGATGAATTCATTCAGGCTCGACTCGGCTGAATATATCCAAACATCCAGCCTCCGGCCAGAGTCCGGACGATCCGATCCCGAACATGGTTGACGGCCCCCGGGGCCGACGTCATGCTGCATACGAACGAATTCGGGCAGCTCTGCCCGGACGATTCCTGGGGGGGTACCACCATGTCTGCTCTGCCACGCCCGTTCGCGCCTCCGCCGGGCCGACGGGTCCGCCGGACGGCTGCCCGCGGCAGCGTCCTCGCCCTCGCCGCCGGCCTGCTCGCCGGCGCCCCGCTCGCCGGCGCCTCGCTCGCCCGGGCCGCGGAGCCCGCCCCGGTGGAGACGCCCACCGGCACCCGCGTCGCCCCGCTCTCACCGGGCACCCTCTATCCCGACACCCGCACCGACAGTTGCGGCATCGCCAGCACCGACCAGTGGGGCTGGCTGCCCGGCGGCACGAGCAGCCTCACCGCCACGCTGAACGGCTCCTCCGCCGCGCTCGGCGCCGAGTTCCACGTCCGCGACACCGCGGCCCCGAACACCGACGTGCTCACCGGCCGGGTGGGCGGGCTCGCCCCCGGCACGCAGGCCGAGTTCGCCCTCGACCCGACCAAGCTCGTCGAGGGCCACGCCTACTCCTGGAACGTGGTCGGCACGGACGCCGACGGCAACCGCTCCGCGGCCACCACCGACTGCCACTTCCGGGTCGACCACCGTGGCCCCCGGATTTCGCTGCTGTCGACGAGCACCCCGCAGGCCGGCACGAACCGCCTCACCTTCCAGGTCCAAGACTCCTACAGCTGGGAACGCATCTACACCTCCGGCCACGGCTGCCTGGAGTACCGCACCGGCGAAACGGGCCCGTGGACCAGGGCGAGCTGTGGATGGCCCGGCAGCCTCTCCTGGCCGACCGTCGACCTGGACGTCCCCCTGCCCCAGCCGAACTCGGCCGCGCTCCGCGTGCGCGACGTGGACCAGGCCGGCAACTACTCCGCCGAGGTCGTCATCCCGACCTTCGCCTACCCCGGCCAGCCGCTGCTGGGGGACCTGGCGGACCCGCAGCACCAGTGGCAGCTCGGCCGTGAGAGCCCCGGCTCCGACGCCGCCGGCACCGCCCCGCTGGCGGCCGGTCCCGGCGTCACCTGGGTGGACAACCACAGCCCGTTCACGGCCCCGGACGGAAGCAGCACTCCCGGCCCCGCCACGGTCGCCTCCCTGGACGGCACCGGAGCGCTCTCCGCCGACCGTCCGCTGATCGACACCCGGGAGAGCTTCACCGTCACCGCCTGGGCCAAGCCCACCGCCGAGGGCGGCGTCGTCCTGAGCCAGCAGGGCGCGCGGTCGAGCGCCTTCGCGCTCTGGGCCGACCCGAGCGACGGCCGCTGGCACGCCGCGCTGGGCCGGCAGGACGACGACTCCTGGTCCTACGACCAGGTCACGCCCTACGCGGCGGGCCGGGACAGCTTCACGCCCGGCGTCTGGAACCAGCTGAGCGTGGCCTACAACGCCCGGACCGAGCAGATCTCCCTGCAGGTCAACGGCACTGTGGTGGCCACCGGTCACCACGCCGCCCGCGACTCCTTCCAGGCCACCGGCGCCTTCCAGCTCGGGCAGTACCGCTACCAGGGCGAGCCGAACGCGCGGTTCAAGGGCGAGCTCAGTGACGTCGCCGTGCTCCGGCGGGCCGCCGCGCCGCCGCAGGGCTGGCAGTCCAGCTACCGGCTCGGACTCGACCAGGCCAAGTGCGCGACCGCCGCGGGCAGCCCCGACCAGCCCGGCGCGCCGGTCCGCGTCGCGAACTGCGGATCGTCCTCGACCCAGTCCTTCACCAGCCACTCCTCGGACGGGACCCTCAGGTGGGGCAACCTGTGCCTCGACGCCTACGCGAACGGCACCGCCAACGGCGCCGCGACCACGTTCTGGACCTGCAACGGCGGCGGTAACCAGGTCTGGCTGCCGCGCACCGACGGCTCGCTGCTCAACCCGCAGTCCGGCCGCTGCCTCGACCTCCCCTGGGGCAACACCACCGACGGCACCCGCTTCGTCCTGTGGGACTGCAACGGCGGAGCCAACCAGCGGTTCGACTTCACCGTCTCCGCCACACGCCTCGTCTGATCCCCCACCCCCACACCGGCAGGGCCCCGCCACCCCCACACGGCGGGGCCCTGCCGCATCCGCGCGCGCTAGGCTGAACCCGGCGGGCAGCAGCCACTCGGCCGGGCGCCGACGAATGGAGGACGCGATGACGGCCATCACCGTGCGGCCGGGAAGACTCCGTGACGCCGCCGAGGAGATCGAACGGAGCACCGGCCTCCGAGTGCAGATCATCGGAGGAACCCTGGTGATGGCTCCCACCCCGCGCGGCAAGCACGCCGGGACCGTCCGGCTGCTCCGTCGGCAGCTCGAACCGGCACTCCCCGGCGATCTCGGCGCGTACGAGGTGTCGTCGATCTACATGCCGGGCAACGAGGAGGACTACGTCACCCCCGACCTGGTCGTCCTCCCCGTCGACTGGGACCGCGACGACGAGTGGCTGGCCGATCCGCGGGAGGCCGCCTTCGCCATGGAGGTGATCTCCAACTCCGAGGGCGTTCGGGCAGTCGCCACGAAGACCGACTGGTACGCGACGGCGGGAGTGGGCGTCCTGCTCGCCGTCGACCCGCGCGCGGGCGTCTGGACGCTCTACACCCGCCCGCGGGACAACGCCTATCAGGGCGTGCTGCACGGCAAGTACGGCGAGCCGATCCCGCTCACCGCGCCGCTTCCCGCCGAGCTGCAGACGTCCGACCTGCCGCTGTACACCCCCAAGCGCTGACCTCCCGTCACGCCGCGGCGTCGTCGTCCCAGTGGATGCCGATCTCCTCCAGCCAGCGGCGGTCGGCCTCGTCGGGGGCCGAGGGACGGGGCGGGCGGGGGATCTCCTGGACGGGGCCGAGGCCGTACTGTTCGGCGACGGCGGCGGCGCGGGCGTCGGGTTCGATCACGCCGACGTGGACGACGGCCTGGTCGCCCGGGTCGAGGACGGTGAGTTCGGGATCGGGCAGACGGCGCAGGGTGACGCGGCGTCCGCAGGTCGGGCAGGACCACTCGTCGGCTCCGGAGGCGAGCCGGCCGACGAACTTCATCTCGTGGATCACGCGCATGGCGGCACCCCCTGACTGGAGTGATGCCCGCCCTGGGCGGATCGCCAACCTGCGGGTACGGTCACCGGGGCGGCGCACGGGCCGCGATCCGGACGGGGAGGTCGGGCATGGACCGCGAGTGGGGCATCGAGGAGAGCGTCGGCGTGGCGGTGGAGCCGGCGGTGGTCTACCGCGCTGTCAGCACGGTGCGGCGGACCGGTGAGTGGAGTCCCGAGTGCCGGGCGGTGTGGGCCCGCCGGGGCCCGCTGCGGGCCGGTGACCGGTTCGTCGGCTTCAACCGCCGCGGCCTGTACGTCTGGTTCACCACCTGCCGGGTGACGACGGCCGAGCCCGGTCGCGAGTTCGCCTTCCGGGTGGAGTCGTTCGGGCTGCCGATCGCCCAGTGGGGCTACCGCATCGCGCCCGGCGGGGACGGCGGCACCACCCTCACCGAGTACTGGCGGGACCTGCGGACCGGGCGCGGGGCACCGGTCGCCGAACTGCTCGGCAGGGTGTTCACCGGGGTCCGTCCGGAGCGGCGGGCGGCGGCCAACCGGGCGGGCATGCGGACCACCCTGGAGAGGATCCGCCGGACCCTCGAAGCCTGATCCGGCAGCCGCGCCGGTCGGCCGGCTACTCCAGGAACAGCCCGCGCGCCGTCGCCGACTGCTCGATGGCCTCCAACCGGGCCTCGGCGCCCGGCAGTTCGTCGCACATGCGCTGCAGCAGCACCCGGCCGAGCATCATCGGCGCGCAGGCGGTGTCGAAGACCAGCCCGGTGCCGACGGCGGCCGGCAGCATCAGGTCGGAGAGCTTGGCGACCGGCGCGAAGACGCTGTCGGCCACGGTGACGACGGTCAGTCCGCAGTCGCGGGCCACCGCCAGGGCGTCCATCAGCTCGCGCGGGTAGCGCGGCAGGGCGAAGCAGAGCAGCACGCTCGCGCCCGCCGCGGTGGCCTGTTCGAGGCGGTCGGCGAGCATGCTGCCGCCCTCGTCGAGCAGCCGGACGTCCGGGTGCACCTTGGCGGCGAAGTACGCGAAGCCGCGCGCCTGCGCGGAGGCGGCGCGCAGGCCGAGGACGGGCAGCGGCCGGGAGGCGGCGAGCAGCCGGGCGGCGCGGGTGACCGGCTCGGGGTCGGCGAGCAGTTCGGCGAGGTGGCGCAGGTGCTCGATCTCGGCGAGCACGGCCTGCTGGTGCTCGTTGCGCACGGCGTCGGCCGGGGTCTCGGGGGTGGCCGGCTCCCCGGCGCCGAGTTCGCGCAGCTGCTTGCGCAGCGCCGGGTAGCCGTCGTAGCCGAGGGCCACCGCGAAGCGGGTCACCGACGGCTGGCTGACGCCGGCCAGTTCGGCGACCTCGACGCTGGAGAGGAACGGCGCCTCGGTGGCGTGCCGCACCAGCGAGTGCGCGATCCGCCGCTGCGTGGGGGTGAGCCGGTGCCCCTCGAAGAGCTGGAGCAGCCGGGCGGAGGGACCGACCGTGCCGGCGTCCTCGGTGGCGGTCATGGCGGTACCTCCGGGTGGGAGCTGTTCGGATGACTGTGCAGCAGCGGGCGGCCGCTGGCAAAGACGTCTCGTACGACGGAACGCCGGCTGAGACTCGGCCGGGACGCCCGCCCAGGCCTCCGGACGGCGGACCCGCCGAGGGGCGCGGGCGGCCTCGGGGTGACCCTGAAATCCCCCTGAGACCGCCCGGATTCCCGGCGAACCGGGTGGACCCGCCCGCCCCGCCGGGCGCAGGCTGGTGTCCATGGACACCAGCCAGCACGACCTGAAGCGCGATCTGGACGCCACGGTGCAGGCCCGCAAGGAACTCGGCCCGGAATACGAGTCGGAACTCCTCGACTCCTTCCTCTCGCGGCTCGACGCGCGCCTCGACGCCCGGGTGGAGCGCCGGGTCGGTGAGCGGCTCGGTCCGGCCGACGGGTACGGCCACCCGGCCGCGGCCGGCCGCCCCTACGGCCCGCCGGGGTACGGCCACCACCCGCGCCGCCCCGGCCGTTCGGGCGTGCGGCTGCCGATCGTCTCGATGGCGCTGGGCATCCCGCTGTCCGGCATCGCGGCCGGCGCCGCCGGCTTCTGGGGTCTGCTGGTCTGCTGGGGCGGCATCGTCGGCGTCAATTTCTCCGCCGCGCTGGCCGAGCGGCGCGAGGAGGCGGGCCGTCCGTCGGCCCCGCGGAGCGGGAGCGACTGGGACTGAGGTCCGGTCCACCGTCCCGCCCACCCGCTCCGCCGGGGCCGTCCGTCAGGCCAGCGGCCCGGTGACCCGCTCGACCGCCCGCACCAGATCGCCGGAGGCGACCAGCGTGGCCGCGGCCTCCAGGTCGGGCGACAGGAAGCGGTCGCGCCCGGCGCCGCCCACCCCGGCGGCCCGGGCGGCGGCCAGCGCCGCGGCGGTGGCCGGGGCCAGGTCGCCGCTGGCGCCGGCCTGCCGGCGGATCTCCAGGGCCCGCGCGGCGGCGGTGAGTTCGACGGCGAGGATGCGGCCGAGGTTCTCCACCGCCTGGCGCAGCTTGCGGGCGGCGGACCAGCCCATCGAGACGTGGTCCTCCTGCATGGCCGAGGAGGGGATCGAGTCGACCGAGGCCGGCACGGCGAGCCGCTTGTTCTCGCTGACCAGCGCCGCCTGGGTGTACTGGGCGATCATCAGGCCGGAGTCCACGCCCGGGTCGTCGGCCAGGAAGGCCGGCAGGCCGTGCGAGCGGGCCTTGTCGAGCAGCCGGTCGGTGCGGCGCTCGGCGATCGAGCCGAGGTCGGCGGCGGCGATGGCGAGGAAGTCCAGCACGTAGGCGACCGGGGCGCCGTGGAAGTTGCCGTTGGACTCGACCCGTCCGTCCGGCAGCACCACCGGGTTGTCGACCGAGGCGGCGAGTTCGCGGGAGGCGACCAGCTGGGCGTGCGCGAGGGTGTCGCGCCCGGCGCCGGCCACCTGCGGGGCGCAGCGGATCGAGTAGGCGTCCTGGACGCGCGGCGCGTCGTCCTGGTGGTGGCCGGTGAGGCCGGAGCCCTTGAGCACGGCCAGCATGTTGGCGGCGGACAGCGCCTGCCCGGGGTGCGGGCGGATCGGGGCGTGCAGCTCGGGGGCGAGCACCTTGTCGGTGCCGAGCAGCGCCTCCAGGCTCATCGCGGCGGTGATGTCGGCGGTGGTGAACAGGCGCCGCAGGTCGGCGATGGCCATCACGAGCATGCCGAGCATGCCGTCGGTGCCGTTGATGAGGGCGAGGCCCTCCTTCTCCAGCAGTTCGACGGGCTCGATGCCGGCGGCGGCCAGCAGTTCGCCAGCGGGCCTCTCGGCGCCGTCGGGGCCGGTCGCCACGCCCTCGCCCATGAGCACGAGCGCGCAGTGGGAGAGCGGCGCGAGGTCACCGGAGCAGCCGAGCGAGCCGAACTCGCGGACCACCGGGGTGATATCGGCGTTGAGGATGGCGGCCATGGTCTCGGCGACCAGCGGACGCACGCCGGTACGGCCGCTGGCGAGGGTCTTCATCCGCAGGAACATCAGCGCGCGGACCACCTCGCGCTCGACCGCGGGGCCCATCCCGGCGGCGTGCGAGCGCACCAGCGAGCGCTGCAGCTGGGCGCGCAGCTCGGGGCTGATGTGCCGGACGGCGAGGGCGCCGAAGCCGGTGGAGACGCCGTAGACGGGGCGCGGTTCGGCGGCCAGGGCCTCGATGCGGGCGCGCGCGGCCGCCATCTCGGCGAGCGCGTCGGGGCCGATCTCGACCCGGGCGTTCCCCCGGGCGACGGCCAGCACGTCCTCGGCGCTGACGTCGGCCTTGCCGACCTGGACGAGCGGCGCGTGGGGGGCCGCAGCACTGTGCATATCCATATACACCATCTCACCAGGTGAATGAAGATATGACAACCATCCCGGCGCGATGGAAAGCCGACCACCGCACCGGCCGGTCACCAGGATTTTCGGATATCCCGCCCCGTGGCGCACGCTGTGGGGAGGCGGACGACGCGGCGCCGGGTGCGGCGCACGGAGAGGCGGGCGGGCGATGACACGGGCGACGGCACGGCGGCGGGTGGTCCGGCTGCGCGGGGACGGGCGCAGCACCCGGCCTGACGCACTGGCCGCCGAGGAGCCGCTGGAGATCCGGCTGGGCGGCGAGCCGCTCACCGTCACCATGCGCACCCCCGGCCAGGACTTCGACCTGGTGGCCGGCTTCCTGGTCGGCGAGGGGATCGTCCACTCGGCCGAGGACCTCGCGGCGCTGCGCTACTGCGCCGGCACCGACGAGGACGGCGCCAACACCTACAACGTGGTGGACGCGACCCCGCGCGGCGCCGCCCGGGCGCTGCCGCTCTCCGCGCACCGCAACCTGCTCACCACCAGCGCCTGCGGCCTGTGCGGCCGGGACACCGTGGACGCCGTGCGCACCCATGTGCGCCACGCGGTCGGCGACGACCCGCTGACCGTCCCGCCCGCGCTGCTGTACGGGCTGCCGGACCGGCTGCGCGCCGCCCAGCGGACCTTCGACTCCACCGGCGGCCTGCACGCCGCCGGTCTGTTCGACGGGCGCGGCGGCGAGCTGCTCTGCGTCCGCGAGGACGTCGGGCGGCACAACGCGGTGGACAAGGTGGTCGGCTGGGCGCTGCGCGAGGGCCGGCTGCCGCTGACCGGGCACGTGCTGCTGGTCAGCGGCCGGGCCTCGTTCGAGCTGACCCAGAAGGCGGCGCTGGCCGGCGCGCCGCTGCTGGCCGCCGTCTCGGCGCCGTCCTCGCTGGCCGTGGACCTCGCCGAGGAGCTGGGCCTGACCCTGGTGGGCTTCCTGCGCGGCGAGGGCGCCAACGTCTACACCCGCCCCGACCGGATCCTCTGACCGGCGCTCACCCCAGCTCCGCCTCGACCAGGTCCGCGGCCCGCGCCGTGCCGCCCTCGGCGCGGACCTCGGCGCGCAGCGCGGCGAGGCGGCCGGCCACCGCCGGGTCGCCGGTCAGCTCCAGCAGCGCGGCCCGCAGCGCGGCGGCCGTGGCGTCCTCGGTGTCCAGCCGCCGGGCCACCCCGAGCGCCACCAGGGTGTCCGCGTTGGCGAACTGGTCGACGGCCTGCGGCACCGCGATCATCGGCACGCCGTGGTAGAGCCCCTCGCTCGCGCCTCCGGTGCCGGCGTGGGTGACGAAGGCGTCGGCCTGCGCCAGCACGTCGAACTGCGGCACCCAGCGGTGCACCTCGACGCCCTCCGGCACCTCGCCCAGCGCGGCGAGGTCGGTGTGGCTGCCGATCTGCAGGACGAGGTGCCAGCCCGGCAGGGTGCCGAAGGCCTCCAGGCACTCCCGGTAGAAGGCGGGCCGGTCGGTGAAGGCCGAGCCGAGCGAGACCAGCAGCACCTTCCGGTCGCCGGCGGGCCGCTCCCAGCGGCCCTGGTGCGAGCGGTCGCCGAAGCACTGGCCGACGAAGGTGATCCGCCCGGTGTCGACCCGGTCCGCGTTGGGCTGCAGGGCGCGCGGGATCAGCGCGAGCGCGCGGGCGGGGCGGTTCTTGAACTGCTCGACGTCCCGGACGGCGGCGCCGGTCCCGGCCAGCCAGTCGGCGAACCGCCGGTAGTGCTCGGGGCCGCCGGGGCCGGTGCGCAGCGCCTCGAAGACGCCGGCCATGTCCTGCTCGATGCCCTCCCAGCCGACCATGGTGGGCGAGAGCTGGACCACCGGCACGCCGTGGGCCTCGGCCACCGCCCGGGCGGCGAAGGCGCCGATGTCGTAGAGCACGAGGTCGGGGCGGTCCTCGGCGAAGAGCTTCTGCAGGACGGGGGTCATCGCGAGGGCGTCGTCGAGGAAGACGTCCTGGACGGCCACCGGGTCCTCCGGCCACCCCGAGGGGTCTCCGTCGAGCGGCAGCGCGGCCGGGTACGGGACGAGCGCGGCACCCGCGGCGGTGACGGTCCCGGCGAAGGACGCGTCGTTGACGTAGCTGACCCGGTGGCCCCGGGCGACGAGTTCGGTGATCAGGGCGAGGCTCGGGTTCACGTGGCCGTGGGCGGGGATGGAGGCCATGACGACGTGGGCGGAGCGGCGGGTCATCCCGGTGTTCCTCTCGGAGATTACGAGACGAGACGGTTCGTCTCGCTGACGTTCCACAAGAATGCTCCGTCCGGGGCGAACTGTCAAGACGATACGGATCGTCTCGTCAGCTCGTAGGATGGCCTTCATGGCCAGACCGCAGAACACCCCCGACCCCAGCCGCCGCAGCGAGCAGAGCCGCACGGCGATCCTCACCGCCGCCTCGGAACTCCTCGGCGAGATCGGCTTCGGCAGGCTCACCATCGAGAAGATCGCCGCCCGCGCCGGCGTCGGCAAGCAGACCATCTACCGCTGGTGGCCGTCCAAGGGTGCGGTGGTCTTCGACGCCTTCCTGGCCGCCAACGAGAACGCCTCCGGCAGCCTCGCCCTGCCCGACACCGGCGACCTCGCCGAGGACCTGCGGACCGTCCTGCGGCTCACCGCCCTCGAACTCGCCGACCCCGCCTTCAACCGGACCGGGCGCGCCCTCACCGCCGAGGTCCTCACCGACCCCGGCCTGCTGCGCGAGTACCGCGAACGGCTGCTGGACCCGCTGCTGGAGGTCACCCGCGACCGCCTGCGGGCCGCCCGGGAGGCCGGGCAGCTGCGGGCGGACGCGGACCTCGACCTCGCCCTCGAACTCCTCTACGGCCCGCTGTACTACCGCTGGCTGCACGGGCTGGGCCCGCTCGACGCCGGCTACGCGGACCAGGTGGTGGCGGCCCTGCTGGCCGCGCTCGGCACCGCCGGCGGCTGAGCCGGGACCGGCCCCGGCTCAGGACCGGTTGCGGCGGCGCAGCATCAGCACCACGACGATCACCAGCACGACCACCAGCAGCACCGCGACGGCGCCGATGATCAGGCCGAGGAACCTGCCGAGGCCCTTCTTCTTTTTCTTCTTCTTGGACTTGTCCTTGGCCAGCCGGGTGGTGCCGTGCCGGTCCGCCGTCACCCCGGCCCGGACCTCCTGGACGGCCCCGCCGCCTGCCGCCGCACCCGCCGCACCGACCGTGCCCACCGCCGCCGCCCGCGGCGCGGCGGGAGCCGCCGGGGCCGCCTGAGCGGCCGCCGGCACGGCGCCGCCGAAGGCGAGCACCCCGCAGAGAACCAGACCCGTCAACCGAGCACGCACAGCAACCAACCCCGTCGTCCGATCCGGCGGCGCCCCGACGGCCCGCCAACCGCCGACACCTTCCCACGCGCGCCCCGCCGCGCCCACCCCCTCGGCCGCACCGCGACCGGCCCGGAACACACCGGTCACCGGAGCAGCACACTCCCCGGCCGGGCGGCCGGGCGAGCGGGCCCTCAGCCCTCCGGCGGGGAGGCCGGACCGGCCAGCGCCACCGCCACCAGGGCGCGCAGCGCGGACGTCACCTGGCCGAGCGGCAGCGTGGCGTCGTCGGCGAACAGCTCCAGCAGCCAGCCGCCCGCCGCGTTCCGGCCGCCGGCCGCGACCATGCCGCGGTAGCCGGAGACCACCAGCATCGCCTCCTCCGCCGGGTCGTTGCCCGCCGCGCCCGCCCGCAGCGCGAAGGCGCCGCCGCGCACGGCCCGCCGCGTCATCGGGTAGTGGCGCAGGTCGAAGACGGCGTCCGGGGCCTCGATCTGGGCGCGCTGGGTCTCCGCCCGGCTGCTGCTCGGCCCGCTGGTCATCCGGTAGACGGCGTGCCGCGCGGTGCGCATCAGCTGCGAGCCGGGCGGCACGTAGGAGATCCACCAGCCGACCGCGTCCAGCAGCCGGGCCGAGGTCTCGGCCACCACCGCGAGCTTGCCGATGGTGTCGGCCGGGTGCACCGCCCGCACCGCGGCCTGCCGGTCGAGCGCGGCCAGCACCGCCGTGAGCAGCTGCCCCGGGTCGGCACTGTGCGCGGCGCCGCGGAACCGCCGCCGGTCCCCGGCCCCGGCCCGGCCGCCGGGGCGGAACCGGCCGTCGCCGCGGTGCTGCGGGTCGGCGGCGTCGGCGAGCAGCACCGTCGGGTCGGGGGCGAAGCCGGGACCGTGGCTGCGCCCGGCCACCACCGGGTGGGCGGACCGCGCGGCCTTGGCCCGGTACTGGGCGGCGTCGGCGAGCCGGAACAGCCGGTCGGCGGTGGTGACGGGACCGATCGAGTCCCCGGTGGAGGCGACCCCGCAGGCCACCCCCTCGCCCTCGGCCAGGGCCAGCGCCCGCGCGCACAGCTCCTCGGCGACGGCCACCACCTCGTCGGCCTTCTGCCCCTCGACGAGCAGGCAGAACTCGTCGCCGCCGAGCCGGGCGGCGAGGCTGCCGGGCAGCTTGGCGGCGGCCAGCGACAGCTGGTGGGCGAACCGTTCCAGCAGCCGGTCGCCGACCTCGTGGCCGAGCTGGTCGTTGACCCGCTTGAGGCCGTTGACGTCGCAGACCACCAGCGAGACCACGGTGTCGTCCCGGTTGTGCGCGGCCATCGCGCTCTCCAGCCGGGCGTCCACCGCGCGCCGGTTGGCGAGACCGGTGAGCGGGTCGGAGAAGGCGAGCCTGCGCAGGTCGGCGAGGCGCTCGGTCTGGGCCAGGCCGGCCGAGACCTGGGCGGCCAGCAGGGTCGCGTAGTCGGCGTCGGCCTCGGTGAAGGCGGGCATCCCCTCGGTGCGGGCGAGGTAGAGCTCGCCCCAGGCCTGCCCGTGCAGCACGATCGGCGCGACCACGCAGCAGGCCCGCCCGCGCCGGCGCAGCGCGGCGGCGCGTTCCTGGCAGTACGCGCCCGCGGTCGGATGCGCGTGCCCGGCGTGCGGCTGGCTGTTGTCGGCGGTCTGCACCCAGGCGCGCGGCAGCCGGCCGGTGGTCCAGCGCTCCTCCAGGTACGTGACGATCTCCGGGAAGTCGGCCACCGGGTAGGACTCGTCCTCGGGCAGCTCCTCCTCCCCCGGGGCGAGCTCACCGTGGTTGACCAGGACCCGCAGCCGGCCGGACTCGCGGTCCCAGACCGAGACGGCGGCCATCGTCGCGCCGAGCGCCTCGGTGGCGCGGGCCGCCGCGGCCCGGACGGCCTCCAGCGGGGTGAGCGCGCCGGCCATGTCCTGGGCGAGTCCGACCACGGCCTTCAGCCGCGCGTCGGCGACCGGACCGTCCCCCGGGGCGGGCCCGGGCTCGGGGACGGCGGGCTGCGGCTGCCGGGTCCGGCCGCGGTCCGCCATGATCGCCTCACTGCTCACCGGCTCGCCTCGCTCCCTGTGCTCGGTCCTGCTGGTGGTCCGCCCGGACGCCCGCGCCCACGGGCGACGGCCTCGGGCGGCGCCGCCGCTTCCTACCCGGTACCTACCCGTTCCTGCCCGTCCGCCGGCGCCGCCCCCGCGGCCGATCGGATCGGGGCGCCTGCACCAAGACTATGGCGGATTCGTTCGGTTATGCCCTGTTTGCGGCCGCGCACCCGCAACGCCCCACGGCCGTCCGCCGTTCGGCGTGTCGCGGCAGGGCGCGGGAGGTCGCGGGAGGGCGCGGCGGGGCGCGCTATTCGGTGCGCGCGCGCCGGGAGAGCAGCCACGGCTCGACCAGCCCGAGCCCGCGCACCGGCCGGCGCCACATCGGCTGCAGGTTGAACCGGTGGGCGGCGTCCGGCGCCGGCGGGCCGGACGGCGGCATCCCGGCCGCCGCCGACAGCGCGTCGGCGAGCCCCGGGCCGTCCGCGCCGGGCGGCGCGACACTGCCGTTCTGCTCCAGCGCGGCCGCGAACTCGCCGTCGATCAGCACCGCGTCCTTGGGCGCGATCGAGGTGAGCCGGCTGGCCAGGTTGACCGTGGTGCCGAACACGTCGCCCATCCGCGAGGTGACCGCGCCGAAGGCCATGCCGACCCGCAGCGCGGGGATGGTGTCGTCCTCGGCCAGCGCCTCGATCAGCCCGAGCGCGATCCCGGCGGCGGTCACCGGGTCCTCGGAGACGAAGAGGATCTCGTCGCCGAGCGTCTTGATCACCCGGCCGCCCTGGCCGGCGATGAGGTCGGAGCAGGTGTTCTCGAAGGTCTCGACCAGCTCGCCGAGCTCCTCCTCCTCCAGCCGCCGCGACAGCCGGGTGAAGCCGACCAGGTCGGCGAAGCAGACGGCGAGCCGGCCGCTGGTGATCTCGTGGTCCTCGGCGGCCTGCACCACCCGGCCGGTGACGGCGGCCAGCTGCCGCCGCCAGACGTACACCAGGAACTGCTCCAGCTCCGGCAGCAACAGCTCGACCAGCGGGTAGGCGACGTCGGCGCGGGTCAGGCCGGGCTCGACGGACTGGGTGAGGTTCTCCAGGAAGGTGTCCATCTGCCAGCCCGCCAGCCGGGCGGTGGTCTGGCCGGTGGAGCGGGCCACCTGGATCGCCATCGACTCGCTCAGCAGGCCCGACTCGACCAGGCCGGCCAGCCGGCGCAGCGCGATCACGTCGCCGTCGGTCAGCGCCCGGGACTGCCCGATGTCCGGGAAGCCCATCGCCCGCCAGAAGCGGGTGGCCAGCTCCATCGGGACGTCGGCGGCCCGGGCGGCCTGGTACGGGGTGTAGCGGCGCGGCGCGTCCAGGATCAGGCGTTCGAGGTCGAGGGCGACGGTCTGGTCGTCGGAGCCCGCCGGGCCGCCGTTGCCTCCGGCGCCGTTGTCGCCGCCGTTGCTGCCGTCCTCTGCCACCGGTCCGTCCCCGTGCGGTCGCCGCACTCGCCTCGTGTCCTGCGTGCGGGGCGCGCCCGCCACCCGGCGGGCAGTGGCGCGCCTCACACTGCTGCCAGGTGGAATGTTCGCACGGAATCGCGCGATCCGGGGCATCCGCCCGGGTCAAGGGGAGGTAAGGGGACGCACGGGGTGACCACCCGGCGCACGGGACCGGCTCCCGCCGGGCGCACGGAGCGGGACGGCCGCGGCGCGGGGCCTGCTACCCCGCGGCGCGCGGCTCCGGGCGTACGTGGACGACGTCCCCCGCGCCGACCGCCCGCCGGGCGCCGTCCGGGGTGCGGATCACCAGCCGGCCGTCCCCGTCCACCGCGACCGCCTCGCCGTGCAGCTCGCGGTCGCCGGGCAGCAGGACCTTCACCGGCCGCCCCAGCGTGGTGCAGCGCTCCGCGTAGGCCCGCAGCAGCCCGCTGGCGTGCGGGTCGCCGGCGGCGGCCGTCCACTCCCCGTACAGCTCGGCGAACTCGCGCAGCAGGGCGCGCAGCAGGGTGGCCCGGTCGGTGACGGCGGCGCCGGCCAGGACGAGCGAGCCGGCGGTGGGGACGGGCAGTTCGGCGGCGCGCAGCGAGACGTTGAGGCCGAGGCCGGCGACCACCGCGCCGCCGCCCAGCTCGGTGAGGATGCCGCCGAGCTTGCGCTCCGCGCCGTCGATCTCCACCTGGAGGTCGTTGGGCCACTTCAGGCCGACCTCGACCTCGGCGACCCGGCGCAGCGTGCTCGCGGCGGCGACGCCGACCAGGATCGGCAGCCAGCCGTAGCGTTCGACGGGTACCTCGTCCGGGCGAAGCAGGACGGAGAGGAAGAGACCCGAGCGGGCGGGGGCGCTCCACTGCCGTTCGAGCCGGCCGCGGCCGGAGTTCTGGGCCTCGGCGACCAGCACCGCGCCCTGCGGGGCGCCCTCGCGGGCGCGGGCGGCGAGGTCGGTGTTGGTGGAGCCGGTCTCCTCGACGACGTCGATCGAGGTCCAGAGCCCGCCGGGGAGCAGCAGGTCCCGGCGCAGCGCGGCGGCGTCCAGCGGCGGGCGGTCCAGGTCGGTCCACGGCGACGGCCCGGCGTGGCCGAGGCCGCGCAGTCCACTGCGGCGGGGGGTGTCGGAGGTCATGTGGTCACCCTAGAACGGGCCCAGGCCGATCCATCGTCCCCCACAACGGGCCCCGGCAACACTGTGTCGCTGACCATAACGGTCGGCCGTTACGCCCGGCCTCCGGGCTGGCTACGCTACCCAACGGTAGTTCGTTGTGCCGCCCTGCACCCCTCGTCCGCGCCGGCCCCCACCCGGCCCGCGCGCCCGCGAAAACAGGTCGCGGCCCAGGATCAGGGAGAGCCACCGGAATGACCGAGGCGTCGTACGACCCGCACACCACCGCCGGCAAGCTCGCCGACCTCCGGCGCAGGATCGACGAGGCGGTGCACTCCGGCTCCGCCAAGGCGGTGGAGAAGCAGCACGCCAAGGGCAAGCTGACGGCCCGCGAGCGCGTCGCGGAACTGCTGGACGAGGACTCCTTCGTCGAGTTCGACGAGTTCGCCCGGCACCGGTCGACCAACTTCGGCCAGGAGAGGAACCGGCCCTACGGCGACGGCGTGGTGACCGGCTACGGCACCGTCGACGGCCGTCAGGTCGCGGTGTTCGCCCAGGACTTCACCGTCTTCGGCGGCTCGCTCGGCGAGGTGTTCGGCGAGAAGATCGTCAAGGTCATGGACTTCGCGCTGAAGACCGGCTGCCCGGTCATCGGCATCAACGACTCCGGCGGCGCCCGGATCCAGGAGGGCGTGGTCTCGCTCGGCCTGTACGGCGAGATCTTCCGCCGCAACGTGCACGCCTCCGGGGTGATCCCGCAGATCTCGCTGATCATGGGCCCCTGCGCGGGCGGCGCGGTCTACTCCCCCGCGATCACCGACTTCGTGGTGATGGCCGACCAGACCTCGCACATGTTCATCACCGGCCCCGACGTGATCAAGACCGTCACCGGCGAGGACGTCGGCATGGAGGAGCTGGGCGGCGCGCGCACCCACAACACCAAGTCCGGCAACGCGCACTACCTGGCCACGGACGAGAAGGAGGCCATCGAGTACGTCAAGAGCCTGCTGTCGTACCTGCCCTCCAACAACCTCTCCGACCCGCCGTCCTTCCCGGAGGAGGCGGACCTGTCCGTCACCGAGGAGGACCTCGAACTCGACACCCTGGTACCGGACTCGGCGAACCAGCCGTACGACATCCGCAAGGTGATCGAGCACGTCCTGGACGACGGCGAGTTCCTGGAGACCCAGCCGCTGTACGCCGGCAACATCGTCACCGGCTTCGGCCGGGTCGAGGGCCACCCGGTCGGCGTCGTCGGCAACCAGCCGATGGACCTGGCGGGCTGCCTGGACATCGCCGCCAGCGAGAAGGCCGCGCGGTTCATCCGCACCTGCGACTCGTTCAACGTCCCGGTGCTCACCTTCGTCGACGTGCCCGGCTTCCTGCCCGGCACCGAGCAGGAGTGGGACGGCATCATCCGGCGCGGCGCCAAGCTGATCTACGCCTACGCCGAGGCCACCGTGCCGCTGATCACCGTGATCACCCGCAAGGCCTTCGGCGGCGCGTACGACGTCATGGGCTCCAAACACCTGGGCGCCGACCTCAACCTGGCCTGGCCGACCGCGCAGATCGCCGTGATGGGCGCGCAGGGCGCGGTGAACATCCTGCACCGCCGGGAGATCGCCGAGGCCGAGGCGGCCGGGACCGCCGACGAGAAGCGGGCCGAGCTGATCGCCTCCTACGAGGACACCCTGCTCAACCCGTACCTGGCCGCCGAGCGCGGCTACGTGGACGCCGTCATCGCGCCGAGCGAGACCCGCCGGCACATCGTCCGCGGGCTGCGCGCGCTGCGCGGCAAGCGCGAGACGCTCCCGCCGAAGAAGCACGGCAACATCCCGCTGTAGTGGCTCCGAGCAGGAGGACCGCGAGAGGATTGAGCATGGCCCCGATCCACGTGCTGCACGGGCAGCCGACCCCCGAGGAGCTGGCCACCGTCCTGGCGGTGGTCCAGGCCCGGGCCGCCGCCGCGCAGGCCGCCGCCGAGGCCGCCCGCCGCGCAGGCGCCGGCCCGGACTCCGCCTGGAACGACCGCGCGCGCCGGCTGCGCGCCGCCCCGCGCCCGGGCGTCAACACCTGGCGCACCTCCGGCTGGGCCGGATAGCCCCCGCCGGCCGGGGGGGCCGGCGGCCGGGCCGCCGCGGGGCGGGGGGGCCCCGCGCGCCGAGGGGGGAGC
>NZ_JBEOWI010000066.1:0-37244 GCF_040296005.1 Kitasatospora sp. NPDC002551 | reverse complement strand
CTTCCATCAGGCGGCTTTCACACCGGCCCTCCGGGCGCTTCGTTCTTTCGTGTTTCCAGCTTATCAGACGTTTTTCGCTCCGTTTTCCGGAGTTTCATTCATCCGATTTGCTTCGGCCTTTCGGCGCTCCCGAACTCTATCAGAGTTTCTCGGGCCGTTTTCCCGCTCCGTTCTCGAATTCAGTTCGAGCACTTCGACTGGGGGCCGTCCCGTGGGGCAACCCGGAGAACATTACGCACCGGGCTGCCCCACGTCAAATCAAGCCGGGCCGGCTCACACCTCGACGACGACCGGAAGGATCATCGGGCGACGGCGGTAGTTGTCGGCCACCCACTTGCCGAGGGTTCGGCGGACGAGCTGCTGGACCTGGCGGATCTCCAGGACGCCGTCGCTCGCCGAACGGTCGAGCGCCTCCTGGAGCCTGGCCGCGACCGGGACGAACGCGGCGTCGTCGATGCCGGAGCCGCGGGCCTGGATGCTCGGGCCGCCCACGATCTTGCCGTTGGTGGAGTCGACCACCACGAAGCAGGAGATGAAGCCCTCCTCGCCGAGGATCCTGCGGTCCTTGAGCGAGGCCTCGGTGATGTCACCGACCGAGGAGCCGTCGACGTAGACGTAGCCGGCCTGCACCTTGCCGACGATGCGGGCGACGCCGCCCTCCAGGTCGACGCAGACGCCGTCCTCGGCGATGACCACGCGGTTGCGCGGGACGCCGGTGGCGATGCCCAGGTCGGCCGCCGCCCGCAGGTGGCGCCACTCACCGTGCACCGGCATGAGGTTGCGCGGCTTGCAGATGTTGAAGAAGTACAGCAGCTCGCCGGCCGAGGCGTGGCCGGAGACGTGCACCTTGGCGTTGCCCTTGTGCACGACCTTGGCGCCCCAGCGGGTCAGGCCGTTGATGACCCGGTACACGGCGTTCTCGTTGCCCGGGATGAGCGAGGACGCCAGGACGACGGTGTCGCCCTCGACGATGCGGATCTGGTGGTCGCGGTTGGCCATCCGGGACAGCGCGGCCATCGGCTCGCCCTGCGAGCCGGTACAGATCAGCACGACCTCCTTGTCCGGCAGGTCGTCCAGCTGCTTGACGTCGACGACCATGTTGCCCGGGACCTTCAGGTAGCCCAGGTCGCGGGCGATGCCCATGTTGCGGACCATCGAGCGGCCGACGAAGGCGACCTTGCGCTTGTACTCGTGCGCGGCGTCCAGCACCTGCTGGATGCGGTGCACGTGGCTGGCGAAGGAGGCGACGATGATGCGCTTCTCCGCGTTCGCGAAAACGTTTCGCAGCGCGGCGGAGATGTCCCGCTCGTGCGGGATGAAACCGGGGACCTCGGCATTGGTGGAGTCCACCAGCAGCAGGTCCATGCCCTCCTCCGCCAGCTTGGCGAAGGTCGGCAGGTCGGTCAGGCGGCCGTCGAGCGGCAGCTGGTCCATCTTGAAGTCACCGGTGGCGACGACCATGCCGGCGGGCGTGCGCACGGCGACGGCCAGCGCGTCCGGGATGGAGTGGTTGACCGCGATGAACTGGCAGTCGAAGGGGCCGATCCGCTCGCGGTCGCCCTCGGCGACCTCCAGCACGTACGGGCGGATGCGGTGCTCGGCGAGCTTGGCCTCGATCAGCGCGAGGGTGAGCTTCGACCCGATCAGCGGGATGTCCGGGTTCTCCCGGAGCAGGTACGGGACGGCGCCGATGTGGTCCTCGTGGCCGTGCGTGAGGACGATGCCGTCGACCTTGTCGAGGCGGTCCCGGATGTAGCTGAAGTCCGGGAGGATCAGGTCGACGCCGGGCTGCTCGTCCTCGGGGAAGAGGACGCCGCAGTCGACGATCAGAATGCGGTCCCCGTACTCGAAGACCGTCATGTTGCGGCCGATCTCGCCGAGACCGCCGAGCGGGGTGATGCGCAGGGCGCCTGCCTTGAGCGCCGGCGGTGCGCCGAGTTCGGGATGCGGGTGGCTCAAAAGACTCTCCTCACGACGCACGCCATATGTCCGGGGTCCTCCCCCGCGAGACATATGGCGTGCGTTCTCAGTGTCGTTTCCTACCAGGTCTGTGCTCTCGCGCCTTCGGTCCGGTCCAGCGACGGGCCCGTGAGGGTCCGGCGAGCCGGGGCGCGCACGTCTGTGTCTGTTACAGGTCTACCCCGCCGTCGGCGAGATCCCTCTTCAGTTGCGCGATCTCCTCGGGAGTCGCACCCACCAGGGGCAGCCGCAGCGGGCCGGCGGGCAGGCCCTGGAGGTCCAGCGCGGCCTTGGTGAGGATCACGCCCTGGGTGCGGAAGATACCGGTGAAGACCGGCAGCAGGCGCTGGTGGACGGCCGTGGCCTTGGCCACATCGCCGGCCAGGAAGGCCTCGACCATGGTCCGCAGCTCGCCGGCGACCACATGGCCGACCACGCTGACGACACCGACGGCTCCGACCGACAGCAGCGGCAGGTTGAGGATGTCGTCGCCGGAGTACCAGGCGAGGTCGGAGCGGGCGATCGCCCACGCGGCGGCGCCGAGGTCGCCCTTCGCGTCCTTGTTAGCGACGATCCGCGGGTGCTCGCCGAGCCGGACCAGCGTCTCGTGGCTCAGCGCGACGCCGCTGCGGCCGGGGATGTCGTAGAGCATGACCGGCAGCCCGGTGGCGTCCGCGATCCGCACGGTGTGCCGGTACAGGCCCTCCTGCGGCGGCTTGCTGTAGTACGGCGTGACCACCAGCAGGCCGTGCGCGCCGGCCGCCTCGGCCGCGCGGGCCAGCTCGACGCTGTGGTGCGTGTCGTTGGTGCCGACCCCGGCCACCACGTGGGCCCGGTCGCCGACCGCCTCCACCACGGCGCGGACGAGCTGGGCCTTCTCGGCGTCGCTGGTGGTCGGGGACTCACCGGTGGTGCCGTTGACGACCAGGCCGTCGTTGCCGGAGTCGACGAGGTGCGCGGCGAGGCGCTGGGCGCCGTCGAGGTCGAGGCCGCCGTCGGCGGTGAACGGTGTCACCATCGCGGTCAGAACCCGCCCGAAGGGCGTCTGGGGGGTGGAGGTCGGAGCCATGCGTCCAAAACTACTCGTAGGCGGTGGGGCGGCACCCAGGCCGGTCCACGGATCGGACGGCCACGGACGCGAACCGGCGGCGAGCCGGCTCCGGGGCACCCGGGGACCGGTCGCGCACCGCCCCGGCGGAAGCGGTTCCAGCGGCGGTGACATGGGATTCCGGTGCTGCGTGCTCGGGGGTTCAAGCAGCACCGGAATCCGTGTTCACGAGCGTAGGGAGCGGTCAGAAATGCCGCAATCCAGACATGCCAGACACCCTCCCCGGATGCCCGTCGCCGCAGGTCAGGGGGCGACCCGGCCGTGCGTCTCGAAGGCCGCACGGGTGAGCGGCATGAGCTTGGCCCACTGCTCCTCCATCCGCTCGGCGACCATCTCGATCTCGCGCTGCGGGAACGACGGCACCGCCGAGTTCTCCCGCTTGGTGCGCAGCGACAGGAAGTGCATCAGCGAGCGGGCGTTGCAGGTCGCGTACATCGACGAGTAGAGCCCGACCGGCAGCACCGCGCGGGCGACCTCGCGGGCGACGCCGGCCTCCAGCATCTCCTGGTAGCGCCCGTACGCCTCGCGGTAGGCGGCCTCCATCGAGGCGGTGACCGTCGCGTGCTGCCCGGCGGTGCCCTCGACGAACTCGTAGCGGCCCGGACGCCCCTGCTGGACCAGCTTGCGCTCCGCGTCCGGCACGTAGAAGACCGGCTGCAGCTCGCGGTAGCGGCCGGACTCCTCGTTGTAGGACCAGCCGCTGCGGTGGCGGTGGAACTCGCGGAAGACGAAGATCGGCGCGCTGATGAAGAAGGTCATCGAGTTGTGCTCGAACGGCGTGCCGTGCCGGTCCCGCATCAGGAAGTTGATCAGGCCCTTGGACTTCTCCGGGTCCTGCTGGAGCGCCTCCAGGGACTGCTCCCCCGCCGTCGAGACCCGGGCCGCCCAGATGACGTCCGAGTCGGCGGCGGCGCTGCGGACCAGTTCCACGGTGACGTCGCCGCGGAACTGGGGGGCCGTCGTGTCGTCGCTCACGCGTTACTCCTTGCGGGTTCGGTGGAGCCGGTGCCACCCGGGGCGGTGGCGCCGGCGCCGGTGGTGCGGTGCAGCCGGATCGCGTGCTGCATGGTCTTGCGGGCGCGCGGCACGTCGCCGGCGTCGGCGTACGCGACCGCCAGGCGGAAGAAGACCCGCCAGTCGCCGGGGGCGGCCTCGGCCTCGGCCTTGCGGCGGGCGAACACCGCGTCGGCCGAGGCGCGGTCGATCCGCCCGCCGCCGGTGCGCTTCAGCTCGTCGACCGGCAGACCGCCCTCAGCCTCCAGCTCACGGGCGAGCCGCTCGCTGTCCCGGCCGAAGCGGACCGTCTGGCGCAGGAACCAGAGGCCGATGACCGGGACGACGAAGGCGCACAGGCCCAGGCCGACGCCGAGCGGCTTGCCGGTGGCGACGAGCTGGACGCCCTCGCCGACGCAGATCAGCGCGACCAGGGCCAGGACGCCGGAGAGCACGAAGAAGCCGGTGCGGGAGGTCATGCCGGGCTCACAGGTCCAGGAAGTGCTCGAGGCCCAGGGTGAGCCCGGGCGTCTCGACGACCTTGCGCACGCCGAGCAGGATGCCCGGCATGAAGCTGCTGTGGTGCAGCGAGTCGTGCCGGATGGTGAGGGTCTCGCCGGTGTCGCCGAACATGACCTGCTGGTGGGCGAGCAGGCCGCGCAGCCGCACCGCGTGCACCGGCACCCCGTCGACGTCGGCGCCGCGGGCGCCGGGCAGGGCGTGGGTGGTCGGGTCCTGCTGCGGCGGGCGGCCGGCCTCCGCGCGGGCGGCGGCGATCAGCTGCGCGGTGCGGGTGGCGGTGCCGCTGGGGGCGTCCGCCTTGCCGTCGTGGTGCAGCTCGACGACCTCGACCGACTCGAAGTACCTGGCGGCGGTCTGGGCGAACTTCATGCCGAGCACGGCGCCGATGGAGAAGTTCGGCGCGATCAGCAGGCCGAGCTCCGGCGCCGCGTCGAGCCAGCCGCGGACGGTGGCGAGCCGCTCGTCGGTCCAGCCGGTGGTGCCGGTGACCACGTGGATGCCGTGGTGGAGGCAGAAGTCGAGGTTGCCCATCACCGAGTCGGGGTGGGTCAGCTCGACGACGGCCTGCACCCCGGCGTCGGTCAGCTCGGAGAGCTTCGACTCCCGGCCGAGGGCGGCGACCAGTTCCAGGTCCGGGGCGGCCTCGACGGCCTTGACGGCCTCGGAGCCGATCCGGCCCCGGGCGCCGATCACGGCGACACGCAGCGTCATGGTGTGAAGTCCCTTCAGGCCAGCAGGTCGGCGAGCTTCGCGGCCCGCTTGTCGTTGATCGGGCCGATCAGCGCCAGCGACGGCCGGTACGCACCCAGCACATCACGGGCGACCTCGTGGACGTCGTCCAGGGTCACCGCCGCTATCCGCTCCAGCATGTCGTCGACCGACAGGTGGTGGCCGTAGCTCAGCTCGGCCTTGCCGATGCGGTTCATCAGCGAGCCGGTGTCCTCCATGCCGAGCACGGTGGAACCGGAGATCTGGCCGATCGCGCGCTGCAGCTCCTCCTCGGTGATGCCCTCGGCGACCACCTTGGCGAGCTCGTCGCGGCAGATCCGCAGCACCTCCTCGACCCGCTTGGGCTGGCAGCCGGCGTAGATGCCGAACAGGCCGCTGTCCGCGTACGAGGAGGAGTAGGAGTACACCGAGTACGCCAGGCCGCGCTTCTCCCGGACCTCCTGGAACAGCCGGGAGCTCATGCCGCCGCCGAGGGCCGCGTTGAGCACGCCCATCGCCCAGCGGCGCTCGTCGTGCCGGGGCACGCCGGGCACGCCCAGCACCAGGTGCGCCTGCTCGGTGGACCGGTTGAGCACCTCGACCCTGCCCGCGGTGCGCAGCGCCTTGACGCCGCGCCGGGCCTCGGTGGGGGCGGCGTCGGACTTGGCGAGCAGCGGCGCGAAGGCCTGCTCGACCTGCCGGACGACCTTGCGGTGGTCCAGGTTGCCGGCCGCGGCGACGACCAGGTGCTCGGGCTTGTACCGGCGGTGGAAGAAGTTCGCGATCTGGTCGCGGGTGAGCGAGCGGATCGTCTCCTGGGTGCCGAGGATCGGGCGGCCGAGCGGGCCGCTGCCGAAGATCACCTTGGCGAAGAGGTCGTGGACGACGTCACCCGGGTCGTCCTCGGCCATCGCCATCTCCTCCAAGATGACGCCGCGCTCGGCCTCGACGTCCTCGGGGCGGATCAGCGAGCCGGTGAGCATGTCGCAGACCACGTCGATGGCCAGCGGCAGGTCGGTGTCGAGCACCCGCGCGTAGTAGCAGGTGTTCTCCTTCGCGGTGAAGGCGTTCATCTCGCCGCCGACCGCGTCCAGGGCGGCCGAGATGTCCAGCGCGCTGCGCCGCTCGGTGCCCTTGAAGAGCAGGTGCTCCAGGTAGTGGGTCGCGCCGTTGAGCTGCGGGGTCTCGTCCCGCGAGCCGACGCCGACCCAGATGCCGAAGGTCGCGGAGCGCACCGTCGGCAGGGTCTCGGTGACGACGCGCAGGCCGCCGGGCAGGACGGTGCGGCGCACGGTTCCGGCGCCGTCCGCGCCCTTGAGCAGGGTCCGGGTCGTGCCGGGGCGCTGCTTCGCCGCCGAGGCCTGGGCCACGGGGGTACCTCCGTAGAAAGCGGTCCGTCGAGAGAGGGCGTGGGGAACAACAGGGTGCGGCCCGCACGCCGTTGGGGGCGTGCGGGCCGCTGGGGTCAGCTAGCGGCGCTTCACTCGGAAGCGGCCTCGCCGTTCTCCTCGCCCTCGATGACCGGGATCAGCGAGAGCTTGCCGCGCGGGTCGATCTCGGCGATCTCGACCTGCACCTTGGCGCCGACGCCGAGGACGTCCTCGACGTTCTCCACGCGCTTGCCGCCGGCCAGCTTGCGGATCTGCGAGATGTGCAGCAGACCGTCCTTGCCCGGCATGAGCGAGACGAAGGCACCGAAGGTCGTGGTCTTGACCACGGTGCCCAGGTAGCGCTCGCCGACCTCCGGCATGGTCGGGTTGGCGATCTGGTTGATCGTGGTGCGGGCGGCCTCGGCGGCCGGGCCGTCGGCGGCACCGATGTAGATGGTGCCGTCGTCCTCGATCGTGATCTCGGCGCCGGTGTCCTCCTGGATCTGGTTGATCATCTTGCCCTTGGGGCCGATGACCTCACCGATCTTGTCCACCGGGATCTTGATGGTGATGATGCGCGGCGCGTTCGGGGACATCTCGTCCGGGGAGTCGATGGCCTCGTTCATCACGTCGAGGATGTGCAGGCGGGCGTCGCGGGCCTGCTTCAGGGCGGCGGCGAGCACCGACGCCGGGATGCCGTTGAGCTTGGTGTCCAGCTGCAGGGCGGTGATGAAGTTGCGGGTACCGGCGACCTTGAAGTCCATGTCGCCGTACGCGTCCTCGGCGCCGAGGATGTCGGTGAGGGTCACGTAGTGGGTCTCACCGTCGATCTCCTGGGAGATCAGGCCCATGGCGATGCCGGCGACGGCGGCCTTCAGCGGCACACCGGCGTTCAGCAGCGACATGGTGGAGGCGCAGACCGAGCCCATCGAGGTGGAGCCGTTGGAGCCGAGCGCCTCGGAGACCTGACGGATGGCGTACGGGAACTCCTCGCGGGTCGGCAGGACCGGCAGGATGGCCCGCTCGGCCAGCGCGCCGTGGCCGATCTCGCGGCGCTTCGGCGAACCGACGCGGCCGGTCTCGCCGACCGAGTACGGCGGGAAGTTGTAGTTGTGCATGTAGCGGCGGCGGGTCTCCGGGGAGAGCGTGTCCAGCTGCTGCTCCATGCGGAGCATGTTCAGCGTGGTGACACCCAGGATCTGGGTCTCGCCGCGCTCGAACAGGGCCGAGCCGTGCACCCGCGGGATGGCCTCGACCTCGGCGGCCAGGGTGCGGATGTCGGTGACGCCGCGGCCGTCGATGCGGACCTTGTCCTTGATGACGCGCTCGCGGACGATCTTCTTGGTCAGCGCGTTGTAGGCGGCGCTGATCTCCTTCTCGCGGCCCTCGAACTCGGGCAGCAGCTTCTCGGCGGCCAGCGCCTTGACGCGGTCCAGCTCGTTGTTGCGCTCCTGCTTGCCCGCGATGGTGAGGGCCTGGGCCAGCTCGTCCTTGACGGCGGAGGTCAGCGCGGCCAGCACGTCGTCCTGGTAGTCCAGGAAGACCGGGAACTCGCCGGTCGGCTTGGCGGCCTGGGCGGCCAGCTGGGCCTGGGCGGCGCACAGCACCTTGATGAACGGCTTGGCGGCGTCGAGACCGGCGGCGACGATCTCCTCGGTCGGCGCCTCGGCGCCGCCCTCGACCAGCTTGATGGTCTTGTCGGTGGCCTCGGCCTCGACCATCATGATCGCGACGTCGCCGTCCGGCAGGACGCGGCCGGCCACGACCATGTCGAAGACGGCCGACTCCAGCTCGCTGTGGGTCGGGAAGGCGACCCACTGGCCCTGGATCAGGGCGACGCGCACGCCGCCGATCGGGCCGGAGAACGGCAGGCCGGCCAGCTGGGTGGAGGCGGAGGCGGCGTTGATGGCCACCACGTCGTACAGGTGGTCCGGGTTGAGCGCCATCACGGTGACGACGACCTGGACCTCGTTGCGCAGGCCCTTGACGAAGGACGGGCGCAGCGGGCGGTCGATCAGGCGGCAGGTGAGGATCGCGTCCTCGGAGGGCCGGCCCTCGCGACGGAAGAACGAGCCGGGGATGCGGCCGGCGGCGTACATCCGCTCCTCGACGTCCACGGTCAGCGGGAAGAAGTCGAAGTGCTCCTTCGGCTGCTTGGACGCGCTGGTGGCCGACAGCACCATGGTGTCGTCGTCCAGGTAGGCGACGGCGGAGCCGGCCGCCTGACGGGCCAGACGGCCGGTCTCGAAGCGGATGGTACGGGTGCCGAAGGAACCGTTGTCGATCACGGCTTCGGCGTAGAACACGTTCTCTTCCACCTGGAAGATCTCCTCTTTCGTACGTCTCCGGGAGAGCGTCCCCGCGCATCGCCTGCGTGTTGACCCTGGACGGTCGGGCCGGTCTTCGATCGAAGCCTCCGGTGCACCCCGCTTCGGTGGGCGGGGCCTCCGGCGGCCACTACCGAGGACCGGCGCCTCTCGGCCGGCCGGGTCCGGACGGGCGGTCCGCGTCTGGACGCTCTCTCGGATGCGGGCGGCTTCCGTTTGAAGCCTTCGTCCCGCGGGGGGGTCGGGTTCTGCTGCCTGAGTGGCGCGCTTGCGGCGCCATCACCCGGCATGCCCACAACCCTACGGTGCAATCCTCGGCCACCTGGGGAGGTGCGCGCGAGTTGTTATGCCCGGTTGTTACGTTCGGACGCCCCGGTGGGCGCCCCGGTCACACGGCCGCGGCATACGCGCGAGGGGCGGCTCCCCGGTGTGGGGAGCCGCCCCGAGCGGCGTTCTCAGCGGGCGCCGCCGGCGGCACCGCGGCGGATGCCCAGGCGGTCGACGAGCGTACGGAAGCGCTCGATGTCCTTCTTGGCCAGGTACTGCAGCAGACGGCGGCGCTGGCCGACCAGGATCAGCAGGCCGCGGCGCGAGTGGTGGTCGTGCTTGTGCGACTTGAGGTGCTCGGTCAGGTCCGAGATGCGGCGGGAGAGCATGGCCACCTGGACCTCGGGGGAGCCGGTGTCGCCCTCCTTCTGGCCGAACTCGGCGATGATCTGCTTCTTGACGTCAGAGGCGAGAGCCACTGCAACTCCTTCGAGGTGATACCGAGCGGTCCTGGTCTACGGCACAGGACTCTGGGAGAACTCGGTGTCGTGACGGGCGCGGCCGCCGGTCCTCGCCCCACCCGGGGGCGGACACACGGCTGCGCTCGAAGGCCAAGCGTACCAGTGCCGCCGACACGGCCGGCCGGCGGCCCCGGTACGCCCGTCCGCCGGTCAGCCGGTGGCGCCGCGCACCAGCCGGTAGACGTCGAGAACGGCGAGCACCAGCGGGACCAGCGACATCAGGGTGAGGCTGTCGACCAGGTCCAGGATGCGCCCCCAGAACGGGGAGACGCCGAGCCGGGGCACCACCAGGGCGATCGCGGTGAGCACCGCGGCGCCGAAGGCGATCGAGGCGGCCAGCCAGACGGTGCGCAGGTCGGCGCCGGTGGAGCCGATGCCGGCCCGCAGCACGAACTGCGGGGTGTGCAGGGAGAGGCCGACGATCAGCAGCGACAGGCCGAGCAGTCCGGCGATGGTGAGGCTGAAGACCTGGGCGCTGTAGCGGAACAGGCGGGCGCGGAGCATGGTGGCGAGGCCGAGGAGGAGCGCGAGCAGCTGGGGGAAGGTCTCGTCGGTGAAGCCGAGCACCGCGCAGGCGCCGACGATCACCGCGGCGCAGCCGCCGACCAGGCCGACCAGTACCTCGTGGCCGCGGCGCGCCTGGTGGGCGATCCGCTCGTACTGGACGAGTTCGGCGCGGGCGGCCTCCTCGTCGTGGTCGCGGCCGCGGGCACGGGTCTGGCCGGGGGCGCTGTAGCCGACGGGCAGCCGGGCGAAGCGGGCGGACAGGCCCGGCAGGAAGCCGATCGCGGCGACGGCGGCGACGCCGGCGACGGCGGCGATGTGGTCGACCGGGGTGTCGGGCAGCAGCACGGCCGCGAAGGTGGCGAGCGCGCCGGCCGCGGCCAGGAAGGCGGCGGCGACGAACAGCGAGTCCCGCTCGGGCAGCAGGCCGACCAGCAGGACGGCGACCACCAGGACGGCGACGCAGCCGGTGAGGAACTGCAGCCGGCCGGGGCCGGCCAGCGGGCCGCCGGTGGGCGCGAGGACGCCGCTGCCGGCGATCAGGGCGTGCGGCAGGGCGCCGAGCCCGAGGGCGAGCGCGGCCCAGGCGTCCCGGTAGACCCGGGCGCGGACGCCGGCGAAGGCGGTGAGCACCACGGCGACGACGCCGGAGAGCACCCCGGGCAGGCCGTGCATGTCGTGGCGCAGGTCGGCGAACCAGAGGGCGAAGCCGAGCAGGGTGAGCAGCACGCCGGTGCCGATGAGGCCGAAGGCGCGCATCAGCTCGGGGCTCCAGAACCGGCGGTCGCTCTCGCCTGCGGTGGCGATCGCGTCGGCGACGTCGTCGTAGACGGCGGGCGGCAGCGACTCGGCGAACGGGCGCAGGCTGAGCAGGTCGCCGTCGCGCACCTGCTGGGCGCCCAGCGAGCGGCTGCCGTCGAGCACCGTGCCGTCGCGGCGGACCAGGTGGAACCCGGTGGGGACGCCGTCGGGCTGGGTCTGGCCGGAGAGCCGCAGCACCTCGGGGTAGACGTCCGCGAGCGGGACGTCCTCGGGCAGGGCGACGTCGATCCGGCTGTCCGGGGCGACGACGGTGACCCGGCAGAAGCCGGTGGTGGCGGGCGTCGTCATGCCCGCACCTCGTTCGCTCGACGCACTGGGCGCTCCCCCTTGGTGACGGTGCCGCGGTACCCGCGGCTGGTCGGTCTGGCTGTCGCGCGGGCGCCGGCCGGGCGGAACCGGCCCGGCGGGGCCACGAGTTGGCGCGGCGTTACCCTACCCGCTCGGTTCGTGTCCGGCCCCGTGGAGGGCGGGCGGGTCCGCCGGGGCGGGTCCCCAGTAGGATCGGCCCCCTGCGCAAGGCGGCGGGGGCGGCGCGCGCCTCCTCCGGTGCCTGCGGCCGGCGGAGCGGGGGCGG
Organism: Kitasatospora sp. NPDC002551; assembly: GCF_040296005.1. Lineage (NCBI taxonomy): Bacteria > Bacillati > Actinomycetota > Actinomycetes > Kitasatosporales > Streptomycetaceae > Kitasatospora > Kitasatospora sp. NPDC002551. Next base: position 25,569 of record NZ_JBEOWI010000066.1, on the reverse strand, counting down.
CGTCACACGGGGCGCCCTCGCCCGTACGTATCCAGTGGCGTGAGGGCTGATGCCGTGGTGATCGAGCGAAGCGTTGGTGGTCGGAGGGTGGGGCGCGCATGGGTGTGATCACCGTCAAGCGGCCGCCCCGGGCCTATCCGCCCGCGGTGGCGGACGAGCCGGTGGAGCTGGTCGCCCCGCCCGAGCTGCCCCGGTCGGGCGGCGAGGACTGGGTGATGAGCATCCTGCCGATGCTCGGCATGGGCGGATCGGCGGTGTTCTTCTTCTCGCCGGGTGCCCAGGCCCCGATGAAGATCATGGGCGGTCTGATGATCGTCTCCACGGTCGGCATGGCGCTCGCGCAGATCGTCCGGGCCCGCAAGGGCGGCTCCTCGGCCACCGCGGACGAGCGGCGCGACTACCTCAAGTACCTCCAGCAGATGCGCCGCCAGGTGCGCCGGACCGCCGAGCGCCAGCGCGGCGCGCAACTGTTCCTGAACCCCGAGCCGGACCAGCTCTGGTCGATCGTCGCGGACGGCCGCCGGCTGTGGGAACGGCGCGCCGGGGACGCCGACTTCGCGCAGATCCGGGTCGGCCGCGGACCGGTGCAGCTGTCCACCCCGCTGGTCGCGCCGCAGACCGCGCCGATGGACGAGCTGGAGCCGCTGTCGGCGGCCGCGATGCAGACCTTCCTGAAGGCGCACGGCACCCTGCAGGACCTGCCGTTGGCGATCTCGCTGCGCGCCTTCTACCACATCACGGTCTGCGGCGACCCGGACACCGTCTACGGCAACGTCCGGGCGATGATCGCCCAGTTGACCACCCTGCACTCGCCGGACGACCTGCTGGTCACGGTGGCCGCGGCGCCCGGCGCGGTGGACGAGTGGGAGTGGACCAAGTGGCTCCCGCACAACCAGCACCGCAAGGAGAACGACGGCGCCGGTTCGCGCCGGCTGATCGCCACCGGCCTGGGCGAGCTGGAGCTGCTGCTCCAGGACGAACTCGCCGGCCGCCAGCGGTTCGTCCGGGACGCCGCGCCGGCGCCCGACCAGCCGCACATCGTCGTGGTGATGGACGGCGCGTCGGTACCGCACGACTCGCTGCTGGCCGGCGCCGAGGGCGTGCACGGGGTGACCATCGTCGAGGTGGTCCCGGGCGACCTCGACGAGCCGACCGGGCACCTGGTCGTCACGGTCTCGCCGGACGAGCTGGTGCTGCGCTCGGCCTCCGGCGCCACCTACTCCGGCGCCCCGGACACCCTCTCCGCCTGGCAGTCCGAGGCGCTGGCCCGGCAGCTGGCGCCGTACCGGGCCTCGGCCGGCGGCGACGACGAACCGCTGCTGTCCAACCTGGACTTCACCGACCTGATGAACTCCGGCGACCCGGGCTCCTTCGACGTGACCCGCAGCTGGCGGCAGCGGGCGCAGCACGAGCGGCTGCGGGTGCCGATCGGCGTCGGGGCCGGCGGCGAGCACGTGTACCTGGACATCAAGGAGGCCGCGCTGGAGGGCATGGGCCCGCACGGCCTGTGCGTCGGCGCGACCGGCTCCGGCAAGTCCGAGCTGCTGCGCACCCTGGTGCTGGGCCTGGCGATGACGCACTCCTCGGAGACGCTGAACTTCGTGCTCGCCGACTTCAAGGGCGGCGCGACCTTCGCGGGCATGGCGGACATGCCGCACACCTCCGCGGTGATCACCAACCTGGAGGGCCAGCTCACCCTGGTGGACCGCATGCGGGACGCCATCGAGGGCGAGCTCAACCGGCGCCAGGAGCTGCTGCACCGGGCCGGCAACTACGCGAACATCCACGAGTACGAGCGGGCCCGGGCGGCCGGCGCGGCGCTGGACCCGCTGCCGTCACTGGTGCTGATCATCGACGAGTTCTCCGAACTCCTCACCGCCAAGCCCGACTTCATCGACATGTTCATCCAGATCGGCCGGATCGGCCGGTCCCTCGGGGTGCACCTGCTGCTGGCCTCGCAGCGCCTGGAGGAGGGCAAGCTGCGCGGTCTGGACACCTACCTCTCCTACCGGATCGGTCTGCGCACCTTCTCGGCGGCCGAGTCGCGGGCGGCGATCGGCGTCCCGGACGCGTACCACCTGCCGCCGGTGCCGGGCGTCGGCTACCTGAAGTTCGGCACCGACGTGATGGAGCGGTTCAAGGCGGCGTACGTCTCCGGGCCCTACCGGGCGCCGGGGCAGCAGCGGTCGACCGGTGGCCGGCTGGTGACCGCGCGGCCGGTGCGGTTCACCGCGGCCGAGGTGCCGGTGACCGAGCCGCTGGTGCAGGAGGTCGAGCCGATCGTCGAGGAGCCGGACGACGCCCTGGCGGACACCGTGCTGGACGTGTTCGTGCAGCGGATGGCGGGCCAGGGACCGGCCGCGCACCAGGTGTGGCTGCCGCCGCTGGACGCCCCGCCGAGCGTGGACCAGCTGCTGCCGCCGCTGCAGGCGACCGCCGAGCGAGGGCTGACCGCGCCGCAGTACGGGGCGCTGGGCCGGCTGCGGGTGCCGGTCGGCATCGTCGACAAGCCGCGCGACCAGAAGCGCGACATCCTCGACCACGACTACGCGGGGGCGGCCGGCCACGGTCTGGTGGTCGGCGGTCCGCGCTCCGGCAAGTCGACCATGATCCGCACCACGGTGGCCTCGTTCGCGCTCACCCACACCCCGCTGGAGGTGCAGTTCTACCTGCTGGACTTCGGCGGCGGCGGCTTCCAGTCGCTCCAGGAGCTGCCGCAGGTCGGCGGGGTGGCCGGGCGGCTGGACGCCGAGAAGGTGCGCCGGATGGTCTCCGAGGTGCACGGCGTGCTGAACCGGCGCGAGGAGCTGTTCCGCGCGACCGGGCTCGACTCGATCGTCACCTACCGGGCCCGCCGGGCCTCCGGCGCGCTGCCGGACGAGCAGTTCGGCGACGTCTTCCTGGTGATCGACGGCTGGAACACCTTCAAGCAGGAGTTCGAGGCGCTGGAGCCGGTGATCGGCGACATCGCCCAGCGGGGCCTGGGCTACGGCGTCCACCTGATCATCACCGCGGCCCGGTACGCGGAGGTCCGCCCGGCGCTCAAGGACCTGCTGCAGAACCGGACCGAGCTGAAGCTCGGCGACTCCATGGAGTCCGAGGTGGACCGCCGGGTGGCGCAGAACGTGCCGGCCGTGCCGGGGCGCGGTGTCACCGCGGACCGGCTGCACTTCCTCACCGGTCTGCCCCGGCTGGACGGCTCCGGCTCCGTGGAGGACCTGCAGAACGGCGTGACCGGGCTGGTCTCGGCGGTCGCCGGGGCGTGGACCGGCCCGCGCGCGCCGCAGGTGCGGATGCTGCCAGCGGTGCTGGACGGGCACTCGCTGCCGAAGGGCTTCGAGCACCCGGAGCGGGGCGTCGCGTTCGGCGTGGACGAGGCGGAGCTGGCGCCGGCCTTCGTCAACTTCGAGACCGACCCGCTGTTCATCGTCTTCGGCGACACCGAGTCCGGGAAGTCCGCGCTGCTGCGGATGCTGGTCAAGCAGATCACCGAGCGGTACACCCCGGACCAGGCCGGCATCGTGGTCGGCGACTACCGGCGCGCGCTGCTCGGCGTCGTCCCGCCGGAGTACCTGGTGGAGTACGCGGCCGCGCAGCCGGCCATGACGTCCGTGGTCGAGATGCTGCGCGGGGCCTGCGCGCGGCGGCTGCCCGGGCCGGACGTGACCGCCGAGCAGCTGCGCAACCGCAGCTGGTACAGCGGCAAGGACATGTTCGTGGTCGTCGACGACTACGAGCTGGTGGCGACCTCCTCGGGCAACCCGCTGGCGGTGCTCGCGGAGTTCCTGCCGTTCGCGCGGGACATCGGCCTGCGGGTGATCGTCGCGCGCAGCGCGGGCGGCGCCGGGCGCTCGCTGTACGAGCCGTTCATGCAGCGGATGCGCGAGCTGGGCGGCCAGGGCGTGCTGCTCTCGGGCAACCGGGACGAGGGCCCGCTGCTGGGCACCGTCAAGCCGCAGGCGCTGCCGCCGGGCCGGGGCGTGTACGTCTCGCGCCGGGTGACCAGCGGGCAGATGGTGCAGACGGGCTGGCTGCCGGCGCCGTAGCCGCCGGTTCTCGTCACGGAGCGTGTTCGAAGGGGTCGGGTCCTCGGATCCGGCCCCTTCCGTCGTCCCACGTGCCGAAACGTTACCTAGATCTTTCCGGGCGGGGGCTGCGGTTCCCGTACCCGGCCCGGTGCCCGGCGGGCGGCGCCGGGGTGTCCGGCCGACCTGCCCCCGCATTCCGGAAGCGCCTTTGAATAGGTGCATGCAACCTGGCGTTCACCTTGGATTCAAGCGCGATGTGGCGAAAGTAACAAGTCGGACATACATAGTGATGACAGTTAGTGATCATCGGATCGCATGTTTATACGCCGTACAGCAACGGATTCCGAAGCGATTCCGGCATTGACGCGATCGATACGGCCAAGGTTCCATGGCGGCCCGGGAGCGACAGGACCATAAACCGAGCCAGCAGCCAGCGGAGGCGATACCGCTCCCTCTCCAGGACCAGCACAGAGCCGATCGGATGCCACATGACCGACACGCTTCGCCCGCCCGCCACCGCGGCCCCCGCCGCGGCCGCCGCAGGCGCGCCCGACACCCAGCAGCAGACGCTCAAGCGCTCGATCGGCGTCGTCGGCGGCACACTGCTCACGCTGTCCTGCGTCACCCCGGCCTCCACGCTCTTCGTGATCGTCCCGGAGCTGTTCTCCAGCATCGGCAGCGCCACCGCGCTGGCCATCGCGATCGGCTCGGTGCTCTGCATCGCGGTCGCCTTCTGCTACTCCGAGCTCGGCACCCTGATCCCCAGCGCCGGCGGCGAGTACGCGATGGTCGGCACCCTGGCCGGGCGCCTGGCCGGCTGGCTGGTCTTCGTGCTCTCGCTGATCGTGGTGATGATCGTCCCCTCGGTCATCGCCCTCGGCACCGCCGACTACCTCGCCCCCGTGCTGCACGTCGACAAGCCGCTGGCCGGCGCCGCGGTGATGCTCGCCGCCACCCTGGCCGGCCTGCTGGACCTGCGCGCCAACGCCTGGATCACCGGCATCTTCCTGGTCCTGGAGGTCGTCGCGGCCGGCGTCGTGTCGGTGCTCGGCTTCGCCCACGCCAACAGCGGCGCGCCCAGCATGCTGCACGGCGTGGTCACCGGCGAGGACGGCGTCACCACCACGGTGAGCGTCGGCGCGATCATCGGCGCCCTCGGCATCGCGCTCTTCATCACCCAGGGCTTCTCCACCGCCGTCTACCTCTCCGAGGAGCTGGAGAACCCGCGCCGCAACGTCTCGCGCACCGTGCTGTGGACGCTGGGCATCTCCGCCGCGATCCTCCTCGTCCCGGTCGCCGCCATCACCATGGGCGCCCCCGACCTGGCGACGCTGAGCTCCGGCGACATCTCCGGCATGGTCACCGCCTGGAGCAACTCCGCGGTCGGCACCTTCATCAGCCTCTGCGTCGCGCTGGCCATCATCAACGCCGGCATCGTCATGGTCATCCAGAACTCCCGGGTGCTGTTCGCCTCGGCCCGCGACAAGGCCTGGCCCGGCCCGGTCAACAAGGCCTTCGGCACCCTGGGCCGGTTCGGCTCCCCGTGGATCGCCACCCTGGCCGTCGGCCTGCCGGGCGCCGCGCTCTGCTACGTCAAGGGCGAGCTGCTCAGCGAGATCACCGGCGTCGCCGTCACCGGGATGTACCTGCTGGTCGCGATCGCCGCGCTGCTCTCCCGCCGCAAGCACCACAAGCACGCCGCCGCCTGGCGGATGCCGCTGTGGCCCGCCGTCCCGGTCGTGCTGATCGTGGTCCTGGGCTACGTCATCACCCAGCTGGACGTGGTGCCGCTGCTGTGGACCGGCGGCATCACCGCCGCCGCCACCCTCTACTGGCTGCTCTACCTGCGCCCCCGCCAGGAGACCCACTGGGTGATCAGCCTCCCCGAGGACCAGCAGGGCTGACCCCTTCCCCCGAACCCCCACCCTCCCCCACACGGCAGTGCCCCGGGCTCCCCTGGCCCGGGGCACTGCCGCGTCCGCGGGCCCCCTCCTGAGCGTCACCGGCTCGCCGGGCTCGGGACGACCCCGCCGGACGCGGGAGGCGGCCGTCAGGTTCGTCGACGGTGGTCGCGGAGCACCACGCCGCCGCCGATCAGCAGCGCGACCAGCAGGGCGCCGATGCCCAGGACGTAGGTCGCGGTGCGGCCGTCGCGGTCGGCCTGGGTCTCGCCGAGGCCGAGCGGGCGCGGCACGATCGGGGCGGAGGCCAGCTCGACCGGCGGGTCCGCCACCGGGCGGTCGGCGGGCGCGGCGGGCGCCGTGGTCACCGCCTTCACCGGGTCGACCACGCCCCAGCCGATGTACTCGTTCGCCTTGTGGTCGGTGCGCTGCGCGGTCTGCTCGATCCAGGCCCGCACCTGGCTGGGCTTCCAGTCCTTGTGCGCGCCGACCAGCAGCGCCGCCAGGCCGGCCACGTACGGCGCGGCGAAGCTGGTGCCGTTGTCCACGCACTGCCCGCCGCGCGGGACGGTGGAGAGCATGTCGACCCCGGGGGCCGCGACGTCCACGAAGTCGCCGTACTGGGAGAAGTAGGTGCGCTCGTTGTTGCGGTCGGAGGCGCCGACGGCGAGCACCGTGCGGAACGCCGCCGGATAGGTGTCGCCCTTCTTGCCGTCGTTGCCGGAGGAGGCGACCACCACGACGCCCTTGTCCTCCGCGTTGTCGATCGCGGCCTTCAGCTCGTCGTAGCCGACGAACCGGGTGTCGCCCGCGCCGCGCACGTCCTGCGAGATGTTGATGACCTTGGCGCCCTGCTGGACGGCCGAGTTGACGGCCGCGACCAGCGAGTGCACGTCACCGTTGCCCTCGGCGTCGTTCTGCCGGATCGACAGGATCACGGCGCCCGGGGCGATGCCGACGAAGCCGGTCTGCTCGCTGCGGGAGGCCGCGATGATGCCGGCCACCTTGGTGCCGTGGCCGACCCGGTCGTCCTTGCCGCCGCCCTCGACCGGCTTGCCCTCCTTGTCCTTGAGCAGCGAGCCGCCGTCGAGGACCTTGTTGGCGAGCTGGGGGTTCTGGTCGTCCACCCCGGTGTCGATGACCGCGACCAGCACCCCGGCACCGGTGACCGTGCCGCCCTGCCAGAGCTCGTCCAGCACCATCCGCTGGAGCGACCACGGGACGGCCTGCACGTTCTGGGCGTTCTTGCCGCACTCCCCCGCGGCCGAGATGCCCGGCCCGTCCGCCGCCGCCGGCACCGTCAGCGGGCCGCCGAGCAGCCCGAGCGCGGCCGCCGCCGCGGCCACCGTCCGGTACCTGACCACCGGCACCCTGCCACCCCTCATGTCGTCCACCTGGTTGCACGCCCGCGCGCCGAAGGCGGGCGCCCGCTCGGGGCACCCGCCCTTCGGCGCGCGGCGTTCGGGCCGTGAAGCGTCAGCCGGTCCAGAGGGAGGCGTTGCGGTTCTCGGTGCTCCGGTAGCTCTCGGCCGCGTTGTCCAGCGACTTGGCGATCTGCTCCAGCACCTGCTGCAGGTGGTTGGCGCGCTCGTCCCACTTGGTCTGGTGGGCCCGGTAGCCCTGCTGGGCGGCGCCCTCCCAGCTCGCGGCGATCTTGGTGACGCCGGCCTTCAGCTCCTCGAGCTGGTGCTTGATGGTGCCCGCGGTGCGGCGGACCTCCGAGCTGGCGTTCTTGATGGACTCGAAGTTGACGAGAATGTGGTCGGCCACGATGTCTCCTAGTCGAGGCTGCGAGGCACCCGGTCAGCCCGGGTGCGCGTCGCGGGGTGAACGGACGGAGCCGGGGATCAGGCGCCGGAGGCGGCGGACCCGAAGATCGCCTGCTGGTCGGCGTCGGCCTGGGAGTACTTCTGGGTCGTGAGCTCGATCGCGTCCTTGATCGCGCGCAGCGACTTGTTGAGCTCCTGGGCGTCCGTGTTGAACTGGCCCTGGAGGTTGGTGTACGCCTGCGCGGCCTGGCCCTGCCAGCCGCCGGTGATCGAACCCACCAGGTTGTTCAGGCCGTTGATCTCGGTGTTGATCTGGTTGATGACCTCGTCCATGTGCTTGGCGAACGCCAGCATCTCCTGAGCGGTCGTCCTGAACTGAGCCATGCTCTACCGTCCCCCATGAGACAGACCTCGTGACCGGGGGGCGTCTCCGGCCCCCGGGCATCACCGGTGTGATGTCGTGCAGCACTGTAGTCGGCACACGCAGCTCACCCAACACTGGGCGACGGTCGGTTACCAAGCCATGACATCGCGACCAATTCCTTTGCACCGCCCAGCCCCAGGCTCCTCAGGCGTTCTGCTGCTGCGCCGCGCTCTTCGCGTTGAGCGCCGGCCCGGCCGGGACCAGGTTCGACCACTGCTGCGGCACCAGCGCCGGCTGCAGGCCCTGGTAGCCCAGCCGGGCCTGGTTGCCGCCCGCCTCCTCGGGCTGCGGCGGGCCGGAGGGCGTCGCCGGCTGGGCCGACGGGGTCTTCGGCGCCCCGCCCTGGCCGGCCGGCTGACCCGGCTGGGCCGGTGCGGTGGTCTGACCGCCCTTGCCGCCCTCGCTGCTGGCCGGCACCGCGTAGCGCAGCCCGGTCTCGGTGATCAGGAAGTCGGTGCCGGAGCCCTCCGCGGAGTTGTCCAGGGCGCGGTAGAACAGACCGTGACCGGGCGTCACGTGCGCGGTGGACGCGCCGTTGCTGTAGCGCACCGGGTAGTCCGGGCCGGCCCAGACGCTGCGCCGGGGCGTCCGGCCGTCCTCCGCCACCCCGTCGAAGGTGCTGCAGACCACCGGGCGGGCGTCCTTCGGCGCCTTCCAGTTGTTGGCCGGCGCGCCCGTGCTGACGGGCCAGTCGGCGGCGCCCGAGGCCATCAGCGGCACATCGCTGTTGACGGCGGCGTGCTCGGCCGGGGTCAGCGGGTCGATCCGCGGGCTCTTGTCGGCGTCCTGGTTGTACAGCGGCTGCAACGCCGGGTTCTGCCGGATGAGTTCGGCCTGGAACGGGGTGACCAGCAGCAGCTGGTTCTTGCCCACGACGTAGTGCTTCTCGCCGAACCGCACCAGCCGGCCGACCTTGCGGTCCGCCGGGTTCTGCAGCGGCACCGTGGAGTTGGCGGTCCTGGTGTCCGGGACCAGCCCGTCGATCTTCGGGAAGACGATGTCGTTGCCCGGCACGAGGGTCTCCAGCCAGTCCTTCTTCACCTTCTGCGGGGTGGCGGTCGCCCCGAAGATCGCCCACATCAGCTGGGAGCGGGTGGTGTCCGAGTCCTCCGGGCCGCCGATCGCGTGCTTGCGGCCCTTGTCGTCCACCAGGAACAGCCGCTGCTTGCCCTGGCCCGCTCCCTGGCCGGAGGCGGTCACCTGCGGGTCGTCCGCCTGCTGCACCAGCAGCGTCTGGCCGACGTCCAGCTTCCGGTCCTTGGCGCCGAGCGCCTCCGCGTCGGCGCCGCCCGCCACGAACACCGCCTGGTCGACGGTGCCGCCCTGCTCGTCGCCCGGGCGGTCGCAGACCGACCACTTCATCGGCCGGCTCGCGTTCTCCTTGCTCGGCAGCTTGTCCGGCGCGTACGGGATGCCGATCGTCGGACCGTGGTTGGGGTAGCGGTCCAGCACGCCGTCGTCGACCACCACGACCTTGGAGTCCACCGGCAGCACCAGCCGCGCCGAGGCCATGTTCAGCACCTGGTGCAGCCGCTTGGTCCTGCCGTCCGGGTCGGTCAGCACCACGTACCGGGTGGTGCTCTGCTTGCCCTGGACGATGTACTTGCCCTCGTCCCAGCCCACCGGCGCGCTGGGCTTGAACACCCCCCAGAGACCGAAGCCGCCCACCACCAGGGCGCCGACTATCACGCTCGGCAGCACCGCCTTGACCGGCCGGGGCGCGTCCTCGTCGCTCCCCCCGCCACCGGGCAGCAGAAAGGCCGCGACCGTGCGCTTGCGGGCGAAGGTGTAGGCGTTCAGCTCGTCGCGGCGCGATGCCATCCTCGTCGTCTCCCCTGTCGGACCGTCCTGCCCCGTGCCCCGCACCCCCCGGGCGAGAACACGCTCGAACCCTCTACGATGCGGCAGCAGACGGTGAGTACGGTACGGGTACGGTTCACGCACCGGCCAGCCGGGCCGCGACAACCGAACCAGAGAGGGGCACTCGGGGGATGCCAAGCCAGACCGCTCCAGGGCGCCGGAGCACGGCACGGGGCAGCGGTGCGCGCCGCTCCGCACGACGCGGCCGGGCCGACACCGACGGCTCCCCCGCACCGGACCACGGCGCCCGCCCGGCCCGTTCCGGCGGCGGCGACGGCCCCGTCCCGGTGCGCGTCCATCCGCGGCCCGGACTGCTCGGCGGGCGGCTGAGGCTCCAGCAGCTCGTGCTGGTCGAGGTGGCGGTGGCGCTGGTCGCGGTCGGCTGGACGATCAGCCGGCCGGTCGCCGGCGGCTTCGGTGCCGTCGCGCTCGTCCTGGTCCTGCTCGCGATCGTGCCGCTGCGCGGACGCACCGTCCCGGAGGCGCTGCGGGTGCGTTCCGCGCTCAAGGCCCGCCGCAAGCGGGCCCGCGCGCACGTCCCGCCGCCCGGCACCGACCCGGCGCTCGCCCCCGCCCTGGAACTCGAACCCGCCCTGCGCACCTGCACCCACGCCACCGAGGCCGACTTCGGCGGCCGGCCGGTGCGCCGGGAGACCGGCATGGTCGGCGACGGCACCTTCCTCAGCGCGGTCCTGCTCGTCCAGGCCAAGGACCTGCCGCTGCGTCCGGCCCGCACCGCCCGGCCGCTGCCGCTGGACGTTCTCTGCTCCGCGCTGCGGGTCGACGACATCGCCCTGGAGTCGGTCCAGCTGGTCCAGCACACCCAGCCGGCGCCCGCGCCGCACCTGCCCGAGCAGTCGCTGGCCGCCCGCGCCTACCGCGAGCTCGCGGACGGCACCGCGACCCCCGCGCTGCGCCTCACCTGGGTGGCGCTCAAGCTCGACCCGGAACGGGCCGCCGGCGCGGTGCGCGCCCGCGGCGGCGGCGAGCAGGGCGCCCGCAAGGCGCTCCAGCGGGTCACCGACCAGCTCGCCGGGCGGCTGAACAGCGCCGGCTTCAACGTCACCGTGCTCGACGAGCGCGAGCTGATCGCCGCCCTGGCCATCTCCAGCTGCGTCAACCCGCTGGCCACCGCCGGGCGCCAGGGCAGCGGCAGCGGCGGCGGCAGCGGTCGGCGCACCCAGGAGACCAACCGGTTCTGGCGGGTCGACGACCGCTGGCACAGCACCTACTGGATCTCCCGCTGGCCGCAGCTCGGCCGCCCCGGCGGCGCCCCCGGCCGGATCGCCGTCCCCGACCTGGTCAACCTGGTCACCGGGGCGCCCGCGCTGGCCAGCACCTTCAGCCTGACGGCCGGTCACGGCACCGGCGGCTCGGTGGCGCTCAGCGGCCACCTCCGGGTGACCGGGCGCAGCGAGAGCGAGGCCGTCGAACTCGGCCGCCAGGTGGAGGCGCGGGCCCAGAGCACCGGGCTCGGCCTGACCCGGCTCGACCTGGAGCAGGCCCCCGGCGTCCTCGCCACCCTGCCCCTGGGAGGTGCTTCCTGATGGCGTACCGGACCCACCCCGTCGCCCCGCAGAGCGGGGCCGAGCCGCAGCCCCGGGTCCGGCCCCGGCTGCTGCCCGGCTTCGGGCTGCGCGGCCCGCGCCGGGAGAAGCACGTACTGGCCCTCGCGGAGCTGGAGGCGATGTCCTTCCCGGTCGGCGACGACGGCGTGCTGATCGGGGAGGACGTGCACCAGGCGCGCCCCGCCGTCCTCGGCCTGTTCCGGCCCAGCGCCCACGAGCTGGTGCTGGTCGGCGGTCTGTGGACGGCACAGGTCATCGCGCTGCGGGCGGCCGCCACCGGCGCGCGGATCGCCGTCGAGACCGCCCGCGCCCACCTCTGGGGCCCGATGGCGCAGGCCGCGGGCGGCGGGCAGCCGTGCGTGACGGTCCACCAGCCCGGCCGGCTCGGCCCGCAGGGCGCCTCGGTCGGTTCGCCGGTGCTCGTGGTGCGCGACCTCGGCGCCCGCCCGCCGCGCAGCCGGCTCTCCGCCACGCCCTGGCAGACCGTGCTGACGCTGGTGCCGCACCTGGGGCCGAACGCCGTCCGGGTGCTCAACTCGGCCGACCTGGTCGGGGTGCAGCGGGTGATGCCGGAGGAGGCCGAGCTGATCGGGCGGGTGCTCTCGCTCGGCCCGGGCGAGGTGGCCGCGCTGCCGTCGCTGCCGGACGACCTGACGCTGTGGACGACGCGGATGAACCGTCAGTACGTCCGGATCGTGGCGGGCCAGGCGGAACAGCAGGTCCTGGGCGGTCCGCGGCGCCTCGACTGACCCGCGCGGCCCCTCGGCGGCCCTTCCGCGGCCCTTCCGGAGATGCGGCACCGCCTTCAGCCGGGGGTGGCCCACGGCCTAGGCTGTGAGACGGCAACGGCACCGCGAACGTGCGGCGGCGAACACGAGGGAGCCTAGGTGAGCAGCGATCGGGACGGCGTCTACGTCGGCGACAACGCGGCGGAGGACGACGACGACTGGTCCGACGCGCCCGACTACACTCCCCCGTCCTGGTACGTGCAGACGGACGCCGCGGGCGCTCCGGCGCCGGCTCCGGGCGCGACCGCCGCGAGTGCCCAGGTGACGCCCCCTCCGGGCGATGCGGCCGCTCCGGCGGCGGCCGGGCCCGGCCCCGCGGCGGGGCCTGCCGCGGGGCCGCCGGCCGTCGCGCCGCCGACCGTTCCGGTTCAGCCGCAGGTCGAGGTCCCGGCTCCCGCCCAGACCGTGCCGCAGCCGCCGGTCCAGCCGCAGCCGGCCGAGGCCGCCGCGCCCGCCCCGGCTCCCGTTCCCACCCCCACCCCCGCGGCCGTCCCGGGCGTCGCCGGGCAGGCGCCGCACGCGCCTGCCGGGCCGGCCGCGCATGCCGTCCCCGTGCCGGTGCCGGAGCCCGCTCCGGCACCCGCGCCGCCGGTCGGCCAGGGCTGGCCGCCGGCCGACCCGTCGGCTCCCGCGCAGCCCGGCCCCGCCCAGCCGCAGGCCGCCGTCCCGGTGCCCCAGCCGTACCCGGGCCCCGCCCAGCCGCAGCCCTACCCCGCTGCTCCGGGCCAGCCGCAGCCCTACCCGCAGGACCCGGCCGCCTGGGCGGCCCCCCAACAGGCCCAGCAAGCCCAGCAAGCCCAGCAGGCCCAGCAGACGCCGCAGCCCGGCCAGCAGGCGCCGCAGCCTGGGCAGGCCCCCACCGCCGACCCGCGGGCCGGCGGCTGGCCGCAGACCAACGCCTACCAGCAGCCGGCGCAGCCCCAGCCCGGCGCCCCGCAGTGGCAACAGCCGCATTCCGCGCCGGTCGCGTTCCAGCAGTCCGGCGCCCCGCAGCAGACCGCGCACGGCGCGCCGCTCGGCTACACCGCCGCCGTCGAGCTGTCCTCGGACCGGCTGCTGCGCAGCCAGCCGAAGCAGCAGCGCCAGCAGCCGCGCTTCCAGTTCGGCGGCAAGGCGGCGGCCGCGGAGAAGGCCCGCAAGCTGGAGATCATCCGCACCCCGGTGCTCAGCTGCTACCGGATCGCGGTGATCAGCCTCAAGGGCGGCGTCGGCAAGACCACGACCACCACCGCCCTCGGCGCGACGCTGGCCAGCGAGCGCCAGGACAAGGTGATCGCGATCGACGCCAACCCGGACGCCGGCACCCTCGGCCGCCGGGTCAAGCGCCAGACCGGCGCCACCATCCGCGACCTGGTGACGGCCATCCCGCACCTGCGCAGCTACATGGACATCCGTCAGTTCACCTCGCAGGACCTGCACTCGGGCCTGGAGATCCTGGCGAACGACGTCGACCCGGCCGTGTCGACCACCTTCAACGACTCGGACTACCGCCAGGTCATCGACGTGCTGGGCCGCCAGTACCCGATCATCCTGACCGACTCCGGCACCGGTCTGCTGTACAGCGCGATGCGCGGGGTGCTCGACCTCGCCGACCAGCTGATCATCGTCTCCACGCCCAGCGTGGACGGCGCCTCGTCCGCCTCCACCACCCTGGACTGGCTCTCCGCGCACGGCTACGCCGACCTGGTGCAGCGGTCCATCACCGTGGTCTCCGGAGTCCGCGAGACGGCCAAGATGATCAAGGTCGAGGACATCGTCGCGCACTTCCAGACCCGCTGCCGGGGCGTGGTCGTGGTCCCGTTCGACGAGAGCCTGGCGGCCGGCGCCGAGGTCAACCTCGACATGATGCGGCCCAAGGTCCGCGAGGCGTACTTCGACCTGGCCACCCTGGTCGGCGAGGACATCATCCGGGCCCAGCAGGCCGCCGCCCAGCAGGCGAGCTGGCAGCAGCCCCAGCAGCAGGCGGCCCAGCCGCAGCCCCCGGCGCCGGGCTACCCGCAGCCGCAGCCCGGTCCGCAGGCCCAGCCGCCCTACGGCCAGCCGTACCCGAACGGCTACCCGCAGCAGCCCGGCCAGCCGGGCGTCCAGCCCGCGCCGGGGGCGCCGTGGGCCCCGCAGCCCGGCCAGGCCCCGCCGCCCCCGCCCGGCTACGGGTACCCGCCGCAGCACCCCGCGCCGCCCGCCTCCGCGTCCCCGGCACCGGCGCCCGCGCCGGAGTGGCAGCAGCCGGCCACCCCGCCGCCGCCCGGCTACGGCTACGGCCTGCCCGACGACAACCAGCAGCAGCCGCCGCCCGGCTACGGCTACCCGCCGCCCGCCCCGCCGCAACAGCAGTAGCAGCGCACGCCGAGGGCCCGCCGACCTCCCGGTCGGCGGGCCCTCGTGGTGTCCGGCGGCGGTCAGCCGGCCTCGGTCAGTTCGCGGGCGCGCTTCACGTCGTCGGCCATCCGGTCCAGCAGCGCCTCGATGGAGTCGAACTTCTCCATCCCGCGCAGGTAGACCAGGAAGTCCACCGCCACGTGCAGCCCGTACAGGTCCAGGCCGACCCGGTCGATGGCGTACGCCTCGACGGTGCGCGTGGTGCCGTCGAAGGTGGGGTTGGTGCCCACCGAGATCGCGGCCGGCATCCGCTCGCCGTCGGCCGTCAGCCAGCCCGCGTACACGCCGTCGGCCGGGATCGCGCTGTGCGGCACGGTCTCCACGTTGGCGGTCGGGTAGCCCAGCTCGCGGCCGCGCTGCGCGCCGCGCACCACCACGCCCTCCACCCGGTGCGGGCGGCCCAGCACCTCGGCCGCGCCGGCCACATCGCCGGAGCCGACCAGCCGGCGGGTCAGCGTCGAGGAGAACGGCTCGCCGTCGCCCGCCGCGCCGCGCACCTGGAGGTCGACCACCTCGACGCCGCAGTCCGCGGCCCGGCCCAGCTCGGCCAGCAGCGTGACGTCGCCCGCCGCCCGGTGACCGAAACGGAAGTTCGGCCCCTCGACGACCAGGCAGGCGTGCAGCGCGTCCACCAGCACCTGCCGGAAGAACTCCTCCGGCGACTCCTTGGAGAACTCGGTGGTGAACGGCAGCACCAGCACCGCGTCCACGCCCAGCTCCTCGATGAGCTCCGCCCGGCGCGGCTGCGGGGCGAGCAGCGGCGGGTGGGTGCCCGGGCGGACCACCTCGCTCGGGTGCGGGTCGAACGTGACGACCACCGAGCGGACGCCCCGCTCGCGGGCGCGCTCGACCACCCGGTTGATGATCAGCTGGTGTCCGCGGTGGACCCCGTCGAACGAGCCGATGGTGACGACGCTGCGTCCCCAGTCATCGGGGATCTCCTCCAGGCCACGCCAGCGCTGCACCTGACCGCTCCTTGTTCCCTACGGCGCGTACCGTCCGTACGCTCAAACGCTCAAAACCCGAACCCCTATAGCGTGCCATGCGCCTGTCCGGAGTTCGGCACCGGAAGGCAGGTTGAGCGCTCCGTCGGGTTCCGAGGCCCGGTCGCGGGCGTCCGCGGCGCCCCGGAACCGCCCGCGCGCTCGGCCTCCGCCGCCGCGTACTGCGGGTCCCGCCCGGCCGCCACCAGGGCGCGCAGCCGGTCCAGCCGCGGCCCCACCGGGCGCGCCGGGCGTTCGTCCCCCGGCCAGCGCGCCAGCAGCGCGGCGAAGGCCGCCGACCGCCCCGCGCAGCGCACCAGCAGCCCGTCGGCGTCCGGCAGCCCGGCCGCCGCCCGCACCAGCACCGCGCGGGCCCGTGCCGGCCGCTCGGCCGCGCAGTGCTCGGCCAGCCCGGCGACGGCGGCGGCCAGCACCTCCGGATCTCCCTCGGTGGCCAGCAGGGTGTCCAGCAGCTCGCAGCGCAGGGCGTCCGCCACCGGGTCGGGCACCGGACGGG
Organism: Kitasatospora sp. NPDC002551; assembly: GCF_040296005.1. Lineage (NCBI taxonomy): Bacteria > Bacillati > Actinomycetota > Actinomycetes > Kitasatosporales > Streptomycetaceae > Kitasatospora > Kitasatospora sp. NPDC002551. The sequence goes on along the minus strand of NZ_JBEOWI010000066.1, from coordinate 9,352 downwards.
ACAGCACCTCGGCGAACGGCCGGCGCACGGCCACCGCGCGGGCCGCCAGGGCGCTGTTCAGCAGCACCCGCAGCTCCAGCCGGGCCACCGCCCCCTCCACCGTCCCGTGCGCCAGCCGGCGGCCCAGGTAGTCGACGGCGACCGGACCGGCCAGCCCCGGCCGTTCGCGCAGCAGCCGGGCCGCCAGCTCCGCGGCGCAGCGCACGGCCAGCGGCGCCCGGGCGTCGGCCAGCACCCGCAGCGTCCCGGCCACCGGCGCGCCGGCCGGGTCCGCGGCGGCCGGACCGCCCAGCCGGTCCGCCAGCGCCGCGAGGACCTGCTCCGGGTGGCTCTCCAGTGCCGGGGCCAGCGCCCGCGCGGTCAGGAACGGGTCCTCGCCGCGCCGGTAGACGGCCAGCGCCGCCGGCAGGTGCCCGGCCCGGCTGCGCCCGTCCCGCAGCAGCAGGGCGAGCGCGGCGCCGTGCAGGGCCGGCTCGTCCTCCCGGTCCAGCAGGGCCAGCGCGGTGAACCGCAGCAGTTCCGGCCCGGCGCCGCGCGCGTACGGGGCGGTGCGCAGCGCGTGCACCGCGGCGGCGACATGCCGTTCGGGCCGGGGGTCGTGGCTCCAGCGGTCGACCGCGCGGCAGAGCGCCGAGGGCTCCTCGACGGCGAGCACGGCCAGCAGGGCGTCCGCCCGCGGGTGCGCGGCCCCGGCCAGCGCCTCGGTCAACTCGTCCAGGGCCAGCGCCCGGTGGGCGAACAGCAGGTCGTGCGCGAGATCGGCGACGGTGACCCCGGGGCGGCCGGGCAGACCGCGCGGATCGTCGAACCAGGCGCACAGCGACGGCAGCACGCCCGGCGGGTCGGCGCGCAGCCGGGCGGCCACCGCGGCGAGGAACGGCCGGTCCGGCCCGTCGGCGGCCACCAGCCTCCGGTACAGGGCGAGTTCCTGCTCCGCCGGCAGGCCGAGCCCGGCCCAGAACGCCGGACCGAACCCGCCCAGCCCCGGCACCGGCAGCCGCTCGAACCCACCCGCGGCGGCCGCCCGCTCGACGATCCGGTCGGCCAACTGCTCTAGCAGCGCGCGGTGTTCGCCGATGCCGGGGCTGGCCACCAGCCCCGCGGTGAGCAGCGCGCCGGCCCACCAGCCGGGTTCGCTGCCCGGCGGGCGCAGGTCCACGGCCCGCCAGAGCCGGTGCAGCCACGGATCCAGCGCCGGCGCGCCCCAGGTCTCGCCGATCCGCCGGAGCGCGGCGGCCACCGGTCCGATCCGGTGCCGCGGCACCAGGACGCCCGGGCCGGGCGTCCTGCTCCCCGCCCACCCGCCGGCGGCCCCGGCGGGCACCGGCGGCGTGTCCTCGGCCTCGCCGAGCAGCAGCCGCAGCGCCGCGTCCAGGTCCAGGTGCAGACCCTGCAGCCAGTCCGCGAACTCCCCGTGCGCGAAGCGGTGGCCCGGCCCGGCCGGGACGAACAGCCCCTCCGCCAGCACCGCCGTCGCCCAGCCGCCGGCCGCCGGGAACAGCTCCTCGAACGCGGCCCGGTCCAGGCCCCCCTCCCCGGCGCCGAGCATCCGCCGCGCCGCCTCGTGCACCCGCCCGGCCACCGCCGCCGCCGTGCGCCGCACCCGCCCGGTGTCCTCCCCGGCCGGCCGGACGGCGCCCCGCCGGTGGGCCCCCGGCCGCCGGGTGCGGCCGTCCCCGGCGAGCCGCTGGGCCACCCGCAGGCAGCACAGGTCGAGGTGGGCCGCGAACAGCTCGCCGCGGCGCACCGGCGCACCGCGCAGCCCCTGCGCCCACAGCTCCCCCGCCAGCCGGAGCGCCAGCGGGTGCCGGGCGTCCTCCCCCGCCGGTGTGCCCGGCGGCAGGCCGTAGCGCCGGCGCACCCGGTCGGCCGCCTCGGCGGGCAGCGGACCGAGCCGGCGGACCACCACCCGCACCGCCCCCGCCCGCTGCCGCGCGCCGGCGACCGGCACCAGGAAGTCGCCCGCCGTCCCGCCCGGTGCCAGCGCTTCCCAGCCCTCCTCCCCGCAGACGGCCAGCAGCCGCGCCCCGGCCGCCGCCAGCCAGCCCGCCGAGGTCCGCAGCCAGTCCGCGTCGAGCGGCACCGGCGCCTCCTCCGGGCCGTCCAGCACCACCAGCAGCGGCCGCCCGGCCGCCGCGCAGAGCGCCGCCACCGCCGCCGCCCCGGGCGGCGGCACCTCCAGTCCGGCCGCCGCCGAGGCGAGCGCGCGTTCCACCGCGCCCGCGAGCGAGAGGTCACCGGCCGGCAGGTCGGCCCCGCGCAACCAGAGCGTGGGCTGCGGCCGCTCCCCGGTACCGCGCCGTACCGCCACGGCCGCCGCCTCGGTGCTGCGCCCCGACCCGGCCGCTCCCACCAGCGCCACCACCCCGGCCTGCGGCCCGCAGCTGTCCGTGCTCCCCGCCACCAGGAGATCGGCCCACTCGGCCAGGCCGTCGGGGCGGTCCACCCGGTCGGCGGCCAGGGCGGCCACCCGGCCGGGGCCCGCGCCCGCCGCCGTGAGCTGGGCGGCGGTAAGCCGCAGCACCCCGGCCGGGTTGAGGGCGCTTCCGTACCCGGGCACCTCGGCCGCGTTGCGTGCCAGCGCCTCGGCGAGCGCCGGATCGTCCGCCCCGGCGCCCCGGACCGGGACGGCGGTCGGCGGCCCCGGCCGTCCGGGGGCCCGCAGGCCGGGCGCGACCACGGCGACCACCGCGCCGCTGCCCGCGTCCAGCACCGGCGCCCCGGCCGGGACGGCCGCCGCGTCCGCCGCCGAGGGCACGTCGAGCAGCAGCACGCCGCCGATCAGGTGGAAGCGGTCGGCCTGCGGGTACACCGCCCCGGTGGTCGCGGCGGCGCCGCAGCGCAGCAGCACCGTCCGCCCGTCCGCGCGCCCCTCGCCCCGCACCGGGACGGGTACCAGCAGCACCTCGCCGCCGTCGGCCCGCGGCGGCGCCGCGAGGGGCAGCGGCGGGACGGGCAGCCCGCCGGCCGGGCCGGTGCTCAGCAGGGCGAGCCCGTGCCCGGGCAGCGGCCGGACGTGCTCCGGGCCCACCACCCGGGTCTGTCCGCCGTGGAGGTGCAGCACCACCCCGTCGAGGCCCGCGACGGCCTCGTGGGCGGTGAGGACGGTGCCCTGCCGGTCCACGACGAAGCCGAGCCCGCGCAACCGCCCGTCCCGGTCGCGGATCCGCAGCAGCGAGCGGCCCGCGTCGCCCGCCGCGCCGGCGTCGTCCTCCCCCGGAAAGCCCCTGAAGCCCCGCAGTCCCGGCATGCCCGCAGCCCTCCCCGCAGGGCCGGCCGGCCCGGGAGTGGACGCGTCGCGGCGACCTGCTCGCCGCCGGGGAGCCTGCCCGGCGCGAGCGCGGACCGACCGCGCCCGCGCCGTTCACGACCTCGGTTCACCTCGCGCGCTCCCCCGTACGGGTGAAGCTTCTTGAGGGTACGGACGGCGCGCCGGCCCCGGTCAGCCGACGAAGACGGCGACCGGGCGGGCCTGGCCGCCCTTCTCCTCCGCCAGGGCCAGGAAGGTGCCGTCCGGCCCGAACACCGCGATCGGCCCGTCCACGCCCAGCCCGGGCGCCTTCAGCCGGGCGCCGTGCGAGAGCTGCTTCGCCTGGTCGGCGTCGAGGTCCCAGCGCGGGAAGGCGGCCGCCGCGGCCTCGGCGATCGGCAGCACCTCCAGCTTCTCCTCCAGCTGCTCCAGGGTGTGCGCCGACTCCACCCCGTACGGCCCGACCTTGGTGCGCCGCAGCGCCGTGAGGTGGCCGCCGACGCCGAGCCCGGCGCCGAGGTCCCGGGCGAGCGCCCGGATGTAGGTGCCGGAGGAGCACTCCACGGTCACGTCGAGGTCGATCACCGGCGTGCCGTCCTCCGCCACCGCCGCGCGCTGCTCGTGCACGGTGAACGCGTGGATGGTGGTCGGCCGGGCGGCGAGCTCGAAGTCCTCGCCCTCGCGCACCCGCGCGTACGACCGCTTGCCGTCGATCTTGATCGCGCTGACCTTGGACGGCACCTGCATGATCTCGCCGGTGAGCGCGGCGATCCCGGCGTCGATCGCCTCCCGGCTCACCGCGCCGGCCGGGGCCGAGGAGGTGACCTCGCCCTCCCGGTCGTCGGTGACGGTGGTCTGGCCGAGCCGGATGGTCGCCTCGTAGGTCTTGGCGGTGAGCATCAGATGGCCGAGCAGCCGGGTGGCCCGCTCGACGCCGATGACCAGCACGCCGGTGGCCATCGGGTCGAGGGTGCCGGCGTGGCCGACCTTCCGCGTCCCGGCCAGCCACCGCAGCTTGGCGACCACCCCGTGCGAGGTGATGCCCTCCGGCTTGTCCACGATGACCAGGCCGTCCGGGCCGGTGCCTTTGCGCTTCATCAAGTTCTCTCTGTCAAAGCCCTGCAAACATCAACCGCACCGCCAAACTACCGAACCCGGGCGCGGCTACCGAACCCGCAGCGCGGCCCGGAAGCGGTCCACCACCGCGGTGACGTCCTCCCGGGCGGAGAAGCCGGCCGCGAAGACGTGCCCGCCGCCGCCCAGCTCGGCGCAGGCGGCCGCGACGTCCACCGCGCCCTTGGAGCGCGAGGAGCCGCGCAGCGTGCCGTCCGGGTCCTGCTTGAGCACCAGCGCCACCTCGGCCTCGGCCGGGCGGCGCAGGATGTCGATCAGGCCCTCGATCTCCTCGACGGTCACGCTGAACAGCACCAGGTCCTGGTACGGCACCCAGGTCCACACCAGACCCAGCCCGCCCGCCGCCCGCGGCTCGTAGACGGCCCGGTCGAGCGCGCCGGCCAGCACCTTGAGGTAGCCGAAGGAGGAGGTGTCCCACAGCTGCCGGGCGATGAGGTCGTGCCGGATGCCGGTGGCGAGCAGCCGCGCGGCGAGCTCGTGGGTCGCCGGGGTGGTGGCCCGGTACTTGAACGAACCGGTGTCGGTGGCGACACCGGTGTAGAGGCAGGTGGCCAGGTCCTGGTCCAGCTCGACGCCGAGCCGGCGCAGCAACTCGTCCACCAGGACGGCGGTGGCCGGGGCGCTCGGGTCGATCAACTGGTGGGTGCCGAAGCCGGGGTTGGAGGCGTGGTGGTCCAGGACGGCCAGCACCGGCGCGGCGAAGGCCTTGTCGTGCAGCAGGCCGAGCCGGCTCCGCGCCGCGACGTCGAAGCAGAGCACCAGCTCGGGGGTGTCGGGCACCGCCTCGGCCGGCACGATCAGCTCCTGGCCGGGCAGGAAGGCCAGCGACTCGGGGACGATCTGCGGGTCGTCGCCGAAGGAGACCCGGACCTCCTTGCCGAGCCCGCGCAGGGCCAGCCCGGCCGCCAGCGCGGAGCCGAGCGCGTCGCCGTCCGGGCAGATGTGGCAGATCAGGTCGACCGAACGGGCCCGCCCGATCTCCGCGACCACCTGCTGCCAGACCAGCTCGAACCCGCTCTCCTCGGCGCGGGGTCCGGGAAGCACCGCGAGGGCGTCCTCCACCGTGTCGGTGGAGGACGCCCCCGTGGTCGAACCGGTACCGGCCGCGGAACCGGCCGCCGCCGGCTCACCCGCCATGACTACTCGTCCTCGTCGTCACGCTCGGACGCCGGAACCTTGTACGGGTCCGCGTCGCCGGCGTAGGTCGCGCCCGCGGCGGTGGTGCGCACCGCGGCGTCGATGGCCCGGGCCCGGTCGAGCAGGTCGTCGATGTTCCGGGCGTTCTCCGGCAGCGCGTCCGCGACGAAGGTCAGCGTCGGGGTGAAGCGCACCCCGGTCTGCTTGCCGACCTCCGAGCGGAGCACGCCCTTGGCGCTCTCCAGCGCGGCGGCCGTGGCCTCGCGCTCGGTGTCGTCACCGAAGACGGTGTAGAAGACGGTGGCCTCGCGCAGATCGCCGGTCACCCGCGCGTCGGTGATGGTCACGAACCCGAGCCGCGGGTCCTTGATCCGGCGCTCCAGGGTCTGGGCGACGACCACCTGGATGCGGTCGGCGAGCTTGCGCGCCCTTGCGGTGTCGGTCACGTTGCCTCCTCGTGCAGTGGGCCTGGTACCCGGGCGTGCTGCGCACCCGTCGGGGCCCCTGCCCCAAAGTACCGGCCCGCGCCCAGCCTTGTGGGCGCTCTCGGTCCTGATCCGTGTGAGAACGGCGACTCGCGCCGCCGCTCCACGGCTCTCATTCGTCGTCGTCGTTGTGGTAGCGCCTCCTGGCGGAGAGCAGCTGAACCTCGGGGCGGCCGGCGACCAACCGCTCACAGCTGTCCAGGACCTCGGTGACGTACCCGGCCTCGCCGGCCACCACCGCCAGGCCGATCTCGGCCCGCCGGTGCAGGTCCTGGTTCCCGGTCTCGGCAGCGCACACGCTGTACTTACGCTGCAGTTCGGCCACGATGGGCCGCACGATCGACCGCTTCTCCTTGAGCGACCGGACGTCGCCCAGGAGCAGGTCGAAGGTGAGTGTTCCCACGAACATGTGTGACAGGTCTCGCCGACCTGAAGGCCTCGGGGAGCGGTCCCGAACCGGACCGCTCCCCGGACCCTACACAGCAGGACCGGGGCCGGTCGACGGAAATTCCACCCGTCGACCGGCCCCGGCAGCCACCCGCTTACGCGCGCGGCTTCTCGCGCATCTCGTAGGTCTCGATGATGTCCTCGACCTTGATGTCGTTGAACGAGCCCAGGGTCACACCGGCCTCGAAGCCCTCGCGGACCTCGGTCGCGTCGTCCTTGAAGCGGCGCAGACCCTCGATGGAGAGGTTCTCCGCCACGACCTTGCCGTCGCGCAGCAGGCGGGCCTTGGCGTTGCGGCGGATGATGCCGTCGCGGACCAGGACACCGGCGATGTTGCCGAACTTGGAGGAGCGGAAGACCTCGCGGATCTCCGCGGCGCCGAGGCGCACCTCCTCGTACTCCGGCTTGAGCATGCCCTTGAGGGCGTTCTCGATCTCCTCGATCGCCTGGTAGATGACCGAGTAGTACCGGACGTCCACGCCTTCCTTCTCGGCCGCGGCGCGCGCACGACCCTCGGCGCGCACGTTGAAGCCGATGATGATGGCGTCCGAGCCCATCGCCAGGTCCACGTCGGACTCGGTGATGGCACCCACACCGCGGTGCAGGACCCGGAGCTCGACCTCCTCGCCCACGTCCAGCTTGACGAGGGCGTCCTCAAGGGCCTCGACCGAACCGGAGACGTCACCCTTGATGATGAGGTTGAGCTGCTCGATGGAGCCGGCGGCGATGGCCTTGTCCAGGTCCTCCAGGGACACCCGGACGCGACGCTGCGCGAAGGCGGCGTTGCGGTCGCGGGCCGAGCGCTTCTCGGCGATCTGGCGGGCGGTGCGGTCCTCGTCGACGACGATGAAGCTGTCGCCGGCGCGGGGCACCGAGGTCAGACCGAGCAGCAACACCGGGCGGGACGGGCCGGCCTCGGCGAGGCTGTTGCCGTTCTCGTCCAGCATCGCGCGGACGCGGCCGTAGGCGTCGCCGACCACGATCGAGTCACCGACGCGGAGGGTACCGCGCTGCACGAGCACGGTCGCCATGGCGCCGCGGCCCTTGTCGAGGTGGGCCTCGATCGCGATGCCCTGCGCGTCCTGCTCGGGGTTGGCCCGCAGGTCGAGCGAGGCGTCCGCGGTCAGGACCACGGCCTCCAGCAGCTGGTCGATGTGCAGACCCTGGCGCGCGGAGATGTCGACGAACATGGTGTCGCCGCCGTACTCCTCGGCGACCAGACCGAACTCGGTCAGCTGACCGCGGACCTTGGTCGGGTCGGCGCCCTCGACGTCGATCTTGTTGACGGCGACCACGATCGGCACACCGGCGGCCTTGGCGTGGTTCAGCGCCTCGACCGTCTGCGGCATGACACCGTCGTTGGCCGCGACCACCAGGATCGCGATGTCGGTGGACTTGGCACCACGGGCACGCATGGCGGAGAACGCCTCGTGACCCGGGGTGTCGAGGAAGGTGATCGGGCGCTGCTCGCCGTTCACCTCGGTGACCACCTGGTACGCACCGATGTGCTGGGTGATGCCACCGGCCTCGCCGGCCACCACGTTGGACTTGCGGATGGCGTCCAGCAGGCGGGTCTTACCGTGGTCGACGTGACCCATGACGGTGACGACCGGCGGGCGCGGGGCCAGCTGGTCCTCGTCGCCCTCGTTGGCACCGAAGTCGATGTCGAACGACTCCAGCAGCTCGCGGTCCTCGTCGTCCCGGCTGACGATCTCGAGCTGGAAGCCCATCTCGTCGGCCAGCAGCTGCAGCGTCGCGTCGGAGACCGACTGCGTCGCGGTGACCATCTCACCGAGGTTGAACATGACGGAGACGAGCGCGGCCGGGTTGGCGTTGATCTTCTCCGCGAAGTCCATCAGCGAGGCGCCGCTCGACAGGCGAACGGTCTGGCCGTTGCCGCGAGGCAGCATCACACCGCCGACGGACGGGGCCTGCATGGCCTCGTACTCCTGGCGCTTCGCCCGCTTCGACTTGCGACCACGGGCCGGACGGCCACCGGGGCCACGGCCGAAGGCACCCTGCGTGCCACCACGGGCACCCGGGCCACCGGGACGGCCGCCGAAGCCACCCGGACGCGGACCGAAGCCACCGCCGCCGCCCGGGGCACCGCCACCGGGACGGGGGCCGCCGAAGCCGCCACCGGCCGGACGCGAGCCCGGACCGGCCGGACGGCCCTGGAAGCCCGGACGGGCGCCACCGGCACCCGGACCACCCGGACGGCCACCGGGGCCACCCGGACCGCGGCCACCCGGGCCGGGACGCGGGCCCGGACCGGCCGGACGCTGCGGCATCATGCCCGGGTTCGGACGCGGCATGCCCGACGGGGTCGGACGCGGGCCGGCCGGACGCGGCATGCCGTCGGGGCGCGGAGCACCGGCACCCGGGGCACCCGGAGCGGCCGGACGCGGCGCGCCACCGGGACGCGGGGCGCCACCCGGACGGGGGGCACCGGCGCCGGGGGCACCCTGGCCACCCGGACGGGGACGGTCGCCACCCGGACGCGGGGCACCGGCGCCGGGGGCACCCTGGCCACCCGGACGGGGACGGTCGCCACCCGGACGCGGACGGTCGCCGCCCTGGCCGGCCGGCGCACCCGGACGCCCACCCGGCGCGCCGGGACGGCGGTCGCCGGGGCGGGCCATACCGGTGGCGCTACCCGAGGTGAACGGGTTGTTGCCCGGACGCGGACCGGCCGGACGCGGGCCCGGACGGGCACCGCCGGTGGCGGCACCGGCCGGACGCGGGGCCTGGGCGGCCGGGCGCTGGGCCTGGGTCTCACCGGCCACGGGGGCCGGCGAGGAGAACTCGGCCGCCGGAGCGGCCGGAGCCGCGGCGGGGCGCGGCGCGGGGCGCGGGCCCGGCGTCGGCGCACCGGCCGGCTTGGGCGCGGCCGGGGCGG
>NZ_JBEOWI010000065.1:0-38823 GCF_040296005.1 Kitasatospora sp. NPDC002551 | reverse complement strand
TTGGGGGCCCCCACGACGCACACCCCTCACACCCCCCCCCCAGCGCCCCGGGGCGGCGGGGGTTCCTGCGGCGGGGGCGGGCCGGGGGACGATACCTAGGGTCGCCTTGGGGTCGCTGTCAACCCTGCGTGCGGGGTCCCAGAGGAGCTGGCACAGCCCGGATAAGGCACACACCCCCGCCCGGATCACCGGGCGGGGGCCGGCCGTGCCCGAGGTGCGATCGCCCGCCAGGCCGATCACCCGTGCGGGAGAACCGGCCACGCACCAGTGGCACCCAGCCTCTCTTGCCTCCCGCAAGGAAGACCACCACCCTGGGTCGACCTTCGTGACTCAGGGCAGTTCCATCTACGGGAAATGAGCGTGAAGTGTACAGTTCTGTCATGAGTGAGACTCTGCCCATCACCGAGGCGCGAGCGAGATTCGGCACTCTGGTCCGCCGCGCCTCCCACAGTCGCGAACGCATCACCATCACAGACCACGGCCAGCCCGCCGCCGTCCTCATCAATCCGCAGGAACTGGCCGAACTGGAGGACGAGCTCGCCATCGCCCGCTACCGCGCCCGCCAGGCCGCCGGCACCGCCGCGAGCGTGCCGCACGAGGACGTTCGGTCGATCCTTGGCCTGGAGCGTGAGTGACCTACCAGATCACCTGGGACGAGCCAGCGATCAACGCGGCCGCCCGGTTCCTCAAGGACGACTCCGACGGCCTTCGTCAGGTCATGGCCGCAGTCGACCTGCTGGCCTCGGATCCCCGACCGGAGGGCTCTGCGGCCTACGGCTCGCCGGACCTCCGCCGCATCCACATCGGCTTCTACCGTGTCCTGTACGAAATCACCGAGCAGACGGTGACCATCGTGGTCATTCACCTCGGCCGCATTGCCTGAGGACCGGAGATCCGCTCAACGCTGCCGCCGCGTGACTACCACGGCATGGTGGGCGAGGCCGAGCGGATCATCTGACGAGGGGACAGGCAGTGATCGAAGCGGAGCTGAAAGCAGTGGTCCGGGACCCCGAAGGTGTGCTCAGGTCCCTTGAGGAGCGGTACGGCACCGGCCGCGCCGAGGTGTACCGCGACACCTACTACGACGCGCCGGACGGGTCGTTCATGGATGCCGATCGCGAGTTGCGCATCCGCACCGTGCACGGTCCCACCGAAAATCGCACCGTGCTGACCTACAAGGGCGCCCGCGTCGATGAGGCATCCGGATCCAAGCCCGAATCGAGACACGGGTCGAGGACTCGGACGCCGCTCATGAGATCGTCCGCGCGCTCGGCTTCGTCCCTCGCATCGCGTTCGAGAAGCGGTGCCGCAACTACCTCTTCAGCCACAGCGACCGGCAGTTCCTTGCCACCCTCGTACGCGTGCCCGAGATCGACGGGGTCTTCATCGAACTGGAGACCACCGCAGCCGAGGACGACCTCGACCCCGCGCTCGCCGTCGTGCGGTCGGTGCTCGCCTCACTCGGCATCACCGACGAAGACCTGACGACGGAGCAGTGCACCGACGCGGTCGCTACGGCCCGCCCGTAGCCCGCCTCCACTTTCGACCCCAGTTGCTCGTCGCCAGTTCCATTCACCGGCCTTCCTCTTCCCGCCCCGCCCGGGCCTTCGCGCCGGGTGGGGTGAGATCGTCGAGCTGGCCGTCCGGCCGGTAGGCCGGTCGAGTATCAGGCTCCGAGGGCGCCGGTTCGAGCGGCGAAGGGGCGCAGGCCGGGCAGTCGGGCCGGGGAGTGGACGAGACAGGCCGTGACTGCCCGGACGGAAGGCCTGCGCACCTCCTCGGGCGCCACCCGCTCCATCGCGAGCAGCGCCTCGTACGTCCGCCGGTCCTCGCCCAGGGCATCCCACATGCGGGCGGTGTCGGTGAAGTACCGCGCTTGCCGCTCCTTCGTGGGCAGCCGCGTCGGGTCGAGGTCGAGAGCGTACTGAACACCCGCGTCGGGATCGCCGAGGGCGGTAGCGATCCCGACGCGGTACAGCGCGCACTGCTCAGCCGTCGCCTCCACCGTGAACAGCTCTCCGACCAGCCCGGGCGGAACACGCCCCGCAGTCCGCCCCGCCTGCGCACCGGAGATGATGGCGGGCAGGGTGGCCCGCAGTCGGTCGTAGCGGGCGGCTCGGAAGTCCGCCCGGGCCCGTGTCAGGGCGGCAGGAAGGTCAGGTAGGAGAACCGGGGCTACCGGTTCGAAGAGCGCTTGTTCCAGCAGGTCGGTGCCTGGCGGCACGTCTACGGGCTCGGCGCCGGCCGGACCTGTGCCGACGACGGCCGCACCGGCACCGGCGGCTCCCAGCGCGAAGAACCTTCTGCGTCGCACTTCGCCCTCCGACTCTCGACCTGCCGTCGCCCTAGTGGCAACCGATGACCTCAGCCCGGAAGTTGAGGCATGTCGGACGGGGTCGGCGTGCGAGGCACGCACAGCGTGTGCGGGCGGAACTGGTCGCGCGCACGTCTCAGGCATCAAGCCAAGAGGCAGATGAACGAAGGACGGCCCCCGCCCGGCGTTGGCGCTGGGCGGGGGCCGTTCGGATGAACTCGTGGGCTGCAGTGGCGAGATGTGTCCGGGTGCGATCGGTTCGCGACTACGGTCCGGCCACGAGCGATCGAGAGGAGACGCATCATGACCACCGGGGTTCTGGACTACGAGAGTGCCGACATCGTCCGGCTGATGAGCATCGCGGAGGAGGACTGGACCGAGCAGGAGCTCAAGGACGCGCTGCAGCGGGCGATCATGCTGGAGCTGTCCACCATCCCGCCGTACGCCACCGCGCTGTGGTCGATCACCGACCAGGACAACAGCAAGCCGGTACGGCGCACCATCCGCGAGATCGTCTTCGACGAGATGTCGCACTTCGGGCTGGTCGCCAACATGCTCACCAGCATCGGCGGCACCGTCGTCCTCACGGACCCGCTCACCGTGCCGAAGTACCCCGGGGAGCTGCCCGGTGGCGTCAATCCCGGGCTTGAGGTGTTCCTCAGCGGGCTGAGCCGTGACTCCGCCGCGCTGTTCGCCGACATCGAGAAGCCCGAGCACCCGCTCGCCTTCGCCGCGGACGGCAACACCATCGGCGCCTTCTACCAGCGGATCGCCGACGTCTTCCCCAAGTTCGCGCACCTGCTCACCGGTCGGCAGCAGGTGAGCTTCCCGCTCGGGTCGGGCCACGGGGTCGGCAATGACATCGTCCCGATGAACGCCCTCGGTGACGTCCTGGCCGCCATCCACGTCATCCAGGCCCAGGGCGAGGGCACCACCGCCTCCCCGGAGAACCCCTTCCCCGGCGCCCCGGGCGAGCTGGCCCACTACTACGCGTTCAAGGAGATCGCCGTCGGCAAGAAGCTCGTCCGCGACCCGCAGACGGGGCAGTTCGACTTCAACGGCGCCGACGTGCCGCTGCCGGACACCTTCCCGGTCGGCCGCGTCCCCCAGGGCGGCTGGGCCAACTCCCCCGGCAACGAGCCCGACGCGGCCACCGCCGAGCACCTGCACACCTTCAACCAGCAGTACAGCGACATGCTGCGCGCCCTGGAGGCCGCGTGGGGCCCCGGTCAGGAAGACATCTTCCCGGCCATCGGCCTGATGGGCGACCTGCGCCGCACCGCCCAGAAGATCAACCCGATCAAGCTCCCCGCCAACCCCCACTTCACCTACGGCCCGGAGTGGCTGTTCGTCGCCTGACGCCCCCGGCCCGCCGCCGGCTCAGCCCTTGACGGAGCCGGCGGTGAGCCCCTGGGCGAGGTAGCGCTGGAGGAACTGGTAGACCACGATCACCGGCAGCGAGGTGACCAGGGCGCCGGCCGCGAAGAGGCCGTAGTTCTGGTCCTGCTGGCCGGAGATGATCCCGTAGAGGCCGACCGCCACCGTCTTGGACTCGTTGGAGGTCAGGAAGATGCCGGCCAGGATGACGTCGTTCAGCGCGGTGGTCAGCGAGAGGATCCCGACCACCACCAGCATCGGCGCGGCCAGCGGCAGGATGATCCGGAAGAAGATCTGCGCGTGCCCGGCGCCGTCCACCTTGGCGGCCTCGTCGATCTCCTTCGGGATGGTGTCCAGGTACCCCTTCATCAGCCAGGTGTTCACTCCCATCGCCCCGCCGAGGTAGACCAGGAGCAGCCCCCAGGGCGTGTCCAGGCCGATCGCCGGCAGCACGTCGCCGACCTCGGCGAACAGCAGGTAGAGCGAGACGACCGCGAGGAACTGCGGGAACATCTGCGCCAGCAGGACGGTGAGCAGCCCCACCCGCCGACCCCGGAAGCGGAACCGGGAGAACGCGTACGCCGAGCAGACCCCGAGCAGCACGTTGAGCACGGCGAAGCTGCCGCAGATCAGCGCCGTGTTGGCCAGCCACCGCCCGAACGGGTACTGCTCGTCGGTGAACAGCGCGGTGAAGTTGGCGAACGAGGCGTGCTCGGGCAGCAGCGTGGAGGACTGCAGGCTGCCCAGCGGGTTGAGCGCGGCGGAGAACACGAACAGCAGCGGCAGGAGCGCGAAGCAGACGGCGAGGACGGCGACCAGGTGCCGCCAGCCGAAGCGGCGCAGCCATCGGACGGTGGCGGTCATGCGTTGAGCTCCTCGAGGGCCCGGGTGCGGCGGTAGCCGACCAGGGTGATCAGGCCGACCAGCAGGAAGATGAAGATCGACAGGGCGGCGGCGAAGCCGTACTGGGCGCCCTGCCCGCCGAAGGCCACCCGGTAGGTGTAGCTGATCAGGATGTCGGTGGCGCCGGCCGTACCGCCCGCGCCGTCGAACGGGCCTCCGCCGGTGAGCAGCTGGACGGCGTTGAAGTTGTTGAAGTTGAAGGCGAAGGAGGAGATCAGCACCGGCGAGGCGGCCACCAGCAGCAGCGGGAAGGTCACCGCCCGGAACGCGGTCCACGGCCCGGCTCCGTCGATCCGCGCCGACTCGTTCAGCTCGGCGGGCATGGACTGCAGTACCCCGGTGCAGATCAGCAGCATGTTGGGGAAGCCCAGCCACAGGCTGGTCAGGACGACCGCGAAGCGCGCGCTCCAGGTGTCGCCGAGCCAGTCGATCCGGGTGTGCAGGAGCTGGTTGAGCAGCCCGAAGTCCCGGTTGTACATGCTCTGCCAGATCAGGATGCCGATGAACGCGGGCATCGCGTACGGCAGCAGGAGCAGTGAGCGGTAGAGCCGCTGTCCGCGCAGCCGCGGGTGGTGCAGGGTGAAGGCGAGGCCGAGGCCGAGCGCGAAGGAGGCCCCGGTGGAGAGCGCCGCGAAGCCGAACGTCCAGGCGAGCACGCCGAGGAAGGGGCCGCGGACGGCCGGGCTGGTGAGCACGGCGGTGAAGTTGGCGAAGCCGACGGTGCGGTGCCAGCCGGTCGGCAGGGTCCGTCCGGAGCCGTCGTCGGCGGTGAACCGGCCCTCCCCGGCGCGGTAGACGGTTCCGGTGCGGGTGTCGGTGAGGGTGTCGGCCCGGCCGTCGTGCACCAGGGTGGGCCGGGCGGTGGTGGCCGAGGAGAGTCCCTGGCCGACCACGAAGCCGCCGTCCACCGGGACCCGCAGCTCCTTCAGCTCCTGGGCACGGCCGTTGGCCTGGCCCAGGGTGAGGATCCGCAGGCCGGGTGCGGCGGTCACCCGGCCGTCGGCCGCGGTCACCGTGCCGGCCGGGGCGGGGGCCAGGCCGCGCGCGGTGCCGGCCTCGGTCCGGCCGGTCGCCGGGTCGGTGAGCAGCAGGACGAGCGGGCCGCCGGCCGGCTCGGTGGCGACGGTGAGCGTGTACGAGGCGCCGTCGGGGACGGGCTCCACGGAGTTGTCGACCAGGGTGCGGACGGCCTGCTCCTTGGTGAGCAGGTGCCCGTCGCCGTAGTCGGTGAAGGAGACCGCGACGATGTGGAGCACGGGGTAGACCACGAAGGCCAGGAAGAGCACGGTGGCCGGCAGCAGGTACTTGGCGGCGAGCCGGCGCGGCGAGAGGTAGATCCAGAAGGTCGCCCCCGCCCCCGCGGCGAGGACGCCGAGGGCGGCCCAGTGGCCGGCCTGGTAGAGCTTGGGCGCGGCGAAGAGGGCGAGCGCGGCGACCCCGGACAGCAGGGCGGTCTTCACCAGCTGCGCGGTCACGGCACCGGCCCGGCGGGGCGGGCGTCGCGGGGGCCCGGCGGCGGGGGCGGCCGGGCGCCTGCTGTCCTGAAGGGTGGGGGAGGTCATGGGGATGGTCCCTGGTCCGTCCGGGAGGGGCGCGGGGCGCCGGGGGGTGTCAGTGACCGCCGGCCAGGGCGGCGCGGATGGCCTCGCCCGCCTGGCGCATGGTCTCGGCCGGGTCGGCGCCGGCCACGATGCTCGCCTCGGCCTGGCCGAGCGGGCCCCAGATCGCGTTCATCGCGGGGATGGTCGGCAACGGCTGCCCGGCCGCGCCGGCCGCGGCGAAGGCACCGATGTCCGGGTCACCGGCGGTGGCCGTGGCGAGGGCCGAGGTCAGCGCGGGCGGCTCGGGCGAGGCCTGGTAGAGCGCCAGCTGGCCCTCCTCCGAGCCGATCGCGCGCAGCAGGAACTCCTGGGCGAGCGGCTGGTTCTTCGCCTTGGCGGAGAGGTAGAACGCCTGCACGCCGACGAAGGGGCGGGCCAGCCCCTTGCCCGCCCAGCCGGGCACCGGGGAGATCGCGTACGGCAGACCGGCCTGCTTGACCTGCCCGAGCGCCCACGGCCCGGCCACCAGGAAGGGGGACTTGCGGCCGGTGAACAGCGAGATGGCGTTGGTGTCCACCGAGCGGTTGAACAGTCCGGCGCCCTTCTCCCCGTACTGCTTGAACAGTTCCCCGGCCGCGATCGAGCCCGGGCCGCCGACCCCGAGGTCCGCGGTGTCCCAGCCGCCGTCCGGCTTGCTGCCGAACAGGTAGCCGCCGGCGGAGGTGAACAGCGGCTGCAGGGCGTAGGCGTTGCCCTGCTGGCCGACCGGCAGCGCCAGCGGGACCTCGGCCTTCCCGGCCCGGACGGCGTCCTGGGCGGTGCCGGCCAGGTCCTCGAAGGTGACGGGCGCGGCCGGGGCGAGTTCGGTGTTGCGGAACAGCACCAGGGTCTCGGTCGCGTACGGCAGGCCGTACTGCTGGCCGCCCTGGGCCACCGCCTCCAGGGCGGCGGGCTGGAACAGCGCCTTCTGCTGCGCGGTCAGCGGGACGGGGGCGACCGTGCCGTTCTGCACGAGGTTGCCGAGCCAGTCGGAGGCGCCGACCACCAGGTCGGGACCCTTGCCCGCGTTGGTGGCCGTGACGTAGGCCTGCTGGGTGTTGACGGACTGCGGGGCGACGGTGACCTTGACGCCGTGCTCCTTGCCGAAGCGGTCGGCGAGCGGCTGGAGGGCGGCGGCCTGCTGGGTCTGGGCCCAGATCACCAGGTCGCCCTCGGCGGCGGCGATCGGCGGGGCGGTCATCGGCCCGTCCGCCGCGGCGGTGCCGCCGGCGGGCGCGGGGCCGGCGGAGGGGGTGGCGGAGCCGCAGGCCGTGACCAGCAGGGCGAGCAGGCCGAGTGCGGCGGTTCTGCGGTGGCGGGTGATCCGGTGGCGCATGGTCCGAGACTCCTTCGTCCGGGAGGGGTGCGGGGGTTGGGTCGCGGGGGCGGGGGTCGTGGCGGGCGGGTCAGATGCCGTCCGCCGGCCGGTGCCAGCGCTCGACGGTGAGGTCGAGCCGGGTGTCGCGGTCGACCCGCAGCGGGTGCAGCACCCGCCGGCCGTCGGCGTCGACGGCGTCCAGGCCCCAGCCGCGCGAGATGCCGCCGTCGAAGCCGGTGCCGCGCGGCACCGCGATCCGGCCGCGGAACCGGCCCGGTCCGGCCGGGGCGCAGGGCAGCGGGCCGAACATCACCGGGGCGTCGTCGGGGGTGCCGGGCGGGACGGTCACGGTCACCTCCAGCACCGGGTGGGCCGGCAGCTCCGGGTCGACGGCGACCTCGGTGTGCGCGGCCAGCCCGTGCGCCCGGACGGTGACCGCCGTCCGCCCGGCGGCCAGCGGGCGCAGCCCGCCGTGCGGCGAGACGGCCGCCACCCCGGGGTGCTCGACCCGGTAGCCGGCCTCCAGCGCGGTGTAGCGCACGCCGTCGGCGCGGACCGCGACCGGGTTGACGGCGCTCCAGGTCTCGCCGGGCGCGAGCGGGATCTCCGGCTCGACGGTGAGCGAGCGCACCGGTGAGGGCGCGCCGAACAGGTGCAGCAGCGCGTGCCGGGCGCGCGGGCGCCAGGCGTTCTCGTGGTGCGGCGCGGCCGGGTCCTCGTAGTAGAGCAGGTCGGCGCCGGAGGTGTAGCCGGCCTCGTCGACCAGCCGGCCGGCCAGCTCGCGGGCGGGCCGGGCCATGATGAACCCCTCCCGGCCGCCGATGTCCAGCCAGATCCGCCGCGGTCCGCGCCGCCGGTAGCGCTCGTGCACCACGCGTTCGCCGAGGCTCTCCGGGTCGACGTGGGTGAGGAACGGGGAGAGGACGGCGGCCAGGCCGAAGACCTCGGGGCGGCGGAAGGCGATGTGGTAGGTGACCAGGCCGCCCATCGAGGAGCCCATCAGCGCGGTGTGCTCCGGGCCGGTCCTGGTCCGGTAGCGGGCGTCGACGAAGGGCTTGACCTCGTCGGTCAGGAAGGCCTCGTAACGGTGGCCCTTCAGCGGGGTGCCGGGGGTGCGCCAGTACTCGGCGACGTGGGAGTACTCGACGCCGCGGTCGGCGCCGGCGTTGGGCACGGCGACCGCGATCAGCTCCGGGATCAGGCCCTCGGCGTACAGCGCCTCCAGCGTCCGGTCCACCGCCCAGGTGGGCTGCTGCCCCTGGTCGAAGACCTGCTGGCCGTCGTGCAGGTAGAGCACCGGGTAGTCGGCGTCCGGCCGGTCGTCGTAGCCGGGCGGCAGGTGGACCAGCAGGTCCCGTTCGTTGCCGAGCAGGTCGGAGCGGAAGCCGGGGATCCGTTCGATCCGGCCCCGCCGCACGGCGGCCTCGCCGTGCGGGGCGGCCTCGCCGTGCGGGGCGGACCAGGCCGTGTCGGCGCTCATCGGGCCACCGACCAGACGTGCACGGCCGGGCCCTCGTTGGGCAGGTCGCGGCCGGGGACCAGCTGCGGCCCGCCGAGCAGGTGGGTGGCGTGCCACTCCCCCGCCACCGGCGGGTGGTCGGCCCGGCTGATCTGCACCAGGATCGTCTCCCGCTCGTCCTCCCGCTCGAACAGCAGGACGTCGCCCTCGGCGACCAGCCAGCGCAGCCCGCCGCCGGTCAGCGCGCTGTGGCTGCGGCGCAGCCGGACCAGGTCGCGGTAGGTGCGCCAGGTGTGCTGGTCCCAGGCGGACTCGTCCCAGGGGAACGGCTTGCGCCCCTCCTCCAGGCCCTCGCCCAGCACGCCGACCTCGTCGCCGGAGAACACCATGGGGATACCGGGCAGGGTGAACAGCAGGGCCGCGCCGAGCAGTTGGCGCTCCGGACCGGCGAAGGTACGCAGCCGGGCGGTGTCGTGCGAGTCCAGCAGGGTCAGGTTGTGGGCGCGGCTGCGCCAGGGCAGAGCGGCGCCGAAGGCCGTCATGGTGGCGCGCACCCGGGCGGCGTCGTAGTCGGGGATCGGCCCGGGGACGGCCCAGAAGTCCTTCTGGTCGTGCTTCTCGACGAGCCAGCTCCAGACCGGCCGGGTGAAGCCGGCGTAGCTCATGGTGCCCTGCCAGCCGTCGCCGGCCAGCGCGAGCGAGGCGTCGTGCTGGTGCTCGGCGAGCAGGACGGCGTCGGGGTTGGCGGCCCGGACGGTGGCCGCGGTGGTGGTGGCGACCAGGTGGTTGAGTTCGACGTCGCCGCGCCGGCCGGCCATCTGCGCCACGTCGACCCGCCAGCCGTCCAGGTGGAACGGCGCGCCGAGGTACTTGGCGATCACCGAGTCGGGGCCCTCGTAGAGGCGGCGGCGCAGTTCGGCCGAGCGGTGGTCGAAGGTCGGCAGGGTGCGCACGCCGAGGAAGGTCGCGTAGTCGTCCGGTCCGCCGTCGCCGAAGAAGTAGAAGCCGGCCTCGGGGCTCGCCGGGTCGGACCGCGCGGTGCGGAACCAGTCGTGCCCGTCGCCGGAGTGGTTGAGGGTGATGTCGCCGATCACCTTGATGCCGCGCCGGTGCGCCTCGGTGGTGAGCGCGATCAGCGCCTCGTCGCCGCCGAGCGCCGGGTCGACCCGGTCGAAGGAGACGGCGTCGTAGCGGTGGTTGGAGCGGCCCTCGAAGAACGGGGTCAGGTAGATCACGGTCGCGCCGAGCCGCTGGATGTGGTCGATCTTGCGCACCACGCCCCAGAGGTCTCCGCCGTACATCTGCTGGAGGGCCTCGGCGTCACCGGTGCGCAGCGGGGTGTCCCAGTCCGCCGGGCGGGCCCAGGAGGCGAGCGGGGCCTCGCCGGAGCGGTGGTAGCGGTCCGGGAAGATCTGGTAGACCACCGCGTCGCCGGCCCAGGCGGGCGGGGCGGGGTGGGTGGTGAGGCGGAAGTCGGTGGCGTCGGGCAGGTCGTGGTCGTGCAGGCCGGCGGCGGTGAGCCAGCGCCCGCCGTCCGGGGTGTGCAGCCAGAACCGGTAGTTCATCTCCGGGTTGACCATCTCCAGGACGGCCCGCCACCAGGTGGTCCCGGCGCCGTCGACGCGGTCGACGACGGCGGCCGTGAAGTGCGGTTCGCCGTCCGGGACGGAGCGCAGGAAGACCCGCTCGACGTCCTGCCCGGCGGGCACCCGGACCAGCAGGTCGACGCGCTGCCCGAGGCGCGGGGCGAGGTCGCCGACGTACCGCGCGGACCCGTCGTGATGCGGCTGGTGGCGGGCGGCGAGGCGGTGGCTGCTGGCCGTGTCCATGGGGCTCCTCGGGGCGGGTGGACAGGTTAACGGATGCCGGCATTCCGCTTTCCGGGGCCGACGAGGGAACCGTAACGGCGATGAAACTGTTGCGCAATATGTTGCTAAGATCGTTTCATCCTGATGCGCGGCCCGCCGCGCCGGGCTTTGTAAGATGCAGGCCGGACCAGACCGGAGGACCAATTGAGCGGCCCGTCACTGCGCGACATCGCCGCCCGGGCGGGCGTCAGCGCCGCCTCGGTGAGCAGGGTGATCAACGACCGGCCGGGCGTCTCCGACGACACCAAGGTCAAGGTCGCCGAGGCCATGCGGGAACTCGGCTGGCAGCCCGACCAGGGCTACGACCCGCACCAGGGCGCGCTGATCGGCATCGTCGTCCCCGAACTCGACAACCCGGTCTTCCCGCTGCTCGCCTCCGCGATCGAGGTGCAGCTCGCCAAACACGGCCTCACCGCCGTGGTCGGCACCTCCACCCGCCAGGGCACCGCCGAACTCGGCTACATCGACGTCCTGCTGCGCAAGGGCGTCTCCGGCCTGGTCCTGGTCTCCGGCCGGCACGCCAACCCCAACGCCGACCACGGCTTCTACCGGCTGCTGCACGAACGCGGCATCCCGATGGTGCTGGTCAGCGGCCGGGTGGAGGGCCTGGCCGTCCCCACCGTCGCCACCGACGAGGCGCTCGGCGCCCGGATCGCCGTCGCCCACCTGCGCGAACTCGGCCACCGCCGGATCGGCCTGGCCGGCGGCCAGGGCTACCTGCGCCCCTCGCTCAACCGCCTGGACGGCTACCGGCGCGCGATGCGCGAGCTGCTCGGCGAGGAGCCCCCCGCGGACTGGTACGCCGAGTCCGCCTACTCGATCGCCGGCGGCGCGGCCGCCGCCCGCCAGCTGCTCGACGCGGACGTCACCGCCGTGATCGCCGGCAGCGACCTGATGGCCCTCGGCGTGGTCCAGGCCGCCCGCGAGGCCGGCCGCGGCGTCCCCGGCGACCTCTCGGTGATCGGCTACGACGACTGCTACCTCGCCGCCCACAGCAACCCGCCGCTCACCACCGTCCGCCAGCCGATCGACGAGATGGGCGCCGCCGTCGCCGACGCCCTCTGGCGCCAGCTGGAGGGCCACGGCGGCCGGGCCCGGGACTACCTGTTCACCCCCGTCCTGGTCGCCCGCGACTCCACCGCCCGCGCCCGCGGCTGAGGCCGCGCACACGCCGGAGGGCCGGGGAGCTGCTGCTCCCCGGCCCTCCGTCAGCTCCCGGGCGGCGTCAGTCGTTCGGGACGGTCGCGTAGCGCGCGGTGCCCTCGGCCATCTGGCGCAGGGCGTCCTTGCGGTCCCGCTTCGACAGCTTGTCGATGTAGAGGAAGCCGTACAGGTGGTCGGTCTCGTGCTGCAGGCAGCGGGCGAAGAAGCCGGTGCCCTCGACGCGGATCGGGTTGCCGTCCTTGTCCCGGCCGGTCACCGCGGCGTAGTCCGGGCGGGGCAGCTCGGCGTACGCGGTCGGCACCGACAGGCAGCCCTCGTTGCCGTCGTCCAGCACCCGCTGGCGGTCCTTCGGGAACTCCTCCAGCACCGGGTTGATCACGTGGCCGATGTGCCGCACGCCCTCGTCGTCCGGGCAGTCGTAGACGAAGACCTTCAGGTCCACGCCGATCTGGTTGGCGGCCAGGCCCACGCCCTCCGCCGCGTACATCGACTGGAACATGTCGTCGATCAGCGCGGACAGCTCGCCGTCGAAGGCCGTCACGTCCTTCACCTCGCGGTGCAGCACGGGGTTGCCGTAGACGGTGATCGGGCGCGCCGTGCCCTTGGAGAGGTCCGGCTGCTCGCCGACCACCTTCGGGGTCTCGTCGTGCTCGTGCTGGTCCTGCTCCGCCATGTCTTCCGCTTCCATAGGCCTACGCGTACCGCACCAGGGTACTCAGAGCGCTCAGCAGACCTCTTCGAGATCCCGGTACGCCCGGGTTCCCGGCGACGCCGCGGCCCAGCGGTCCAGCAGCACCCGCACCAGGTGCGCCGGGGCGGCGATCCCGCACTCGCGCTCGGCCAGCCAGGACATCCCGCCCGCTCCCGGGCTCAGGTGGCTCAGGTGGCCGGGGTGCGCGGCGTCCCCGTCGTCGTGCGGGTCGTGGTGGGCGGTGTGCCCGTCGTCCGAGGCCATCCGGCTCTCCGAGCAGGCCCGGCACAGCAGCCGCACCGAGGACGTCCAGTCCTCCGCCGCGTAGCCGGCGTCCGCGACCAGCCGCTCCAGCGCGTCCCGGTCCGCCTCGGTCGCCGCCTGGAGCAGCACCACGTACGTCGGCACCGGGGACGGCGCCCACAGCTCGATCTCGTCGAACACCGGGTAGGCGACCCCGTCGGTGACCCGCTCGCCGTGCGGGGCGCCGTCGTGCAGCACCACCTCGCCCCAGCGTCTGCCGGAGGACGGCAGCGGGATCGACAGCACCTCGATCCGGGCCGGGTCCAGCCGGCGGCCCCACACCACCTCGGACTCGCCGTCCGGGGAGAGCCGCACCGGGGTCGTCCCGAGGTCCAGGCTGACCGGCCCCTCCTCACGCGCGCCCGGGCCGCCGGGCAGCTTCAGCCCGTACGCCTGCCAGGCCCGGCGGGCCAGCGGCCAGTCCTGCAGCGCGGTCGCGGTGATGCCGAGGTTCCACCAGTCCGGGGCGCCCTGCTCGCGGTCCAGCAGCGCCACCGCCCGCAGCCCGGCGGCCCGGGCCTGCTCCCAGTCGCGGCGGAACTTGTGCAGCAGCGCCAGGTTGAACCACGAGTCCGACAGCCACGGCTCCAGGTCGGCGGCCATCACCAGCAGGGCGCCGGCGTCCTCGTACCGGCCGTCGCCGATCAACGTGAAAGCCCGGTCGGTCGTCTGCCGCCAGGTGGCGGACGGCCGGTGCCGTGCCCGGTGGAAAATCCTCACGTTCGTCCCTGCCGTCGTCGTCCGCTCAAGTTGTCCCGCAAGCGCTCCCGCGTCACGGGCCCGGTGTCCCGGGTCGGTTTTCCACGCTACGACCGCATCCAACCACGACGGCCGCCGCCCGCGCTCCCCACCGCCGAGTTGCCCGGTTCCGTACCGGCCGCATCCCGGCCCCTCCCCCAGCCTGCCCGCCCCGCCCCGGCCCCTCAACCCCGGACGCCCCCGCCGACCCCCGTTCCCGGCCGCCCGGACCCGGTCAGCCGCGCACCCGCACCAGCGCGTCCACCACCCGGGCGTCGTACACCCGCCCGCGTCCCAGCCGCAGCGCCTCCAGCACCTCCAGCCGGCCCACCGCCTCCCCCACCCCGCGCCCGCGGGCCGCCGTCAACAGGTCGTCGTGCGCGTTCGCCACCCGGATGATCCGCGCCGCCAGCGGCACCGCCCGCCCGCCGCCGTCCGGCCCGGGGAACGGGTCGGCCAGCCGGGCGACCTGCTCGGCGACCCGGCGCGGCACCCCGGTGCGCCGGATCACCTCGCTGCCCAGCCGGGCGATCCGCTGCTGCTCCTCGTCCGGCAGCAGCGCCGTCGCCCCGCCCGCCACCGGCTCCACCAGCGACAGCTGCCCGACGTCGTGCATCAGCGCCGCGTACTCCAGCAGCGCCAGCTCCCGGGTGCCGAGCCCCAGCTCGCGGCCGACCGCACAGGCCGTGTCGGCGACCCGGCGGGCGTGCCCCGGCGGCGTGTACCCGGCCACCTCGGTCGCCTTGGCCAGGCTGGCGATGGTCTGCCCGGTGGTGGCCCGCACCGCCGCCGCCCGCCGGAACGACACCTGCGCCGGCAGCAGCGGCGTGCAGAACAGCGGCAGCGCCCACAGCCCGACCTCCCCGGCGGCCAGGCTGACCAGCATGCCGGTGGCGGCGATCGCCGAGCCGATCCCGAACAGCGAGCGCAGCTCGTCCTCCAGCGCCGCCGGGAAGCGCAGCCCGCTGCGGGCCCGCCGCAGCAGCGCCGCCAGCACCGCGTCGCAGAGCGCGGCCAGCGCGGCCACCGCCGTCAGGAACGCGCCGTACGCCGGGCCGTCGGCGGAGAACCGGTCGACCACGCCGCTGTTGTAGAGCGGCTGGAACACGGCGGCCGCGAAGGCGGCGCCGAGCAGCCGCCGGGCCGCGCCGTCCCGCCGGGCCCGCTCGCGCCAGGGCGCCGGTCCGGGCGGACCGGCCCCGCGCAGGCGCCCCGCCACCGCCCGCACCACCGCGGGCAGCTGCGCCAGCAGCAGGCCGGCCCCGGTCACCGCCACCACCTGGAGCACCCCCGGCCCGGCCGGCAGCCCGCGCAGCGGACCGAGCAGCGCGTACGCCAGCGCCCCCGCCGCCCCGATCGGCGCCTGCTCGCGGTCGCCCGGAAGAGTGATCCGCACGCACTCGCCGAGCGCGATCAGCGCGGTGAAGGCCAGCGCCACGGCCGGCTGGGCCGCACCGCGCACCGCCACCGCCCCGAAGGACGCCGCCAGCAGCGCCAGCGCCGCCCCGTGCACGGCGCACACCGCACCGACGCACCCCTGCGGCGCATCAGCGCGCCCGGCGCCCGACGGCCGCCGCGCGCCGCCGCCTCCGGCCCGCGCCCCCGGGCGCGCACCCCGCCGCGCGCTCACGACGACCCTGCCGTCGGTACGCCGCCGCCCTGGGCGGGTACCCCGCGCGGCGCCGCCCGGGCCGGTTCGGGGACGCCGAGCGGGATGTCCGGCACCCCCTTGACGCAGTCCGGGGACGACGGCAGCACCGGCTGCCAGTCGTGCACCGCCAGCGCGTCCACCAGCGCCCGCACCATCACCGGGTCGAACTGGCTGCCCGAGCAGCGCTGCAGTTCGGCGACCGCCTCGGTGACCGGCCGGCCGCGCCGGTAGGAGCGGGTGGAGGTCATCGAGTCGAAGGCGTCGGCGACCGAGATGATCCGGGCGAACTCGGGGATCTGCTCACCGGCCAGCCCGGCCGGGTAGCCGCGGCCGTCCATCCGCTCGTGGTGGTGCAGGATCCCGGCGTGCGCCTCGCCGAGGAAGGCGATCCCGCGCACCAGCTCGTACCCGTGCACCGGGTGCACCTCGACGGCCCGGCGCTCCGCCTCGGTGAGGGGACCGTTTCTGCGCAACAGTTCGGTGGCGACGCCGAGTTTGCCGACGTCGTGCAGGATCCCCGCGTACCGCAGGGTGCGCAGCCGCTCGGCCTCCATACCCAGCTGATCGGCGATCAGCACCGCCGCCCGGCCGACCCGTTCGCTGTGACCGCGGGTGTAGGCGTCCTTGATCTCCACCGCCTGGACCAGCGCCTGGACGGTCGCCCGGTGGGCGTCGCGCTCCCGGTGGCCCTGGGCGAACACCCACGCCGAGATGGTCAGCGGCAGCAGGGCCAGCAGGGCCGCGAACGCGCCGTACGGCCCCTGCCACAGCACGGCGAGCATCAGCCCGCCCGCCGCGTGCACCAGCACCGGCAGGCCCGGCGCGGCGCAGGCACCGCGCCGGCCCTCCGCCAGCGCCCGCATACCGCCCACCAGGGCGCCGTTGACCAGGCAGAACGCGCCGAGCGCGGCGAACGCGGGCAGCAGCGCGGCGGGGAACCGCGAGCCGAGCAGCAGCTGCGGCCCGGCCAGCAGGTGGAACACCGCGGAGGCGGCGAAGGCGGACAGCGCGAGCTGCGCGCCGTTCCACACCTGGCGCCGCCGGCCGTCCGCGCCCGCGACCCCGAGCAGCGCCGCCGGGACGGCGACCAGCCCGGCGGCGGCCGGCGGCAGCATCAGCACCCCGGCGAACAGCACCGGGAAGAACGCGTTGACGCCGGGCCGCACCGGCCGGCGGGCGCGCAGCGGCGGGCGGCGCAGCAGCAGCCGCGCCACCCGCAGGCAGGGCGTCGACAGGCCCTGGGCGAGCGACTCCCAGCAGGCGTGCAGGAAGGCCAGCAGCCCGACCTTCGGCCAGTCCACCGGGGCGCCCAGCCAGTGCGCCGCGGCCGCCGGGGCGGGTAACGGCAGCAGCGGCAGCAGGCAGCAGACCGCCGCCACCGGCACGGCCACGAGGTAGCGCGCGGCGGCCGGCGGCAGGTCCGTGTCTCCACTGTCGATAGCGATGTCGACCTCCCCGCGTGCTGGCCCGCTCCGCCCTGGCCCGTCGTCCGGGTCCGCCGGCCGCCCGGGCGCGCCCGATCGGCGGCGGACGGGCGGTGGTGAGCGTCCGTCAGGAGGATAGGACGCCTCTCCCGTACGGGGACGCGTGATCGCGCAATGCCGCTGCTGGCACACCGCCATCTCACTCGAACGAGTGACGGTATGCCACGGACGGGACGGATGCGGGCATACGAAGGCCCCGGGAGCATCCGCTCCCGGGGCCTTCCGGGTCCGTCGTCCGGTGTGCGCCGTCCGGCGCACCCGCGCGCTACGTCCCGGCCGCCGCCTCCGCGGCACGGCCCGGTCCGGCCGGCTCACCGGCCGCCTCGGCGTGCACCTCGACCGTCGTCTCGACCGCGATCACCACCGCCTCGCCCGACCGCTGCCCGGCCCGGATCGAGTCGATCCTGGCCAGCACCTTGCCGCGCAGGTCCGCCGGGGTGTCGTCGCAGCCGCAGGAACGCTTGATCAGCGCCTTGATCGCCTGCTCCAGTCCGTACTGCTTCAGGCACGGCGAGCACTCCTCGAAGTGCACGCGCAGCTTGGCGCAGTCGCCCTCGGCCATCTCGTTGTCGAGGAATTCGTAGAGGTGGTCGAGGACCTCGCCACACTCGGTGTCGTGCGGATCGCCGCAGCTCATGAGCCCGAGCCCTTCGCTTCCTGCCCTGCCCCGCTGCCGGCCGGGACCAGCCCGCGCTCACGGGCGTAATCCTCCAGCATGCCGCGCAACTGACGACGGCCGCGGTGCAGCCGGGACATCACCGTACCGATGGGAGTACCCATGATGTCCGCGATCTCCTTGTACGCAAAGCCCTCTACGTCCGCGAGGTAGACGGCGATGCGGAACTCCTCCGGGATGGCCTGGAGGGCGTCCTTCACATCGCTGTCCGGGAGGTGGTCCAGGGCCTGGGTCTCCGCCGAGCGCAGACCGGTCGACATGTGCGACTCGGCCCTGGCCAGCTGCCAGTCCTCGATCTCCTCGGCGGCGGTGCGCTGCGGCTCCCGCTGCTTCTTGCGGTACGAGTTGATGAAGGTGTTGGTGAGGATGCGGTACAGCCACGCCTTGAGGTTGGTGCCCTCGCGGAACTGGTGGAACGACGCGTACGCCTTGGCGAACGCCTCCTGCAGCAGGTCCTCCGCGTCGGCCGGGTTGCGGGTCATCCGCAGCGCGGCCGAGTACATCGGATCCAGGTAGCCCAGGGCGTCGCGCTCGAAGCGCTCCCGCCGGGCCTCCTCGGTCTCCTCCGCCGACACCCGGAAGGTGTCCTCACCGATCGCCTCGGCCAGCTCCTCACCGGTGAGCGCCTCGCCCGCGGGCAGGCCCTCCTCCGGGCCCCGGCCCGGCTCGGCCTCGTGCTCGGTCCCGACGACCGGACCCACCTCCTCGGCATGACGGACACGGCCCACCGCGGGCCGCCCCGAAAGGGAGGATATAGGGCTGACGGGCTTCTCGCCCGCGACAAGCCAGTCCGACCAGGAGGGAGCGAACGCCGACGCGGCCTCGCGCTCCTCCGGCCGCTCGGGGCACGCGATCGAACCCATCTGCCCTGCCTTCCACCGGGACTTCAGCTGACGACCGCTTCAACCACGAGGGTCCCCTCCGCATTCCCGGTCCCCGGTGGCCCGGCTCACACCAGCCGCAGCACCCAGTCCCCGACCGCCGAGACCACCAGGTCCAGCAGCTCCTGCTGCCCCAGCCCGGCCCGCTTCGGCACCTCGAACCCGTGGTTGCCGGCCGGCAGCGCCAGCAGTTCGTGCGAGGCCGGCAGCTCCGGGAACTCCGCCGGCCCGCCGAACGGATCGGCCGGCCCCTGCACCACCAGCGTCGGCAGCCCCGAGCTGAGCAGTTCGTCGGCCCGGCTCTTCTCCGGCCTGCCCGGCGGGTGCAGCGGGAACGCCAGCGCCAGCACCCCCACCGCCCCGCTCGCCGCCCCGGTCCGGCAGGCCACCCGCGCCCCGGCGCTGCGCCCGCCCACCACCAGCGGCAGACCCGCCCCGGTCAGCCGCTCGGCCACCGGCAGCCAGCCGGCGTCCAGCGTCCGCGGCGCGGGCGCCACCTTCTTCCCCGCCACCCGCCAGGGCTGTTCCACCAGTGCGACCGACACGCCCCGGGCCGGCAGGGCGGCGGCCAGCGCCGCCAGGTCCCGGGCCTCGATGCCGCCGCCGGCGCCGTGCCCCAGCGCCAGCACCGCCTTCGGGGCGGGGGCCGGGTGCAGGGTGATCCGGGCGTCCCCGGCGGGCGTGGGCACCGGCTCCGTGGTGACGGGGGCGGGTTTCGCGGCGGTCACGGCTGCGGTCCTCTCGGTCGTGCTCGGTCGTGCTCGGTCGTGCCCGGTCGTGCCCGGTCGTGCCCGGCGGTGCTCTGTCGTGCCCGGCGGTGCTCTGTCGTGCCCGGCGGTACCCGATGGTGCCCGACGCGGGTCAGAACAGCGTGGTCTCGTACTCCACCTCGGTGTACGGCTCGGTCAGCCCGGCGTGGTTGTTGCGGATGCTGCCGACGTCCGGCGACACCGGCGTCACCCGCAGCGCCCCCGGCGGCGGCGGTATCAGCAGCCGCCGCAGCTCCTCGGACCCGCTGTCGTCCAGCCCCGGGTCCAGCCAGGCGTCGAACGACCCCGGGTCCAGGAACAGCGGCATCCGCTCGTGGATCGGCGCCAGCAGCTCCTCCGCCTCCGTCGTCACGACCGTGAACGTCACCAGCCAGGCCTCCGGGTGGTCCGGCGGCACCGCCCGGTTGCGCCAGAACTCGTACAGCCCCGCCAGCGCCAGCGGGCTGCCGTCCGCCCGGGACACGAAGAACGGCTTCTTCCGCGCCTTCCCGCGCTCCCCCGGCACCGTCTGCCACTCGTAATAACCGTCCACCGGCAGCACGCACCGGCGCGAGGCGAAGGCCTGCCGGTAGGCCGGCTTCTCGTGCACCGTGTCCGACCGGGCGTTGATCATCTTCACCGCCGTCTCCGGCGACTTCGCCCACTGCGGCACCAGTCCCCAGCGCAGCACCCGCAGCTGGCGCACCGGCTCCACCGCGCCCTTCGCCAGCCGCTCCAGCACCACGAAGGCGCTCTGCGTCGGCGCGACGTTCCAGCTCGGGTCCAGCGTCTCGGCCGGATCCCACTGCTCGACGCCGAACAGCTCGACGATGTCCTCGGGCCTGCTACTCGCGGCGAAGCGACCACACATGCGGTCAGCTTGCCACGACCCCGCCCGCCCCCGTGGCGCCGTCCGCCAGAACCACCCGCCCCCGGCCCGCCGTCCTTCCCGTGGCAGGCTGCCACCCCGGGAGAGACGGCCGACCGAACCGAGGCGGAGGAGAACCATGGACGCCAGGACCCTCGACGAGCTGTGGACCGCCGTCACCGGCACCCAGCCCGCACCGCCCGGCTGGCTCGTGCTCGCCACCGGCGCCGCCGCCCTGCTCACCGTCCTCGCCCATCCGCTGTGGCGGATCGCCCGGGGCGCCATCACCATCGCCCACGAGGGCGGCCACGGCCTCGCCGCCCTCGCCACCCGCCGCAGGCTCGCCGGCATCCGGCTGCACTCCGACACCTCCGGCCTCACCGTCTCCTACGGCCGCGCCACCGGCCCCGGCTGGCTCCTCACCCTCGCCGCCGGCTACACCACCCCCGCCCTGCTCGGCCTCGGCTGCGCCGCCCTGCTCGCCGCCGACCGCGTCACCCTGCTGCTGTGGCTCGCCATCGCCCTGCTGCTCGCCCTGCTCGTGCGCGTGCGCAACGCCTTCGGCTTCCTCACCGTGCTGCTCGCCGGCGGCGCCTTCTTCCTCGTCTCCTGGTTCGGCTCCCCCGAGGTCCAGGCCGGCTTCGCCTACCTCGGCACCTGGTTCCTGCTCCTCGGCGCCGTCCGCCCGGTCCTCGAACTCCAGCGGCAGCGCCGGCACGGCCAGGGCCACGACTCCGACGCCGACCAGCTCGCCCGCCTCACCGGCGTCCCCGGCCTCGCCTGGACCGCGCTCTTCCTGATCACCGCCCTCGCCGCCCTCGCCCTCGGCACGAGCTGGCTGCTGCGCCCGCTCTGACGCCCCCGGCACCGGGACGGGCTGCGCGTAGCAGGACGGTTCTCACACGGCCCCTAGACTTGGGCCCATGACCGAGACCCTGTGGCCCGCCCCCGTCGCGACCACCCCCGTGGACGCCACCGTCACCATCCCCGGCTCCAAGTCGGTCACCAACCGTGCCCTGCTCCTGGCGGCACTCGCCGACGGCCCCGGCTGGGTGCGCCGCCCGCTGCGCAGCCGCGACTCCCAGCTGATGGCCGACGGCCTGCGCGCCCTCGGCGTCACCATCGAGGAGCAGGTCAACAACGACACCGGCGGCACCGGCGGCGGCGAGGCCTGGCGGGTCATCCCCGCCCCCGTGCTGCGCGGCCCCGCCTCGGTCGACGTCGGCAACGCCGGCACCGTCATGCGCTTCCTGCCCCCGCTGGCCGTCCTCGCCGACGGCCCGGTCCACTTCGACGGCGACCCGCGCAGCCACGAGCGCCCCCAGCACGGCGTCATCGACGCCCTGCGCGCGCTCGGCGCCCGGATCGACGACGGCGGACGCGGCGCCTTCCCGCTCACCGTGCACGGCAGCGGTGCCCTCGACGGCGGCGCCGTCGAGCTGGACGCCTCCGCCTCCTCCCAGTTCGTCTCCGCGCTGCTGCTCTCCGGCGCCCGCTACAACAACGGCGTCGAGGTCCGGCACGTCGGCGGCCCCGTTCCCTCGCTGCCGCACATCCGGATGACCGTCGACATGCTGCGGCTGGCCGGCGTCCAGGTCGACGCCCCCGAGGACGGCGGCGAGAAGGACGTCTGGCGGGTCACCCCGGGCGCCCTGCTCGGCCGCGACCTGGTGGTCGAGCCCGACCTCTCCAACGCCGCGCCGTTCTTCGCCGCCGCCCTGGTCACCGGCGGCCGGGTCACCGTCCGCGACTGGCCGAAGCACACCACCCAGCCCGGCGACCAGCTGCGCGACCTCTACACCCGGATGGGCGGCAGCTGCGAGTTCACCGAGGAGGGCCTGCGCTTCACCGGCACCGGCCGGATCCACGGCATCGAGGCCGACCTGCACGACGTCGGCGAGCTCACCCCGGTGATCGCCGCGGTCGCCGCCCTCGCCGACTCCGAGTCGCACCTCTACGGCATCGCCCACCTGCGGCTGCACGAGACCGACCGGCTGGCCGCCCTCGCCAAGGAGATCAACGGCCTCGGCGGCGACGTCAGCGAGACCGAGGACGGCCTGCGGATCCGCCCGCGCAAGCTGACCGGCGGCGTCTTCCACAGCTACGAGGACCACCGCCTGGCCACCGCCGCCGCGGTGATCGGCCTCGCCGTGCCCGGCGTCCAGGTGGAGAACGTGGCCACCACCGCCAAGACCCTGCCGGACTTCCCCGCCATGTGGGACGAGCTGCTCGCCGGACCGGTGGCGGGCGGCTGAGCGGGAGACTGGGCACATGCGCCGCTACGGCAAGGACGCCGACGAGGACGACATCCGCAACCGCCCCGCCCGCCGGGGCTCCCGGCCGCGGACCCGGATCCGGCCCAAGCACGAGGACGCCGCCGAGGCGATGGTGCTCACCGTCGACCGCGGCCGGCTGACCTGCCTGGTCGACCCGGGCACCAAGCAGGAGCACGAGGTCGTCGCCATGAAGGCCCGCGAGCTGGGCCGCAAGGGCGTCGTCGTCGGTGACACCGTCTCCCTGGTCGGGGACCTCTCCGGGGACGCCGACACCCTGGCCCGGATCGTCCGGGTCGAGGAGCGCAGCTCGGTGCTGCGGCGCACCGCGGACGACGACGACCCCTACGAGCGGATCGTGGTCGCCAACGCCGAGCAGCTCGCCATCGTCACCGCGCTGGCCGACCCGGAGCCGCGGCCCCGGCTGATCGACCGCTGCCTGGTCGCCGCCTACGACGCGGGCATGGAGCCGCTGCTCGTCCTCACCAAGGCCGACCTGGCCCCGGCCGCGCCCGTGCTGGAGTCCTACGCGCCGCTCGGCATCCAGTACGTCGTGACCCGCCGCGACGAGCTGGAGACCGCCGGCGCCGAGGCCGTCCGGGAGCACCTGCGCGGCCTGCGCACGGTGTTCATCGGCCACTCCGGCGTCGGCAAGACCACCCTGGTCAACGCCCTCGTCCCGGAGCGGCAGCGGATCACCGGCCACGTCAACGCCGTCACCGGCCGCGGCCGGCACACCACCGTCTCGGCGCTCGCGCTGCGGCTGCCGCCGCCGCCCGGCGCGAAGCCCGGCTCGAAGAAGGCGCTGAACGCCGGCTGGGTGATCGACACGCCCGGCTTCCGCTCCTTCGGCCTGTCGCACATCGACCCGTCCCGGGTCATCCTCGCCTTCCCGGACCTGGAGCCCGGCACCGAGGACTGCCCGCGCGCGTGCAGCCACGACGAGCCGGACTGCGCGCTGGACGCCTGGGTGGCCGACGGTCACGCCGACCCGGCGCGGCTCTACTCGCTGCGCCGCCTGCTGGCCAGCAAGGAGGCCCGCGAGGGCGACTGACGGCCGCCGCCGGACCGGTTTGGGCATTCGAGGTGTCGGAGCGCCCTCTCGTGGTGATCATAGGAAAGTCGGGTCGGATCACGGCCCGGCCCGCCGACCGATCCCGCCGACCGACAGGGAGAGCACGCGATGGCATGGGCCCTGGTGATCCTGGCCGGCCTGCTGGAGACCGGCTTCGCGATCAACCTCAAGCTCA
Source organism: Kitasatospora sp. NPDC002551 (assembly GCF_040296005.1). Taxonomy (NCBI): domain Bacteria; kingdom Bacillati; phylum Actinomycetota; class Actinomycetes; order Kitasatosporales; family Streptomycetaceae; genus Kitasatospora; species Kitasatospora sp. NPDC002551. The sequence continues at coordinate 15,276 of NZ_JBEOWI010000065.1, read as the reverse complement.
GCGAGGGCTTCACCAAGCTGTGGCCCACCATCAGCTTCTGCGTCTTCGCCCTCGGCAGCTTCGGCCTGCTGACCCTCTCCCTGAAGACCCTCCCGGTCGGCCCCGCCTACGCGGTGTGGACCGGCATCGGCGCCGCCGGCACCGCGATCTACGGGATGCTCTTCCTCGACGAGTCCACCTCGGTGCTCAAGCTCGTCTCGATCTCCCTGGTCGTCGCCGGGGTCATCGGCCTCCAGCTCAGCGGATCCACCCACTGAGCGGACCGGACCGCTAGGGTTTCGACCATGGCCGATTACCACGACGACCTCCGACTCGCCCATGTCCTCGCCGACTCGGCCGACTCGGTCACCCTGGAGCGTTTCAAGGCGCTCGACCTGCGGGTCGAGACCAAGCCCGACCTGACCCCCGTCAGCGACGCCGACAAGGCCGCCGAGGAGCTGGTGCGCAGCGTCCTGCAGCGGGCCCGCCCGCGCGACGCGGTGCTCGGCGAGGAGTTCGGGCTGCAGGGCTCGGGGCCGCGCCGCTGGGTGATCGACCCGATCGACGGCACCAAGAACTACATCCGCGGCGTCCCGGTCTGGGCCACCCTGATCGCGCTGCTGGAGGACGGCCCGGACGGCGTCGAGCGCCCCGTCGTCGGCATGGTCTCCGCCCCCGCGCTCAACCGCCGCTGGTGGGCCGCGAAGGACCTCGGCGCGTTCGCCGGCCGCAGCCTCGCCAAGGCGTCCCGGATCCAGGTCTCCGGCGTCTCGCGGATCGAGGACGCGTCCTTCTCCTACTCCTCGCTCAGCGGCTGGGAGGAGCGCGGCCGCCTCGACCCGTTCCTGGACCTCACCCGGGCGTGCTGGCGCACCCGCGCCTACGGCGACTTCTGGTCCTACATGATGGTCGCCGAGGGCGCGGTGGACATCGCCGCCGAGCCGGAGCTGTCGCTGTGGGACATGGCGGCGAACTGCATCATCGTCGAGGAGGCCGGCGGCCGCTTCACCGGCCTGGACGGCGTCCCGGGCCCGGGCGGCGCCGACGCCGTCGCCTCCAACGGCCTGCTGCACGACGAGGCGCTGCGCCGCCTGAGCGTCTGATTCCTCCCCCGACGCGCCCGGGGCCCCTTCCAGGAGCCCCCCTCACGTGGTGCGGGCCCCGAGTGCCGGTTCTCCGGCGGCACTCGGGGCCCGCTGCTCATCGGGGCCCCTCACCGGGCCCCGTGGGCGCGGTGCGTCACTGCTGCTTGCGCAGCTCGCGCACCGCCGTCTCCAGGCGCCGGCCGAAGTCGGCGTCGGCCTTGCGGAAGTTGTCGACCGCCCGCTCGACGATGTCGTCGCGGTCGGCCGAGACCTTGGCGATGAAGCCGGACAGGTTGCCGATCAGGCGCTCCCGCTCGTCCTCGCCCATCAGCCGGTAGAGGTCGCCGGCCTGCACGAAGTCGTTGTCCTCGGCGTGCGAGGGCGCCTCGTGGCTGCCGGTGGCGCCGTCGACCGGGGTCGACGCCCACAGCGGGCGGCCGGTCTGCACCGGGCCGCCGAAGCTGTTCGGCTCGTAGTTCTTGCGGCGCCCGTGCCGGCCGTCGTAGAGGTGGCCGTCCCGGTGGTTGTTGAGCGCCTCGGTGGCGTGCGGGCGGTTGACCGGCAGGTGGTCGGCGTTGATGCCGACGCGGTAGCGGTGGGCGTCCGCGTAGGCGAACAGACGGCCCTGCAGCATCTTGTCCGGGGACGGGCCGATGCCCGGCACGAAGTGCGCCGGCGAGAAGATCGACTGCTCGACCTCGGCGAAGATGTTGTCGGGGTTGCGGTTGAGCTCCAGCTTGCCGATCTCGATCGGCGGGTAGTCGGCGTGCGGCCAGACCTTGGTCAGGTCGAACGGGTTGAAGCGGTAGTTCGCCGCGTCCGCGGCCGGCATGATCTGGACCTGCACCGTCCAGCTCGGGAACTCGCCGCGCTCGATGGCCTCGCGCAGGTCGCGCTGGTGGCTGTCCGGGTCCTCGCCGGCGAGCTTGTTGGCCTCGTCCTGGGTGAGGTTCCTGATCCCCTGGTCGGTCTTGAAGTGGTACTTCACCCAGAAGTACTCGCCGGCCTCGTTCTGCCACTGGTAGGTGTGCGAGCCGTACCCGTTCAGGTGGCGGTAGGACGCCGGGATGCCGCGGTCGCCGAACAGCCAGGTCACCTGGTGGGTGGACTCGGGCGACAGGCCCCAGAAGTCCCAGACGTTGTCCGCCTCCTGCGAGCCGGTGTACGGGTCCCGCTTCTGGGTGTGGATGAAGTCCGGGAACTTGGTGGCGTCCTTGATGAAGAACACCGGGGTGTTGTTGCCGACGAGGTCGTAGTTGCCCTCCTCGGTGTAGAACTTCAGCGCGAAGCCGCGCGGGTCGCGCACCGCGTCCGCCGAGCCGAGGTTGCCGGCGACGGTGGAGAAGCGCAGGAAGGTCTCGGTCTGCTTGCCGACCTCGGAGAGGAACGCGGCCCGGGTGTAGGCGGTCACGTCGGCGGTCACCGTGAACGTGCCGTAGGCGGCGGCGCCGCGGGCGTGCACCACCCGCTCCGGGATGCGCTCGCGGTTGAAGTGCGCGAGCTTCTCGAAGAGCTGCTGGTCCTGGATCAGCGCCGGACCGCCGACGCCGGCGGTCTCGGTGTTCTGGTTGTCGGCGACGGGGGCACCCGCCTCCGTGGTGAGGGTGGGGCGCAGCTCGTCCTGGGTACTCATGTGAGGGGGCCTCCGCGTGATCCGGTCGTGATGACGAATCGATCCTAACTTGGACTTTGTCTAAGTCAACACTGGAACCAATCTCGGAGTGTCACTTACCCTGGGACCATGAGTGACCTGCTGGAGAGACTTCGCGGACGGGGATGGCGGCTGACCTCCCAGCGCCGGGTCGTGGCGGAGGTCCTCGACGGCGAGCACGTCCACCTGACCGCCGACGAGGTACACGCCCGCGCGGTCGAGCGCCTGCCCGAGATCAGCCGCGCCACCGTCTACAACACGCTCGGTGAACTCGTCGGCCTCGGCGAGGTGCTGGAGGTCGCCACCGACGGCCGCGCCAAGCGCTACGACCCCAACGCCCACCACGCGCACCAGCACCTGGTCTGCTACGGCTGCGGCGCCATCCGCGACGTCCACCCCCAGGGCGACCCGCTGGCCGCCCTGCCCGCCTCCGAGCGCTTCGGCTTCACCCTCTCCGGCGCCGAGATCACCTACCGCGGCCTCTGTCCGGACTGCTCCACCGGCTCCTGACCCGCCGGCCCCCGCACGGCACCGCCACCGCCGAAGCGGCGCCCGGCTACGCGCTCAGTTCCGCGTGGAGGGCGCCGAGCAGGCGGCCGGCGCGTTCGGCGACCTCCGCCGGGCCGTAGTCGGCGGCGCGGCGGCACCAGCCCTCCGCCAGCACCGGCTCGCCGCGGCGCAGCGCCAGCAGTGCCAGGCGCAGCGCCGCCCGCCCGTGGCGGGCGTCCGCCGCCCGGGTGTACCAGAGCATCGCCTCGGCCTCGCTGTCCTGCCGGGCCAGCAGCAGCCCCAGGTTGAACGCCGCGCTGCGGCTGCCCGCCTCCGCGGCCCGCCGGTACCAGCTCTCCGCGATCGCCAGCGCCCCGCGCTCGGCCGCCCGCACGCCCATCCGCACCTGCGCCCGGCGGTGCCCGGCGTCCGCCGCCGCCGCGTACCAGTGCTCGGCCTCCGCGTCCGCGTCGCCGCGCCGGTCCAGCACCGACGCCAGCCGGAACGCGCCCTCCGCCGAACCGCCCGCCGCCGCCTGCCGGTAGCGCTCCAGCGCGCCCGCCGCGTTGCCGCGCTGCTCCTGCACCACGGCCAGTTGCAGCGCCGCCTCGCCGTGCCCCTCCGCGGCGGCGCGCGCGTACCACTCCTGCGCCTGCCGCTGCTCGCCGCGCCCGGCGTGCAGCACGCCCAGGTTGAACGCGCCGTCCACGCTGCCCGCCTCGGCGGCCTTGGAGAACCACGGCTCGGCGCCGGACTCGTCGCCCCGCTGCAGCAGCACCACGGCCAGCGCGTTGCACGCCTCCCGGTGCCCGGCGTACGCGGCCCGGCGGTACCACTGCTCGGCCTGCTGGTCGCGGCCCGCGCCGGCGCACAGCAGGCCCAGGTTGAAGGCGCCGTTCTGGTCGCCGGCCTCCAGCGCGCTGCGGTACCAGCGCTCGGCCTCGGCGGCCTCGCCGCGCGAGGCGTGCAGCGCGCCCAGCGCGTTGGCCGCGTTGCCGTCGCCCGCCTCGGCGGCCTCCTGCCACCACTCGGCTGCCGAGGCGAGGTCCCCGCCGTCGCGCAGCAGGTAGCCCAGCGCGCAGGCGGCCCGCGGTTCGCCGTTCTGGGCCGACTGCCGGTACCAGCGGGCCGCCTCGTCCAGCAGCGTCTGCTCGCCGCCGGCCCGGTCCTCCAGCAGCACGCCCAGGCGCAGCGCGGCGCGGGCGTGGCTGCGGGCGGCCGCGATCCGGTACCAGGCCTCGGCGGTCTCCTTGTCCCCGGCCGCCTCGCGCATCCGGGCCAGCCGGTAGGCGGCCTCCCGGTGCCCGGCGTCCGCGGACACCTTGAACCAGCGCTCGGCGCGCACGTCCCTGCGGTGCTCCATGAGGTCGCCCAGCGCGTAGGCGCCCAGCGGGTGGCCGTGGTCGGCGGCGAAGTGCAGCCAGTACTCGGCGGCCTCCTCCTCGCCCTGGTCGCGCAGTTGCAGGCCGAGCGCGTGGGCGGCGGGCGCGCTGCCGGCCACCGCCGCCTGCCGCCACCACTGGGCGGCCTCGGCCCGGTGGCCCCGCTGGTGCAGCAGCACGCCCAGGTTGTTGGCGGCGGCGCGCAGTCCGGCCGCCGCGGCGGCGCGCAGGTACGGTTCGGCGTCCTCCAGGTCGCCGCGGCGCAGCAGCAGGGTGCCGAGCCGGGCGGCGGCGTCCGGGTCGCCGTCGTCGGCGGCGCGCCGGTGCCGGGCCTCCAGGGCGGCCTGCTCGCGGGCGGCGAGCGCGGTCTCGAAGCTCGCCGAGTCGAAGCCGGTGTCGCTCTCCACGCCCGGGACGGTGGTCCCGTCGGAGGGGACGCCGCGGACGCCGGGCGCGGCGAGGCCGCCGGCCGGGACGTGCACCAGGGAGTCCGGGCCCCAGCCGCCGGCCGGACGGCGCTCGGCCAGGCCGCTGGTGCGCTGGGCGGGCAGGGCGCCGGGGTGCCGTTCGGGGCTCTCCGCCCAGGCCTCGGTGTCCGCCTCGGTGGTCGCCGCCGGCCTCGCCCCTGCCCCGTTCCTGCCGATCAGCCTCATGCCGACTCCCACTCCCCCCGAGTGTCGCGGCGTCGTCCTCCGGCCCGGGGCCGGGGGGACCCCACGGGGAGCGCGCGGACCCGACGGCCGGTCAGCAACCGGGCGGCGTCCCCCATCTGTCCCATCGTCGCATCACCCGCAACCCGCGTACACCTGCCCCGGCCGATTTCGGCGGGGCGGATCCGAAGCCGACGAAATTGCTTCGGCGCTTTGTCGATTTCCCGACACTTGGCCCCCACAAACCCCGCTGCTGCCGTCGTCCTTGGCGACGCTCGATGGTACCGGAGCGCCTCCGCCCGCCGGCCCGCGCAAACGCCGAAGGCCCGGAGGAAGAATCCTCCGGGCCTTCGTGCTACTGAGTAGCGGGGACAGGATTTGAACCTGCGACCTCTGGGTTATGAGCCCAGCGAGCTACCGAGCTGCTCCACCCCGCGTCGATGGTTAAACCATAGCACGGGCGCGGGGTGGAACCGAAATCGGTTACCTCGGGATCGTCGCAGCTCAGGGGCCGCTGCTCGGCTGGGCCGACGCGGTCGCGGCCGGCGGCGGGTTGCCCGACGGGCTCGCCGAGGGAGCGGCCGACGGGCTCAGCCCCGCCTTCTGCTGGGCCGCGGCCAGTTCCTTGGCCGCCTCGCTCTGGGCCTTCTGGGCCTGGCCGAGGGCCACCCAGTCACCGGCCTTCAGCGCCGCGTCCACGTCGCTCTGCGCCTTCAGCACGTCGGTGATCGCCTTCACCAGCTCCGGCGAGACCGTGGTCCCCGGCGTCGGCGTGGTCGGGGTCGTCGGCGTACCCGGGCTGGTCGGGTTGGCGGGGCTGGTGGGCGTGGTGCCGGGCGCCGTGGGCGTGACCGGCGCCGCGGTCACCGCACCGCCGAGCACCTTGGCCAGCGCCTTCTCCAGGTTGTCCTCCACCGCGACGACCGCGTTCTCGTTCCCGTACGTCGCCAGCACCTTCTTCAGCACCGGCACCTTGGCGCTGCGGCCGATGAGGTAGACCGGCTCGACGTTCAGCAGGCCGCCGCCGACCGGCAGGGTCAGCAGGTTGCCGTACTCGATGTCGGAGTCGGTGCCGGTCTTCAGCAGGGTCAGCTGGTTGGCGACCAGCGGGTCCGAGTTGAACTTCGCCTGCACCTGCTTGGGGCCGAGCGCCCCCGAGCCGGTCGGGATCTTGGCGATCCGGATCTTCCCGTAGTCCGGGCCCGGGTCGGCGCTGACCGACATGAAGGCGGCCAGGTTGTCCCGGCCCTGCGGCGAGAAGGTCGTGGTGAGCGAGAACGACGCCTCCTGCGCGTCCGGCATCCGGACGGTCAGGTAGTACGGCGGCTGCACCTCGTTGGTGTTGGTGGTCGGGTCGGTCGGCACCTGCCAGATGTCCGTGCCGTTGAAGAAGCCGCCGGCGTCGGTCATGTGGTACTCGGCGAGCAGGTCGCGCTGCACCTTGAACATGTCCTGCGGGTAGCGCAGGTGCGGCTTCAGCTCCTCCGGGATGTCGCCCTTGGCCTTCACCGTGCCCGGGAACGCCTTCATCCAGGTCTTCAGCACCGGGTCGGTCTCGTCCCACTGGTAGAGCGTCACCTCACCGGTGTACGCGTCCACGGTGGCCTTGACCGAGTTGCGGATGTAGTTGACCTGGTTCGCGGCGGTCAGCAGCTCACCGCGCTGGTTGGTCAGCGAGTCCTTGGTGACGTCGCCCAGCGTCGTCTTCGACGAGAACGGGTAGCCGTCCGAGGTGGTGTAGCCGTCCAGCACCCACACCACGCGGCCGTTCTCGACCACCGGGTACGGGTCGGCGTCGATCGACAGCCACGGCGCGACCTTCTCCACCCGCTCCTTGGGGGTGCGGTCGTAGATGATCTTCGCGCCGTCCCGGATCGCGCTGGAGTAGAGGATCTGCGGCTCGGCGAACTTCACCGCGTACGCGGCCCGGGTCAGCGGGTTGCCCAGCCCGACACCGCTGTCGCCGTCGTAGGAGAAGTGCACCGGGGTGCCGTTCTCGGCGGTGTAGTCGATGTCCTGGTAGCCGCCGCCGACGATCGAGTACGTCGTCGTCTTCTCGCCGTAGTAGATCCGCTGCTGGTAGTCGCCGAACGCGCCCTTCGTCGGCAGCGCCGACTCGGTGTAGACCGGGTTGCCGTTGGCGTCCACCTGGTTGCCCTTGGCCGCGATCACGCCGTAGCCGTGGGTGTAGTTGAAGTGGTCGTTGATCCAGTTGCGCTGGATGCCGTTGAGGTCCAGCTCACGCACGCCCAGCACGGTGTCCTGGTCGCCGTAGCGGTCGACGTCCAGCGACTTGGGGAACGCGTAGTACTTGCGCAGCGCCTCGTTCTGCTGGAACGTCGGGCCGACCACGTTGGGGTCCAGCAGACGGATGTCCGAGATGGTCTGCGCGTCCGGCTTCATCGCCTCCGCGTTCGTCCCGTTCGCCGGCTCGTACTGCACCACCTGGCTGTCGGCGATCCCGTACGCCGCGCGCGTCGCGTCGATGTTCTTCTGGATGTACGGCGTCTCCTTGGCCTGCTCGTTCGGCTTGACCTGGAACTGCTGCACGATCGCCGGGTACACCCCGCCGATCAGCACCGCCGACAGCACCATCAGGCCCAGGCCGATCAGGGCCGGCGCCCAGGTGCGGCGCACCGGGGTCAGGAAGAACAGCACCGCGCAGATCACCGCGACGAAGAACAGGATCGTCTTCGCCGGCAGGAACGCGTTGGCGTCCACGTACCGCAGGCCCGTCCAGCCGGACACGCCCTTGTAGGTACCGGTCTTCACCGCCAGCGCGTACCGGTCCAGCCAGTAGGCCACCGCCTTCAGCAGCACGAACACGCCCAGCAGCACCGCCAGGTGCCCCTGCGCGCCGACGCTCGCCCGCCGCCCCGGCCCCTGCAGCCGCAGCCCGCCGTAGAGGTAGTGCACCAGCGTCGAGGTCAGCAGCGAGACGATCACCGCGCTGAACGCGAAGCCCAGCAGGAACTCGTAGAACGGCAGGTCGAAGGCGTAGAACGAGACGTCCTTGCCGAACTGCGGGTCCTTGGTGCCGAACGGCGTCCCGTTCGTCCACAGCAGCCAGGTCCGCCACTGGCCCGAGGCCGCGGCGCCCGCCACCAGGCCGATCACCAGCGAGACCCCGAGCAGCGCCCAGCGCTTGAACGGCGCCAGGCCCGAGCGGTAGCGGTCCAGGCTCTGCTGCTCCACCGACATCGCCGACAGCGGCGGCCGCAGCCGGTGCGCCAGCCACACGTTGAAGCCGACGATCACCGCCATCAGCAGGCCGAACACCGCGAACAGGCCGATCTTCGTCCACAGCTGGGTGGTGAAGACCGACGAGTAGTGCACCGACCTGAACCAGAGCCAGTCGGTCCAGAACCCGGCGAACATGACGAACAGCAGGAAGAGCACCGCGAGCACGCCCAGGGTCAGCAGGAGCACCCGCGCTCGCCGGGAGGGCGGGCCTACCCTGCGCCGGAACCCCGGCCCTGAGCGTTCCGGCATCTGGAATACCACGGTGGCACCTCAGCTGTGTCGTCTTGAGTCGGTCGGTCTTCAGTGCAACTTAACCAGTCTTTGGCCGAGTTCCCACCGTTAGCAGACGGTTACGACAAGCCCTCCCCCGGGCCCGGCCGCGCGCCGCCACCGCACCGTGACCGCGCCGTCACCGCGCCGTCACCGCCCGCGGAGCGGCGGGCGCGACGCGGCGGCGGCCCGGCGTGTGAGGATTGAGGCATGTCCGATGGATCCAACCTCCCCGACGACGTCTCCACGCTCCCGGCTGGCAGCCCGCTGACCCGGGCCGCCCTGGAGATCGACGAATACGCCGCCACCCTCGGCTGGGACCTCCCGGCCCGCCTCTTCGCCCTGGTCGACAGCGCCGCCCTGCGCAAGGCCGACCCCCGCATCGCCGAGCAGCTCGGCCTCGCCGACGGCGGCGAGCCCGGCCTCACCCCGGTCGAGCAGGACGAGCTGCCCGCCGGCATGGAGCTGGACAAGTTCCTCGGCACCATCGCCTGGCCCGGCGCGGTGGCCGGCTGCGCGCTGGTCGTCGAGCGCCTGATGCTGCCGCCGGGCGCCGAGCAGTCCCGCCCGCGCAACGCCAGCGACGCCCAGCTCGCCGAGTGGGTGGCCAATCACCCCAAGCGCGAGGAGGTGCGGATCACCGCCGCCGTGCTGCGCGACGGCAGCAAGGAGATCGCGCTGCGGCTGCGTTCCAAGGACACCGCCCGCGAGGTGCTCACCGGCCCCGACCTGGTGCCGGGCCTGACCGACGCGCTGCTGGCGACCTTCTCCTGAGGCCCCCGCGGAGCCCGGCGCCGCCGGGTGTCACGAGGTGCAGGACGGCAGCGCGGAGGTCTGCCCGGAGCTGATCTGCTCCAGCGCCTTCAGCGCGCCGTCCAGCGTCTCCACCTTCACCAGGCGCAGCCCGGACGGGGTGTTCTTGGCGGCCTCGGCGCAGTTCGACGCCGGGGCCAGGAAGTACTCGGCTCCCGCGTCCCGGGCGGCGATCAGCTTCATCGCGATGCCGCCGATCGGGCCGACCTCGCCCTCGTCGGTGATGGTGCCGGTGCCGGCCACGAACCGCCCGCCGGTCAGGTCGCCCGGGGTCAGCTTGTCGATGATGCCGAGCGAGAACATCAGGCCCGCGCTGGGCCCGCCGACGTCCTGCAGCCCGATGTCGATCCGGAACGGGTAGGTGTGCCGCAGGCCCGGGCGGATGCCGACCATCGCGGCGCCGGTGTCCGGCGACTTCACGGTCGGGACGCTGATGTCGGTGCGCACGCCGGGCTCGGCCGAGCCCTCCTTGACCCGCGGCACCACGGTGAAGACCGCCGGCTCGCCGGGCTGGTGCCGGGTGACGGCCTTGGCGACCGCCTCCGCGTCGGCGACCGGGTTGCCGTCGACCGCGACGATCTGGTCCCCCGCGTGCAGCCGGCCCTCCGCCGGGGCGCCGGCGGTGACGCTCTGGACGATCAGCTCGCTGCCCATCGGGATGCCGAGCTGGCTCAGCGCCGCGGTGCGGGCGTGGTCCTCGGAGAGCGCGAACTCCTCGGCGTTCTGCCGCTTCGCGTCGGCGTCGCTCTGGCCCTTCGGGTAGACGTTGTCGTGCGGCACCACCAGCACGTCGTCGCGCAGCCAGCCGACCACCGCGTTGACCAGGCTCGGCTCGTACTTGGCGCCGGTGACCTGGACGGTCGTCATGTTGAGGTTGCCGCTCGCCGGGTACGACTCGTGGCCGGTGACGGTGATCACCGGCGTCCCCGTCTTCTCCTGCACCCCGAGCGTGTTGTACGTCGGGCCCGGGCTCATCTCCGTGTACGGCACCTTCATCAGCACCGAGGCGCAGAGCAGCGCTATGAGCAGCAGCGTGGCGGCGAGCATCGTCGCAGAGCGGCGTGGCATGCCTCGACAGTACGGGACGTGGGTGACGGCGCGCCCGGCGGGCCGGTCCCCGCCGGGCTCCGGCCCCTACCGTTCCCGGTGTTCGCGCGGGTCGCCGCCCGCGGTGGTGCGTTCCATCGCGGCCATGAACCGCTGGTGCTCGGCCAGCGAGGCCGGGTCCCCCGTCGCCCTCGGGGCCCGCTGGGCCCATCCCGCCCACACGGTGGCCAGCACCGCGGCGACGCAGGGAATGATCAACCAGGCGAGCGCAGCCATCTCAGTACTCCCAGCTCGTCGTGTCTATGAGCAGATTAACCATCCCGGCGGACAACGCCGCGGGCGCCGTCCGGGTTACGGCACGGCCGATCGGCTCACTTCCAGGGAGTATCCGGCGCACCGGCCCACCCCCGTTCGAGTGAGTGTTCGGCGCGCCTGCGCGGCGCGGGGCTCCGACGGGGGCTCAGCAGTCGCCCGCGCCGACCCACTCCTCGCCGCCGTCCGCGAACACCTGGTGCTTCCAGATCGGCACCTCGTGCTTGAGGTCGTCGATCAGCCGACGGGCCGCGGCGAACGCCTCGCCGCGGTGCGCGCAGGACACCGCGACGATCACGGCCTTGTCGGTGATCCCCAGCCGGCCGACGCGGTGCACCGCGGCCAGCGCCCGGACCGGGAAGTCAGCGGCGACCTTCTCGGCGACCCGGCGCAGCTCCTGCTCCGCCGACGGGTGGCAGCTGTACTCCAGCACGGAGACCGGCCGGCCGCCGTCGTGGTCGCGGACCGTCCCGACGAAGACGGTCGTCCCGCCGGCCGCGTCGTCGCCCACCGCCTCGTACACCTCGTCGAGCGAGAGCGGGGTGTCGCGGATCGCGAGCAGGCGGATCGGGTCCTGGTTCTCCGGCATGCCCCCATGATGGCCCATCCCCGGCGGGCGGCGGCCCGGGAGGCGCCCGGGGCCGCCGCCCGGGCGCGGGGCCCGTCCCGCCGGCCCCTGCCGGGACCGCGGGACGGGCCCCGGCTCAGAACCGGCGCCGCCTGCGCGCCCGCCGCACCAGCGCCGCGGTGCCCACCAGGGCCACCGTCGCCCCCGCCGCGCCCAGGCTGGTCGCGGCCTCCTTGCCGCCCAGGCGCCGCCCGGCCACCGCGTGCTTGCCCGCCACCTGTGCCAGCAGCTCCGCCAGCACCTCCTCGTTGGTGTGCGCCGGACGCCAGCCCGCCTCGTGCAGCCGGCTGCCCGACACCACCCACGGGTACATCGTGTACGCCAGGTCCCCGGCCGGCGCCGGCGTCAGCCCCAGCCGGTGCAGCCGCGCCGCCGTCCCCAGCGCCAGCGAGGCCGGCAGCTCCATCCGCCGGATCCCCGACAGCCGCTCCACGTCCTCCTGCTCCAGCCAGCCGTCGCAGCCGACCGTCACCTCGCCCTCGACCAGGCCGAGCGCCGCGTACTCCAGCGCCGCCGCCAGGTCGTCCACGTGGCAGAACTGCCAGCACGGGCGCGAACCGGCCACCACCAGCAGCCGCGGGGCCTCGAAGTGCCGGGTCAGCACCGTGTCCACCCCGGGACCCACCACCACCGCGGGCCGCAGGACCGTCACCTGCAGCCCCGGGTGGGCCCGCGGCGCCCGCCGCGCCAGCCGCTCGATCTCCAGCAGGTCCCCGACCAGCGAGGCCTCCTCGGTCGCCCGCAGCTCCGAGTCCTCCGCGAGCGGCACCTCGTTGTCCGCGAGCGCGCCGTAGACCATCGCCGAGGTGCACAGCACCACCCGGTGCACCCCGGCGGCCGCGGCCGCCGTCAGCACCGTCTGCGCGCCCCGCACGTTGTAGGCGCTGCGCGCCCGCGGGTCCGACTCCATGCCCAGGTCCATCGCCAGGTGGACCACCACGTCCACCCCGGCCAGCCGCTCCGCGACCGCCGGGTCCCGCACGTCCAGGACCCGCCACTGCACCCCCGGCACCTCACCGCGCCGGTCGTCCACGGCCAGGACCCGCTTCACCCCCGGCGAGGCCACCAGACGGGCGGCGACGCGCTCGCCGAGCACCCCGGCGGCACCTGTGACGGCCACGGTCAGCGGTCTTCCGGCATAGGCTGGAGGCGGCGACGCCGTGATGTCCGGGGCGTCCTCTCCTCCGGTCAGCCCAGAGCGAACGTCCGAGGGCGGGGAACTCACCGGCCATCCTCCACGGTTAGCTTATGTGCGTACGTACGTGTGTCACGTACGTCCATCCTGCCCGAGGCGGAGGCCCGGCGGTGCACCCGGCGCGGGCCAGCCGCACCGGAGCCGCCCACCGGCCGGGGGTCCCCCACTCCACCGACCGCCCCGGGCGCGCAGACTTCACCGCCACCACCCGTATGACGGCCGACCGGATCGAGGACCCCGTGAGCGACCTTCCCTTCGGATTCGGCGTTCCGCCCGAGGAGCCCGAGGACGGCAAGGCCAAGCCCGACGACGACCAGGACCAGAAGAAGAAGGAGGAGAGCGGCGGCCAGACCGGCGGCCCGCAGTCCTTCGGCTTCGCCGGCGGCAACCCGCTCGGCGCCCTCTTCGGCATGGGTCTGCCCGGCATGCCCGGCACCCCCGGCGCGGGCGGTCCCGGCGCCGGCGACAACCCCTTCGCCGCGATGTTCGGCGGCCTCAACCCCAACGACCTCGGCGCCGCCTTCCAGCAGCTCGGCCAGATGCTCTCCTTCGAGGGCGGACCGGTCAACTGGGACCTCGCCAAGGACATCGCCCGGCAGACCGTCGTCGCCGAGCCCGCCGAGGGCAAGAGCAAGGACCGCTCGGTCAGCGCCGCCGAACGCTCCGCCGTCGCCGAGGCCGTGCGCCTGGCCGACCTCTGGCTGGACGGCGTCACCAGCTTCCCCTCCGGCGCCGGCACCGCCGTCGCCTGGAGCCGCGCCGAGTGGATCGAGGCCACCCTCCCGGTCTGGAAGGACCTCGTCGACCCGGTCGCCGAGCGCGTCGGCAACGCCATGGGCGGCGTCCTGCCCGAGGAGATGCAGGCCATGGCCGGCCCGCTGCTCGGCATGATGCGCTCCATGGGCGGCGCCATGTTCGGCACCCAGATCGGCCAGGCGCTCGGCGCCCTCGCCGCCGAGGTCGTCGGCTCCACCGACGTCGGCCTGCCGCTCGCCCCCGCCGGCAAGGCCGCGCTGCTGCCCCAGAACGTCGCCGAGTTCGGCGAGGGCCTCAGCGTGCCCGCCGAGGAGGTCCGGCTCTACCTCGCCCTGCGCGAAGCCGCCCACCAGCGGCTCTTCGCCCACGTGCCGTGGCTGCGCGCCCACCTGCTCGGCGCCGTCGAGGCCTACGCCCGCGGCATCAAGGTCGACAGCTCCCGGATGGAGGAGCTGGTCGGCCAGCTCGACCCGAGCAACCCCGAGGCCCTCCAGGAGGCGCTCGCCGGCGGCCTGCTGCAGCCCGAGGACACCCCCGAGCAGAAGGCCGCGCTCGCCCGCCTGGAGACCGCGCTCGCGCTCGTCGAGGGCTGGGTCGACGCCGTCGTGCACGCCGCCGCCGAGCCCCACCTGCCGCAGGCCGGCGCCCTGCGCGAGACCGTCCGGCGCCGCCGCGCCGCCGGCGGGCCCGCCGAGCAGACCTTCGCCACCCTGGTCGGCCTCGAACTGCGCCCGCGCCGGCTGCGCGACGCCGCCCGGCTCTGGGCGCTGCTCGCCGACGCCCGCGGCACCGAGGGCCGCGACGACCTCTGGCAGCACCCCGACATGCTGCCCACCGCCGCCGACCTCGACGACCCGGACGCCTTCGTGCACCGGGGCAGCGGCGACCTGGAGGGCGGCATCGACTTCGACGCCCTGGACAAGCTGCTCGGCGAAGCCGCCGCCGGCGGGACCCAGGGCACCGGCCCGGGCACCGGCACCGGGAAGCCCGACCTGACCAAGGACGACGGCGAGAGCGGCACCGACGAGCACGGGAAGGGCGAGCCCACCGCATGACGGCCACCGAGACGGACCGCGCCGGCGCCCTGCACGCCGACGCCGTCCGCGCCCTGGGCGAGTGGCAGCCCGCCGACCCCGAGCAGGAGCGGCTGCGGCTCTCCTACCTGCGGCACCTCGCCGAGCAGCCCGAGGGCCTCTACCGCTCCTGCCTGCCCGCCCACATCACCGCCAGCGCCGCCGTCGTCGACCCCGCCGGCGGGCGCGTCCTGCTCACCCTGCACCCCAAGGTCGGCCGGTGGCTGCAGATGGGCGGCCACTGCGAACCCGGTGACCCGGACCTCGCCTCGGCCGCGCTGCGCGAGGCCACCGAGGAGTCCGGCATCCCCGGGCTCACCCTGCTCGGGCGCGACGGCGTGCCGGTCCCCGTCAAGCTCGACCGTCACCAGGTCCGCTGCACCGGCAAGGACCGGCCCGAGAACACCCACCTCGACGTCCAGTACGTCGCGGTGGCCCCGCCCGGCGCCCAGGCGCTGATCAGCGAGGAGTCGCTCGACCTGCGCTGGTTCGACTACGACCACCTGCCCGAGCTCACCGACCACTCCGTGCGCGAGCTCGTCGCCCGCGCGCGGCAACTCACCGGCTGAGGCGTTCGGCGGCGTACGGACGACGGGAGGGGCGCGGACCACACAGGGGGCCGCCCCCCCCCGGGGGCCGGGCCACCCCCGGGGGGGGGGGTGGTGGGGTGGGGGGGGCCGGGGGGGGCAGGGGATGCAGCGGG
>NZ_JBEOWI010000064.1:0-38909 GCF_040296005.1 Kitasatospora sp. NPDC002551 | reverse complement strand
TGCCAGAACGGCGAGGCCTAACCCGGCGTCCTGCCCGCCCCCGGCCGCGCGCGCGGACGCCGGGGCGTCCGGGGCGGTGGCGCTCGGCGTGGGGTGCGGCGGCGGGGCGGGCGCCCCGGCCGTGCCGCCGGCCTGGCCGGTCGGCGCCGGCGCGGCGACCTCGCCCTCCTCGACCAGCTTCCCGACCGGGGTGACCTTGCCGGCCGCCGCGAACCCCCAGTCCAGCAGCGCGGCCGTCTCGTCGTACACCTTCTGGTAGCTGGACGGGTGCATGACCGTCACCAGCAGGGTGCGCCCACCGCGTTCGGCGGCGCCGACGAAGGTGGAGCCGGCGTTGGTGGTGAAGCCGTTCTTCACCCCGATCAGGCCGGGGTACTTGCCGAGCAGCCGGTCGGTGTTGGCGATCCCGAAGCTGCCGCGCTGCCCGGTGTTCTTGTCCACCGCGCCGGGGAACATCGCGTCCCGGGTCGCGCAGTACACCCGGAAGTCCGGGTTGCGCAGTCCCGCCCGGGCGAACAGCGTGAGGTCGTACGCCGAGGAGACCTGGCCGTCCGAGTCGTAGCCGTCCGGCGAGACCACCCGGGTGTCCCGGGCCTGGAGCGCCTCGGCCCGCGCCTGCATCTCGGCGACGGTTCGCTGCACGCCGCCGTTCATGTGCGCGAGGACGTGCACCGCGTCGTTCCCCGAGCTCAGGAAGACCCCGCGCCAGAGGTCCTCGACCTTGTACTCCAGGTCCTCCTTGATGCCGACCAGGCTGCTGCCCGCGCCGATCCCCTGGATCTCCTCGGGCGCCACCTTGTGCACCGTGTCGCGGTCGAACTTGGGCAGCACGGTGTCGGCGAACAGGATCTTCAGGGTGGAGGCCGGGGCGAGGCGCAGATGCGCGTTGCTGGCCGCCAGCACCTCTCCTGACGCCGCGTCGGCCACGATCCAGGACTGTCCGGTGAGGTCCCCCGGCAGCGCGGGGGCGCCCGCCAGCGGGCTCACCTGGACCCCCGCGAGGCCCAGTCTCTCCCCGCCGACCGCGGCCGGCGGCGGCGGCTCGTACGGGGCCGCGACGGCCGCCGGGGAGGCGATCAGGAGCGGGAGCGCCGCGGCGGACGCGGCGAGCAGGCGTGCGAGCTTCGAGCAAGTGGGCACCACCAGACGGTACCCAGTCCGGGCCCCCGCCGTCCGCCCCCGTGCCCCGCCGAACCGCACGAGGGGTCCACCGTACGCCGAACGGACGCCCCCGCATACTGGGAGGGCACACCGTCTTCACCTCCCCGCCGCACCGAGGACCACCCCATGAAGCTCAGCCGCCGCACCTCCTGGTTCCTGACCGCCTTCGGCGTCTGGTCCATGATCATCTGGACCACCTTCGTCAAGAACCTCTGGAAGGACTCCGGGGGCCAGGCCTTCACCGACGGCGACCACTCGCAGCCGACCGCCTTCTTCTGGGTCCACCTCCTGCTCGCCGTGACCTCCTTCGTCCTCGGCGTCGCGATCGGCGGCATCGGCATCCGCGGCCTGCGCGCGGCCCGGCGGGAAACCGCCGCCGGCTGACGCGTTTTACCTGGTTGCCGGGCACGGGGCGCCCTGGCAGGATCCCTGTCGATCGACCGCGATCGAATCTTCGTGCGATCGCGTTGACGACACAGGGGGTACTCCATGAAGCCTGCCCAGCTCCGCCGGATCGGCGGCGCCGTCGCCGTCGCGCTGACGGCCGGCCTGTTCGCCGCACCGGCCGCCGTCGCCGACGGCACCGGCCTCCGGGTCACCGGGACCACCGCCTCCCCGCAGCCCCGCGACCTCTCCGCGGGCACCACCGGCGACGCCTGCGACCAGACCACCGCGCCCGGCTGGATCGGCCTGACCTCCGGCGGCCCGACCCTCCGGGCGGACGTCGCCTCGGACACCTACGGCGGCCTCTCCGCCTCCTTCGCGGTCCGCGACCTGACCACCGGCACCGCCGCCTTCGACGGCACCGGCCAGGCCGACGGCGGCATCGCGACGACCACCGTCCCCGGCCTCGCCGACGGCCACGCGTACGCGTGGAACGCCCGCGCCCTCCAGGACGGCGCGACCTCCGCGAGCTCCCCGGACTGCCACTTCAAGCTGGACCTGAGCCGCCCCCAGGCCACCGTCTCCTCCACCGACTTCCCGCCCTCGGGCTCGGGTCAGACGTCGACCAAGTACGCGGGCCAGACCGGAACCTTCGTCGTCGGCGGCACCGACCTGGCCCCGGCCGGCGGCGAGGCCTCGGGCATCGCCTGCTTCCTGTACGCCTTCGACGTCTACCGGCTGGGCGGTGACTGCGACGCCGACAGCGTGAAGCCCGGCCCGGACGGCACCGCCACCATCCGCACCAAGGTGCGCCAGTGGGGCACCAACACCCTCTGGGTCGTCGCGGTGGACAACGCGGGCAACCAGAGCTACAAGGTCGGCTACACCTTCTACGCCCCGTCCAACCCCAGCCCGCCGAGCTCGCCGGGCGACGTGGACGGGGACGGCGTCGTGGACATCCTGCTGCCGGACGCGCAGGGCAACCTGCAGTACATCAGCGCCTCGGCGAACGACACCACGCCGAACTGGTCCGTCCGGGCACTGGCCGCCCCGAACGCGCAGCGCAGCTGGACGCCGCTGCAGGTCGCCCACCGCGGCTGGGACTCCTCCGCCCACGCGCCGATGGACGACCTGTTCATCCACGAGCCGGGCAGCGGCTGGCTGAGCATGTACCAGAACTCCGACTACGGGGCGCTCGAGGGCTACACCATCGGGGCGAACCGGCCGGAGGAGTGCGAGGACGCCACCGGGGCCGTCGTCCCGTGTCCGGCGGACTTCGCGGGCAACTGGTCGAAGGCGGACCAGCTGCTCGCGTTCGGGCCGCTGGGCGACGGACCGGAGCCCTCGCTGCTCACCCTGGAGGGCGGTGACCTCTGGCTGCACACCGGCGACCTCGCGTACTCCTTCGACCTGAGGAGCCGCCGGCTCACGACCGGTGGTGGCTGGACCGGCTACGACCTGGTCGCCCCCGGCCGCGACGCCGCCGGCAACCTCGCCCTGTGGGCGCGCGAGCGGGCCACCGGCGCGCTGCACGCCTACGCGATCCCCAGGCAGACCGGCGGCGGCTTCGACTTCAGTGCCCTCGCCGACCCCTCGGCGGGTGTGGTCGCCACCGGCTTCACCGTGGACGCCTACCCGGTGCTCGGCAGCTCCGGTGACGGCGACGGCGACGCCGTGCCCGACCTGTGGGCCGTCACCGCCGACCGGCACCTGCTGACCTACCGGGGCCTCGCCGACCCCAAGGACCTCGGCGTCCTGCGCTGAGCCCGCGCAGCCCGAAGGCCCCCGTCCACGGCGGACGGGGGCCTTCGTCGTACGGGGTGCTCCGGGATCAGAAGCGGCGGGTGACCAGCGCCCGCTTCACTTCCTGGATCGCCTTGGTGACCTCGATGCCACGCGGGCAGGCCTCCGAGCAGTTGAAGGTGGTCCGGCAGCGCCAGACGCCCTCACGGTCGTTCAGGATCTCCAGACGCTGCTCCGCACCCTCGTCGCGCGAGTCGAAGATGAAGCGGTGCGCGTTGACGATCGCGGCCGGGCCGAAGTACTGGCCGTCGTTCCAGAACACCGGGCAGGACGACGTGCACGCGGCGCACAGGATGCACTTGGTGGTGTCGTCGAACCGCTCGCGGTCCTCGGCGGACTGCAGGCGCTCGCGGGTCGGCTCGTTCCCCTTGGTGATGAGGAACGGCATGACGTCCTTGTACGCCTGGAAGAACGGGTCCATGTCCACGACCAGGTCCTTGAGGACCGTCAGGCCCTTGATGGCCTCGATCGTGATCGGCTTCTCCGGGTTGACGTCCTTGATCAGGGTCTTGCACGCCAGCCGGTTGCGGCCGTTGATCCGCATGGCGTCGGAGCCGCAGATGCCGTGGGCACAGGAACGGCGGTAGGTGAGGGTGCCGTCCTGCTCCCACTTGATGGTGTTGAGCGCGTCCAGGACGCGCTCCTTCGGGTCCATCTCCAGCTGGTAGTCGACCCACACCGGCTCCGGGTGCTCCTCCGGGTTGAACCGGCGGATCCGGAAGGTGACGGTGATCAGCTTGGTGCCACCGGCCTCGACCGCGTCCAGAGCGGCCGAGTGCTTCTCCACGGTCGGAGTGCTCATCAGTACTTACGCTCCATCGGCTGGTAGCGGGTCTGCACGACCGGCTTGTAGTCAAGGCGGATGGAGGTGCTGCCGTCCTCGGCGACCTCCTGGTACGCCATGGTGTGCTGCATGAACTTCACGTCGTCACGGGTCGGGAAGTCCTCGCGGTAGTGACCGCCGCGCGACTCCTCGCGGGCGAGCGCGGAGACCGCCAGGACCTCGGCCAGGTCGAGCAGGTTGCCCAGCTCGATGGCCTCCAGCAGGTCCGTGTTGTAGCGGAAGCCCTTGTCCTGGATGGCGACGTTCTTGTAGCGCTCCTTCAGCGCGGCGACGTCCTCGACGGCCTGCTTCAGGGTGGCGCCGGTGCGGTACACCATCGCGTTGGTGTCCATGCTCTCCTGCAGTTCCTTGCGGATCTGCGCCACGGACTCGGTGCCGGTGGCCTCGCGCAGGCCGTCGACCAGGCCCTGGACCAGCTGCTCGGGGTTCTCCGGCAGCGGCACGAACTCGTTGTTCTCGGCGAACTCGGCGGCGGCGATGCCGGCGCGGCGGCCGAAGACGTTGATGTCCAGCAGCGAGTTGGTGCCCAGGCGGTTGGCGCCGTGCACGGACACGCAGGCGACCTCGCCGGCCGCGTACAGGCCGGGGACGACGTCGGTGTTGTTGCGCAGCACCTCACCCTCGACGTTGGTCGGGATGCCGCCCATGGCGTAGTGCGCGGTGGGCTGGATCGGGATCGGGTCCGTGTAGGGCTCGATGCCGAGGTAGGTGCGGGCGAACTCGGTGATGTCCGGGAGCTTGGCGTCCAGCTGCTCCGGCGGCAGGTGGGTCAGGTCCAGGTAGACGTGGTCGCCGTCCGGACCGCAGCCGCGGCCCTCGCGGATCTCGGTGTAGATCGCGCGGGAGCAGACGTCACGGGAGGCGAGGTCCTTCATGACGGGGGCGTAGCGCTCCATGAAGCGCTCGCCGTCCTTGTTGCGCAGGATGCCGCCCTCGCCGCGGGCGCCCTCGGTGAGCAGGATGCCCATGCGCCAGATGCCCGTCGGGTGGAACTGGAAGAACTCCATGTCCTCCAGCGGCAGGCCGCGGCGGAAGGCCACCGCCTGGCCGTCACCGGTGAGGGTGTGGGCGTTCGAGGAGACCTTGAACATCTTGCCGGTGCCGCCGGAGGCGAACACCACGGCCTTGGCCTGGAAGACGTGGATCTCGCCGGTGGCCAGCTCGTAGGCGACGACGCCGGCCGTGCGGCCCTCGTTGATCAGCAGGTCGAGGACGTAGAACTCGTTGAAGAACTCGACGCCGTGCTTGACGCAGTTCTGGAACAGCGTCTGCAGGATCATGTGGCCGGTGCGGTCGGCCGCGTAGCAGGAACGGCGGACCGGGGCCTCGCCGTGGTTGCGGGAGTGGCCGCCGAAGCGGCGCTGGTCGATGCGGCCCTGCTCGGTGCGGGAGAAGGGCAGGCCCATCTTCTCCAGGTCGAGGACGGCGTCGATGGCCTCCTTGCACATGATCTCGGCGGCGTCCTGGTCGACCAGGTAGTCACCGCCCTTGACCGTGTCGAAGGTGTGCCACTCCCAGTTGTCCTCCTCGACGTTGGCCAGGGCGGCGCACATGCCGCCCTGGGCCGCGCCGGTGTGGGACCGGGTCGGGTAGAGCTTGGTCAGGACGGCGGTGCGGCTGCGCTGCGTCGACTCGATGGCGGCGCGCATGCCGGCGCCGCCGGCGCCGACGATGACGGTGTCGTACTGGTGAATCTGCATGGGGGTTCTAACTCGCCTCTGGCCTCTGCCGATGTCCGGATGGGATGCTGTCGGCTCAGATGTTGGGGTCGAAGGTGAAGATCACCAGGGTGCCGAGCAGCACGGTGAAGACCGTGGCGGTACCCATGAGGCCCTTCAGCCAGAGCCGGGTGGAATCCTTCTCGGCGTAGTCGTTGATGACCTGGCGCATGCCGTTGGCGCCGTGCAGCATGGCCAGCCAGAGCATGGTGAGGTCCCAGACCTGCCAGAACGGCGAGGCCCAGCGGCCGGCCACGAAGGCGAAGCCGATCTTGGAGACGCCGCCGTCGAGCACCAGCATGATCAGCAGGTGGCCGAGGATCAGCACCACCAGGACGATGCCGGACAGGCGCATGAACAGCCAGGCCAGCATCTCGAAGTTGGTGCGGGTGCGGCGGGGGGTCTTCTTGGTCCGCTGCCGGGCCGGCTCGATCACGAAGGCGTCGGCCGGGTTGCCGGTGCCGAGACCCTTGCCGGTGTGCGCCTGGGCGGAGGGGACCACCACAGCGTCGGAGATTTCCGTGGACATGTCTCAGATCACTTCCCGAACCAGGAGGTCAGCGTGTGCTGCAGGATCGGGTAGAAGGCGCCGGCCATCAGGACGACCCAGACTCCGACCACGGACCAGAGCATCTGCTTCTGGTACTTCGGGCCCTTCGACCAGAAGTCGACGGCGACGACGCGCAGGCCGTTGAGGGCGTGGAACAGGATGGCGGCCACCAGGCCGTACTCCATCAGGTTCACGAGCGGCGTCTTGTACGTCTGGATGACGGTGTCGTACGCCTCGGGAGACACCCGCACCAGCGCGGTGTCCAGGACATGGGCGAACAGGAAGAAGAAGATGAGGACGCCGGTGACTCGATGAGCCACCCAGCTCCACATGCCTTCCCGGCCGCGGTACAGCGTTCCAGCCGGCACGGAAAAACCCTCCGGAAGCGATTGGGGGCTCGGCCGGCTTCGGTGTCGGTCAGCCCGGCCGGGTACGGTCCACCGGCCGCGAGCATCCTATCGACGCGTTGTCGGGAACCGCCTCCGGGGGCCCGCTGTGTGATCAAACAGGCACTTCTGGCCTAGCTGGACGGGAACCGGGGAGCGAATTGCGACGCTGGGTGACCGTTCGCTCGCACAAAGTCGCGCTACGGTGGGCGACCCCCGTCCGCGCCGACACCCCCGCCGAGGCCCCCGTGCCGCATCCCGTTCCGTGCCCGCCGCGCCCCCTGCTGCTGGCCGTCGCCCTGCTCCTCGCCGCCGGCTGTGCCGCCCCCGCCGCGGACTCGGCCGACCGGGCGTCCTCCGGGGCCCCGCCCCGCGAGCTGTCCGCCGCCGAGCTGCGCGCCGCCGCGGTCACCGAGGCCGACCTCGGTCCCGGTTTCACCGTGACGGTGGTCGTCCCCGGCCCGGGGGAGACCGGCCCGGACGGCGGCCGGGAGGCCGCCGACAAGCCGGCCTGCCAGCCGCTGCTGGACGCGGTGGCCCCGGCGGCCGCCGCCGCCCGGGCGGGTTCGGCGGCCTCCGCCGCGCCGGTCCCGGCGGTGCCGTACGCGGAGACCGATCTGAGCGTGGCCCAGGCCGCCGACCCGGCGGGCAGCCTCTACGGCGGGCTGCTCGGCTACCGGGGCGACCGGGCGGCCCGGCTGCAGGAGGAACTGGAGGGGCTGTTCGGCCCGTGCGCCGAGTTCGTCTCGACGGCGCCGCCGCCCCCGTCGGAGAAGGGCCGGGGCGAGACCCGCACCCGGCACCGGCTGAGCCGGCACGACACGCCCACGCCCGAGGGAGCCGACGCGGCGACGGGTTTCACCCTGACGAATGAATCGGGCTCGGTGGTGCTCGCGCAGCGCGCCGTCCTGGCGCGGGTCGGCCCGGCCCTGGTGGTGTTCAGCACGGTGGGCGTCGGCGCCGAGCCGGCCCCTGCGCCGGACGAGCGGGTCGTCCGGCGGCAGGTGGCCAAGCTGCGTGCGGCCCAGCGGGGCTGAGCGCCGGGGTCCGGCGCGCCCGGTTCTCAGCGGGCCCCGGCCCCCGAATGGGTGGCGACCAGGTGCTCCAGACGGGTGAGGGCGATCCGGCGCAGCTCGTCGGCGGCGACCAGGCGCTCCTCGTCGGGGTCGTTGGCGAGGCGGGTGCGGATCGAGCCGAGCACGGCGTCGAGCATCTCCTCGGGGTCGATGCCTTCCAGGCAGACCACGAAGACATGGCCGAACCGTGCCTCGTAGGCGGCGTGGGCCGCCCGCAGCGCGGTGTGCGCCGCCTGGCTGCCGGGTGCGCGCATGCCGAGGAGCGGCTGCGGCATCCAGCTCTCGTCCGCCAGCGCCTCGGCCAGGTCGGCCGGACGCAGGTCGTACGAGGCCTCGCTGGCGGCGGCGAGCAGGGACTCTATGTCGGGGTAGGGCCGGTGCGCGGTGAGCCGCAGGGCCCAGCGGTGGCTGCCGCAGCAGGCCAGCAGGGCCTCTTCCGCGGCTCCGGCGTCGGCCTCGTTGAATCGGTGCAACCCGAGGAGGGTCGGTTCGTCCCGGGGATCGGGCCTCGGTGACGGGATGTCGCTGGCCAGCGGGTCCTCCTCGTGAGGGCGGGAAGGTGCCGGTGAAGGGGGCGGGTGGAGTGGTGGGTGAAGCGGCGGTGAAGCCAGGTGAAGTATGAGGCTGCGGAACGGCGTCCAACGGCCCGTCCGGCTGTTGCCCAACGGTAGTTGAGCGCTCATCAGTTGGGGAGGGCGCACGCGGATTTCATCCGAACGAGCTATCAAGTTGTGACGTTGACACCTCGGTGTCAGCGCCCTCCCCATCCTCATCTGCTACGACGCACCGTCTCCGGCGCCCCTCGCGTCAGCGCCGCGTCACTCGCACTTCGTCCCGGCGGCCGGCATCGTGCCGTCGGTGAGGTAGGCGGCGTAGGCCGCGTCGATGCAGCCGTTGCCCTGGCCGAAGGCGCCGTGGCCCTCGCCCACCCGGGTCAGCAGGGTGGCGTTGGCGAAGCCCTTGGCCAGCGACTCGGCGGCGGCGTACGGGGTGGCCGGGTCGCCGGTGCTGCCGACCACCAGGATCGGCGCCGCGCCCTCGGCCCGGACGGTGTGCGGCTTCTCCGGGGTCTTGAACGGCCAGTTGGTGCAGGAACCCTCGCTGAAGTCCTCGACGGTGACGCCCTTCGTGAGCAGCGGGGCCTCCTGCTGGAGCTTCTGCACCGCCTGCTGGGCCTGCTCGGCGGTCGGCGCGGGAGAGGCGCCGTCGGCGCAGTGGATCGCGACCAGGGCGTCCGACTCGGGGGAGTAGTGGCCCTTGTCGTCCCGGCCGTTGTACACGTCGGCGAAGCCGAGCAGGCCGTCGCCCTGGCCCGCCTTCATCGCCAGGGTGAGCGACATCCGCAGGTACGGCCACATGGTCTTCTCATCGCCGTAGAGCAGGGCGAAGACACCCGTCCAGCCGAGGTCGCTGCCGACCTTGCGGCCGTCCTTGGTGGGCAGGGGCTTCGCGCGCAGCCCGTCGAGGAAGTCGGCGGCCTTCTTGGCGGCCTTGTCGCTGCTCTTGCCGAGCGGGCACTCGTCGGCGTGGTTCTGGACGCAGTCCACGGCGAAGCGCTCGAAGGCCTTCTCGAAGCCGATGATCTGGCCGATGCTCTCGTCCAGCCCCTGCGCGGCGGGGTCGACGGCGCCGTCGAGGATCATCCGGCCGACGCTCTTCGGGAACTCCTCGGCGTAGAGCGCGCCGAGGTAGGTGCCGTAGGAGATGCCGAGGTAGTTGAGCTTCTGGTCGCCGACGGCGGCGCGCAGCACGTCCAGGTCGCGCGCGGTGTTGCGGGTGCCGACGAAGGGCAGCAGCTTGCCGGACTTGGCCTGGCAGGCGGCGATGAAGTCGGCGGCGTGCTTCTCGCCCTGGGCCTTCGCCTCGGCCGGGTCGAGCGGGCTGTCCTCGGCGTTGAGCGCGTCGCGCTGCTTGTCGTCCAGGCAGTGGACGGGGGAGCTCTCCCCGGTGCCGCGCGGGTCGAAGCCGACCACGTCGAAGCGGTTGTGCAGGGTGCCCTCGAACTGCGTCTCGCCGTACTTGACGGTCTCCACGCCGGAGGCGCCGGGGCCGCCCGGGTTGATGATCAGCGAGCCGAGCTTCTGGTCCTGCTTGGCGGCCGGGTTCTTGATCAGCGCGAGGTCGATGGCCTCGCCCGACGGGTTGGTGTAGTCGAGCGGCACGCGCAGCTTGCCGCACTTCATCAGGGAGAGGTCGATCTTCTGCTCGGCGGCCTTGGCGTCCGGCGCGCAGGCGGCCCAGGTGATCTGCTGGCCGTAGAACGGCTTGAGCGCCGGGTCGTCGGCGCCGGTGGGCTTCACCGTCGGGGTGGGCGTCGGCGTCGCGGTCGGGGTCGCGGCGGCGGTGGCGGCGGTCTCCGACGGTGTGGCGGCGGCCTGGTCCTGGGCGGGCTTCTTGTCTCCGCCGCAGGCGGTCGCGAGGAGAAGGCTGCCGGCCGCGAAAGCGGCCAGCAGGAGGCGCGGGCGGGTGGCCCGATGAATCTTCATCGCACGTATGTACCACCCCGGGGTGACGGTTCGGATACTGACCCCGGCCGGACGGCCCGCCCGCGGCTCCCGGCGGCTCAGAGCTCCCGGTGCACCTTGTGGTTGGCGGCCTGGGCGCGCGGGCGGACCACCAGCAGGTCGATGTTGACGTGCGAGGGCCGGGTGACCGTCCAGGCGACGGTGTCGGCGATGTCCTCGGAGGTGAGCGGCTCGGCGACGCCCGCGTACACCGCGGCGGCCTTCTCCTCGTCGCCGCGGAACCGGGTCACCGCGAAGCCCTCGGACTTCACCATGCCCGGGGCGATCTCGATCACCCGGATCGGCTCCCCGCACAGCTCCAGCCGGAGCGTCGCGGCGATGGTGTGCGCCGCGTGCTTGGCCGCCACGTAGCCGCCGCCGCCCTCGTACGCGGCCAGCGCGGCCGTCGAGGAGAGCACCAGGACGGTGCCGTCGCCGCTCGCCCGCAGGGCCGGCAGCAGCGCCTGGGTCACGTGCAGCACGCCGAGCACGTTGACCTGGTACATGGCCAGCCAGTCGGCCGGGTCGCCGCTCTCCACGCTCTCCGCGCCGATCGCCCCGCCGGCGTTGTTCACCAGCACGTCCACCCGGCCGACCCCGGCGGCGAAGGCGTCGACGGCGGCCCGGTCGGTGACGTCCAGGGTGACCGCCCGCGCCGCACCCCCGCGCCCGGCGATCTCCTCGGCCAGCGCCTCGATCCGCTCGGTGCGGCGGGCGGTCAGCACCACCTCGAAGCCCTCGTCCGCCAGCCGGCGGGCGGTCGCCGCGCCGATCCCGCTGCTGGCACCGGTGACGACGGCCACCTTCTGCTCGGTCATTGCCACTCCTGAGATATCCCGGTCGGTTCAGCCGATCATCTCAAGGCCCCCGGCGTTACATTGCGAGAGGAGTGGACCCGCCCGCCGAACCCCGCGGAGGACCCCGTGACCGCCGACCCGCCCGCCGGACCGCGCCGCACCGAGTCCGGCTTCCCGTTCGAGCCGGTGTACGGCCCCGAGGCCCTGGCCGGCCGGGACCCCGACGAGCGGCTGGGCCGTCCGGGGGAGTACCCGTTCACCCGGGGGATCCACCCGACCATGTACACCGGCCGGCCGTGGACGATGCGCCAGTACGCCGGCTTCGGCACCGCCGCCGAGTCCAACGCCCGCTACCGGCAGCTGATCGCCGGCGGCTCCACCGGCCTCTCGGTCGCCTTCGACCTGCCCACCCAGATGGGCTACGACTCGGACGCCCCGCTCGCCGCCGGCGAGGTCGGCAGGGTCGGGGTGGCGATCGACGGCGTCGAGGACATGGCCGAGCTGTTCGAGGGCATCCCGCTCGGCGAGGTCTCCACCTCGATGACCATCAACGCGCCCGCCGCCGTCCTGCTGCTCCTCTACCAACTGGTCGGCGAGGCCCGGGGCGTGCCGCCGGCCCGGCTCACCGGCACGGTGCAGAACGACGTGCTGAAGGAGTACATCGCGCGCGGGACGTACATCTTCCCGCCGCAGCCCTCGCTGCGGCTGGTCGCCGACCTCTTCCGGTACTGCCGGGCCGAGATCCCGCGCTGGAACACCATCTCGATCTCCGGCTACCACATGGCCGAGGCCGGGGCCACGCCCGCGCAGGAGATCGCCTTCACCCTGGCGAACGGGATCGCCTACGTGCGCGCCGCGCTGTCCGCCGGGCTGGCGGTGGACGACTTCGCGCCCCGGCTCTCCTTCTTCCTCGTGGCCCGCAGCACCCTGCTGGAGGAGGTCGCCAAGTTCCGTGCCGCCCGCCGGATCTGGGCCCGGGTGATGCGCGAGGAGTTCGGCGCCCGGGACCCGCGCTCGCAGCGGCTGCGCTTCCACACCCAGACCGCGGGCGTCCAGCTCACCGCCCAGCAGCCCGAGGTGAACCTGGTCCGGGTCGCCGTGCAGGCGCTCGCGGCGGTGCTCGGCGGCACCCAGTCGCTGCACACCAACTCCTTCGACGAGGCGCTGGCGCTGCCCACCGAGAAGGCCGCCCGGCTCGCCCTGCGCACCCAGCAGGTGCTCGCCCACGAGACCGACGTGACCGCCACCGTGGACCCGTTCGCCGGCTCCTACGCGGTGGAGGCGCTGACCGACGAGGTGGAGGCCGCCGCGCTCGCCCTGATGGCGCGGGTCGAGGAGCTGGGCGGGGCGGTGGCCGCGATCGAGGCCGGCCACCAGAAGGCGGAGATCGAGCGCAGCGCCTACCGGATCCAGCGGGAGACCGAGACCGGCGCGCGCACGGTGGTCGGGGTCAACCGGTTCCGGCTGGGGCCCGGGGAGTTGGCGGCCGAGGAACCGTACCGGCCGCTGCGGGTGGACCCGGCGATCGAGGCGCGGCAGGCCGGCCGGCTGGCCCGGCTGCGGGCGGAGCGGGACGGCGCCGCGGTGGGCCGGGCACTGGGGGAGCTGCGCCGGGCCGCCGGGGGCCGGGACAACGTGCTGTACCCGATGCGCGAGGCGCTGGCCGCGCGGGCCACCGTCGGCGAGGTCTGCGACGCGCTGCGCGAGGTGTGGGGCCGGCACGTCCCGGTCGAACGCTTTTGAGCCAATGTTCCGGGCGTCCGGAACCCGGCCGGAGCCGTCCGGACGGCCGTCAACCGGCCGGTCCAGCATGCCGTGACCGTGATCGCCGATGGTCGTTGCACAGGGCAGGCACCACGGGGAAGGCGGCTGAAACAAGATGTCATACCCACCATCGCGGCCGGTATGCGCCCATCCGGGCACTTCTTTGCGGGAACTCGGGCCAAATCCCCCCAACAGGCCTACCCTTGTTGAGATGAACCGTCGTGAGTCCGCCCAGTCGGCCGTCACCCTCACCGCTGCCCGCCCCGCCGCCGGTCTCCGCGACCGGGTACGCGAGCTGGAGCCCGAGCTGATCGCCTTCCGGCGGGACCTGCACCGGCACCCGGAGCTGGGCCGCCAGGAATTCCGTACCACCGGCCTGCTGCGCGACCGTCTGGTCGCCGCCGGCCTCGCCCCCCGGATCCTCCCGGGCGGCACCGGAATGCTCGTCGACATCGTTCCCGAGTCCGCCCCGCGCGGCGCGGAGTTCCTCGCCTTCCGCGCCGACATCGACGCCCTGCCCATCGACGACGCCAAGACCGACGTCCCCTACCGTTCGGGCGTCCCCGGCCGGGCCCACGCCTGCGGCCACGACGTGCACACCTCGGTGGTCCTCGGCACCGCGCTGGTGCTCGCCGAGGCCGCCCGCGGCGGTGAGCTGCGCCGCCCGGTCCGGATCGTCTTCCAGCCCGCCGAGGAGGTCATGCCCGGCGGCGCGCTGGACGTGATCGCGGCCGGCGGCATGGAGGGCGTCGGCCGGATCTTCGCGGTGCACTGCGACCCCAAGGTGGAGGTGGGCCGGATCGGCCTGCGGGTCGGGGCGATCACCTCGGCCTGCGACCGCCTGGTGCTCCACATGGACGGCCCCGGCGGCCACACCGCGCGCCCGCACCTGACCACCGACCTGGTCACCGCGGTCGCCCGCACCGCCTCCGAGCTGCCGGCCGCGCTGGCCCGGCGGATGGACCCGCGCTGGGGCGTCTCGCTGGTCTGGGGCCGGATCGCCGCCGGCTCCGCGCCGAACGTCATCCCGCAGCACGCGGAGCTGGAGGGCACCGTCCGCTGCCTGGAGCTGGCCGGCTGGCGGGAGGCGCCGGACCTGCTGCACGAGCTGATCGCCCGGCTCGCCGAGACCTACCGGGCGAAGTGGACGCTCGACTACCACCGGGGCGTGCCGCCGGTGGTCAACGAGGCGGTCTCGGTGGGGCTGTTGGAGGCCGCCATGACCGCGCGCTTCGGGCAGGACGGCGCCGAGGTGGTCGAGGACACCGAGCAGTCGCTCGGCGGCGAGGACTTCTCCTGGTACCTGGAGCACGCCCCCGGTGCGCTGGCCCGGCTCGGCGTGCGGGGCCCCGATGACACCACCGTGCGCGACCTGCACCAGGGCCGCTTCGACGTGGACGAGCGCGCGATCGCGATCGGCGTGGAGCTGTTCACCGCCCTCGCCCTGGAGCCCGGCACGCTCTGACGCCGTCGCCTCCCGCACCGGCGCACCGATCGGAACCGGACGCCCGCCAAGGGTGTCCGGTTTGATCGTCTATCAACCCTTTTCGCGAGTTCCGTACACTGGGCTGCGCCAGTTCCCGCCACCGCCCGTGCAGGGCAAAGGGGCGCCGGGGCGACGGTGAGACCACGGTTTGGTAACAACCCGAATGCTCCGGCGGCCCGTAACACAACCGTGTTCTACGCGCGTTACGGTGGCGTCCGACCACGCTAAACGGGTGCGTGTGAGAAGGAGAAACTCCCTTGCGCCGTTCTACTAAGCTCGCCGCGGTTGTGCTCTCGGGTTCCCTGGGCATCGCCTCGCTCGCCGCTTGCGGCGCAAAGAGCAACGACACCAACGCCTCCTCCGGTTCGTCCGAGGGCGGCCTGAAGGTCGGCATGGCCTACGACATCGGCGGCCGTGGCGACCAGTCCTTCAACGACTCCGCGGCCCGCGGCCTGGACAAGGCCAAGAGCGAGCTGGGTGTCGCGGTCACCGAGGCCGACGCCAAGACCGGTGAGGCCGAGGCCGACAAGGAGACCCGCCTCAAGAACCTGGTCACCGCGGGCTACAACCCGATCATCGCGGTCGGCTTCGT
Organism: Kitasatospora sp. NPDC002551; assembly: GCF_040296005.1. Taxonomy (NCBI): domain Bacteria; kingdom Bacillati; phylum Actinomycetota; class Actinomycetes; order Kitasatosporales; family Streptomycetaceae; genus Kitasatospora; species Kitasatospora sp. NPDC002551. The sequence continues at coordinate 23,844 of NZ_JBEOWI010000064.1, read as the reverse complement.
CTACCAGGCCGCCGTCGAGAAGGTCGCCAAGGAGAACCCGAACACCAAGTTCGCGATCATCGACTCGGCCTCCGAGACCCAGCCGGCCAACGTCACCTCGCTGACCTTCTCGGAGCAGGAGGGCTCGTACCTGGCCGGTGTGGCCGCCGCCCTCAAGTCCAAGAACAAGCACGTCGGCTTCATCGGCGGTGTGCAGTCCGAGCTGATCAAGAAGTTCGAGGCCGGCTACCGCGCGGGCGTCAAGTCCGTCGACCCGAACATCCCGGTCGAGGTCACCTACCTGACCACCCCGCCGGACTTCTCCGGCTTCGCCGCCCCCGACAAGGGCAAGGAAGCCGCGCAGGGCCAGCTCGACAAGAAGGCCGACGTCATCTACACCGCCGCCGGCTCCTCCGGCAACGGTGCCATCGAGGCCGTCGCCAACGCCGGCGCCCTGGCCATCGGCGTCGACTCCGACCAGGCCGCGCAGCCCGCCCTGGCGAAGTACAAGAACAGCATCATGACCTCGATGGTCAAGAACGTCGACAACGCCGTCTTCGCGTACATCGAGTCCGCCAAGAAGGGCCAGCCCTTCACCGGTGTGAAGAACTTCGACCTCAAGGCCGACGGTGTCTCGCTCGCCACCACCGGCGGCAAGATCGACGACATCAAGGGCAAGCTCGACGAGGCCGCCAACGCCATCAAGAGCGGCCAGACCACCATCCCGACCGACCCGTCGAAGCTGTAAGGCTCCCGGGCTCGACCGGACGTCGCTGCCGCTGCCGTCTGCCCGGCAGCGCCATGATGGACGCTGCATAGGGAGGGGCCCGGAAGGGTGCGCTCAGTGCGTACCCCCGGGCCCCGTCCCGTCCCCTCTCCCTTTTCCGCTTTTGGCCCTCCAGCGCAACGACGCGCCTCCAGACCACCAGGAGACCGCCATCACCGCATCCGACCCCGCCCCGATGACGGGCGGTAACCCCAGCGCGGGGACGGCGACACCGGCCGTCGAACTGCGCGGAATCACCAAGCGATTCCCCGGCGTCGTGGCCAACCACGACATCAACCTCACCGTCCGCACCGGCACCGTGCACGCCCTGATGGGCGAGAACGGCGCCGGCAAGTCGACGCTGATGAAGATCCTCTACGGCATGCAGAAGCCGGACGAGGGCACCATCGCGATCAACGGCGAGCAGTGCGAGTTCAACACCCCGGGTGACGCCATCGCGCGCGGCATCGGCATGGTGCACCAGCACTTCATGCTCGCCGACAACCTCACCGTCTGGGAGAACGTCGTCCTCGGCGGTGAGCACCTGTACGGCATCGGTGCCAAGGCCAAGGCGAAGATCAGGGAGATCTCCGACCAGTACGGTCTGGGCGTGCGCCCGGACGCCCTGGTCGAGGACCTCGGCGTGGCCGACCGCCAGCGCGTCGAGATCCTCAAGGTGCTCTACCGCGGCGCCAAGATCCTCATCCTCGACGAGCCCACCGCGGTGCTCGTCCCGCAGGAGGTCGACGCCCTGTTCGACAACCTGCGGGAGCTGAAGTCCGAGGGCGTCACCGTCATCTTCATCTCGCACAAGCTGCACGAGGTGCTCTCGGTGGCCGACGCGATCAGCGTCATCCGCCGCGGCACCACCGTCGGCGACGCCGACCCCAAGAGCGTCACCGCCCGCCAGCTGGCCGAGCTGATGGTCGGCACCGAGCTGCCCTCCCCGGAGAGCCGCGAGTCGACCGTCACCAGCACCGAGATGCTGAACGTCGAGGGCCTGCGGATCGCCAAGACCGACGCCGAGGGCATCGAGCGCGTCGTCCTGGACGACATCTCGCTGCGCATCCACAAGGGCGAGATCCTGGGCATCGCCGGTGTCGAGGGCAACGGCCAGGCCGAACTGGTCGAGGCCATCATGGGCATGCTCCCGCTGGACGCCGGCACCGTCACCCTGGACGGCAAGGACCTCTCCGGCACCCTGACCCGGGCCCGCCGTGAGGCCGGCATCGGCTACATCCCCGAGGACCGCCACCGGCACGGCCTGCTGCTGGAGGCCCCGCTCTGGGAGAACCGGATCCTCGGCCACGTCAGCGAGCGCCCCAACTCCAAGGGCGTGCTGCTCGACCCGGCCGCCGCCCGCAAGGACACCCAGCGGATCGTCGAGGAGTACGACGTCCGCACCCCCGGCATCGAGGTCACCGCGGCCTCCCTCTCCGGCGGCAACCAGCAGAAGCTGATCATCGGCCGCGAGATGAGCCACGACCCCAAGCTGCTGATCGCGGCCCACCCCACCCGCGGCGTGGACGTCGGCGCCCAGGCGCAGATCTGGGAGCACATCCGGGTCGCCCAGCGGGCCGGCCTCGCCGTGCTGCTGATCTCCGCCGACCTGGACGAGCTGATCGGCCTGTCCGACACCATCCGGGTGATCTACCGCGGCCGGCTGGTCGCCGACGCCGACCCGGAGACCGTGACCGCCGAGGACCTCGGCACCGCGATGACCGGCGCCGCCGGCGGCCACATCGAGTCCGAGCCGGAGGCGGTCGCCCAGGCGCAGGCCCTCGCGGCCGAGGGCACCGGGTCCGCGCCGTCCGACACCCCCACCGACACCGCCGACGACCAGCAGGCGGGGGAGTAGCCCACATGACCAGTCCCAAGCCCGCCGCGAAGCCCTCGTCGGCCAAGCGGTTCGACGGCGAGAAGATCCTGCTCGCCCTCGCCGCGCCGGTGCTCGCCGTCGTGCTGTCCGTCGCGATCTGTTCGGTGCTCCTGGCGACCTCGGGCAAGAACCCGTTCGACGCCTGGAACGTGATGATCACGTACGGCACCAAGTCGGACGGCCAGGTGGCCATCCTCAACCGGTCCACCACGTACTACCTCGCCGCCGCGGCCGCCGCCTTCGGCTTCCGCATGAACCTCTTCAACATCGGTGTCGAGGGCCAGTACAAGGTCGCCGCGCTGTTCGCGGCCTTCGTCGGCAGCCAGGTCGACCTGCCGTCGTTCATCCAGATCCCGCTGCTGCTGGTCACCGCGATGCTGGTCGGTGGTCTGTACGCGAGCATCGCCGGTCTGCTCAAGGTCTTCCGCGGCGTCAGCGAGGTCATCGCGACCATCATGCTGAACGCCATCGCGGTGGCCATCGTCGGCCTGCTGCTCGTCCCCGGCATCTTCGCGCCGGAGAAGAGCGGTTCCAGCAACGCGATCCAGACCGCCCCGGTCTCGGAGTCCAGCCACTTCTTCGCGATCGACACCGACGGTGGGCCGCTCTACGGCTTCCTCTTCATCGCGATCCTGGTCGGCGTGGCCTTCCAGTTCACCCTGAACCGCACCCGCTTCGGCTTCGACCTGCGTGCCACCGGCCGCTCGGAGAGCGCGGCGACCGCGTCCGGTGTGAACGTCAAGCGCATGGTCGTCACCTCCATGGTGGTCTCCGGCGCGCTGGCCGGTCTGATCGGCCTGCCCGAGCTGCTGCAGAACTCCTACAACTTCGGCCAGAGCTTCCAGGCGGGCCTCGGCTTCCTGGGCATCTCGGTCGCGCTGCTCGGCCGCAACAGCCCGATCGGCATGGCCTTCGCGGCCGTGCTGTTCGCCTTCCTGGACTCCACCGGCTCCCAGCTGCCGCTCCAGGGCGGCTTCCCGTTCGAGATCGTCCCGGTCATGCAGGGCACCATCGTCATCTGCGTCGTCGTCGCCTACGAGCTGGTGCGCCGCTACGGCCTCAAGCGCCAGCAGCAGAAGGTCGGCGCCGAGCTCGCCGCCCAGGCCGCCGCGGCCGCCGAGAAGAAGGAGGTGTCCGCATGAGCACGGCCACCGCAGCCCGCGCCAAGGCGCCGGGTGCTCCCGCCAAGAAGCGCAAGATGACCTGGCCCGTGGTGCTGCTGCTGATCGCGGGCGCCCTGGTCCTGTTCTCCGCCGTCGGCATGATCACCGACAACCACTCGCTGACCTCCTCCGGGCAGGTCACCGCCGCGCTCAGCGCCGCCGTGCCGATCGGCATGGCGGGTCTGGGCGGCCTCTGGTCCGAGCGGGCCGGCGTGGTCAACATCGGCCTCGAAGGCATGATGGTCGCCGGCACCTTCTGCGGTGCCTGGGGCGGCTACCTGGTCAACCCGTGGTTCGGCCTGGTGGCCGGCATGATCGGCGGCGCCCTGGGCGGCCTGCTGCACGCGGTCATCACGGTGACCTTCGGCGTCGACCACATCGTGTCCGGTGTCGGCGTCAACCTGCTGATCCCCGGCATCTGCGCGTACGTCAACCGGATCTACTACCAGGACTACATCTCCGCCGGCGCCGGCGCGAACCAGTCCCCGCCGGCCGACCCGCTGCCGTACATCACCATCCCCGGGCTCTCCTCGGGGCTGAAGGACATCGAGGCGCACCACTGGTTCCTGGTCTCCGACGTGGCCGGCGTGGTCGGCGGCCTGGTCACCAACATCTCGGTGGTCGTGCTGCTGGCCGGCGCGCTGATCGTGGTCAGCTACTTCGCGCTCTGGCGCACCGTGTTCGGCCTGCGGCTGCGCTCCTGCGGTGAGAACCCCACCGCGGCGGAGTCGCTGGGCGTCAACGTCTACAAGTACAAGTACCTCGCGGTCATCACCTCCGGTGCCTTCGCGGGCCTCGGCGGCGCGTACCTCTCGCTGGTCGCGGCGCACTTCTACAAGGACGGCCAGACCAACGGCCGCGGCTTCATCGGCCTCGCGGCGATGATCTTCGGCAACTGGATGCCGGGCGGCCTCGCCATGGGCGCCGGCCTGTTCGGCTTCACCGACAGCCTCCAGCTGCGCGACCCGGAGTCGGTGCACGTGCTGATCCTGGTGGTCGCCATCGCGATGGTGCTGCTGGCCGCCTGGCACCTGTACCGCCGCAAGTACACCGCCACGGTGATCACCCTGGTGGTCTCGGCCGGCCTGTTCGTCTGGTACTTCACCACCGACGAGGTGCAGCGTCCGCTGATCGTCGCCACGCCGTACGTGATCACCCTGGTGGTGCTCTCGCTGGCCTCGCAGCGGCTGCGGCCGCCGAAGGCCGACGGCCAGATCTACCGCAAGGGGCAGGGCAAGTGACGCCGGGCGCCGAGGCGGTGGACTGGGCCGCGCTGCGGACGGCGGCGCGCGAGGCGATGGGCCACGCGTACGCGCCGTACAGCAAGTTCCCGGTCGGCGCCGCCGCGCTGGTGGACGACGGCCGGGTGGTCACCGGCTGCAACGTCGAGAACGCCTCGTACGGGCTCGCGCTGTGCGCCGAGTGCGGCCTGGTCTCCGCGCTGCACGCCAGTGGCGGCGGCCGGCTGACCGCGTTCACCTGCGTGGACGGCTCCGGCGCGCTGCTGATGCCGTGCGGGCGCTGCCGCCAGCTGCTGTACGAGCACGGCGGGCCCGACCTGCTGATCGAGCTGCCGTCCGGCGTGCGGCCGATGAGTGACGTCCTGCCCGACGCGTTCGGGCCGGAGCGGCTCTAGCACTGCCGTTTGTTACGCGCGTAGAGTGTCGCGAGCGGGGCCCGGCAGGCCCCGCTCGCGACACTCTTCGCCTTTCTGCGAACCCTTCTTGACCCCTCTTGGAGCAATGGAGCAACCATGGACGCCATCTCCGTCATCAAGACCAAGCGCGACCGCGGAGAGCTGAGCGACGCTCAGATCGACTGGGTCATCGACGCCTACACCCGCGGCGAGGTCGCCGACGAGCAGATGTCCGCCCTGGCCATGGCCATCCTGCTGAACGGCATGAACCCGCGCGAGATCAGCCGCTGGACGGACGCGATGATCCGCTCCGGCGTCCGGATGGACTTCTCCTCGCTGGCGCGGCCCACCAGCGACAAGCACTCCACCGGCGGCGTCGGCGACAAGATCACCCTGCCGCTCGCCCCGCTGGTCGCCGCCTGCGGCGCCGCCGTCCCGCAGCTGTCCGGCCGCGGCCTCGGCCACACCGGCGGCACCCTGGACAAGCTGGAGTCCATCCCCGGCTGGCGCGCCCTGCTCTCCAACGAGGAGATGCTGGACGTCCTGCGGGGCACCGGCGCGGTCATCTGCGCGGCCGGCGACGGCCTCGCCCCGGCCGACAAGAAGCTGTACGCGCTGCGCGACGTCACGGGCACCGTCGAGGCGATCCCGCTGATCGCCTCCTCGATCATGTCCAAGAAGATCGCCGAGGGCACCGGCGCGCTCGTCCTGGACGTGAAGGTCGGCTCCGGCGCCTTCATGAAGAACATCGACGACGCCCGCGAGCTGGCCCGCACCATGGTCGGCCTCGGCACCGCGGCCGGCGTCAACACCGTCGCCCTGCTCACCGACATGTCGACCCCGCTCGGCCTCACCGCGGGCAACGCGCTGGAGGTCCGCGAGTCCATCGAGGTGCTGGCCGGCGGCGGCCCCGCCGACGTCGTCGAGCTCACCCTGGCGCTGGCCCGCGAGATGCTGGCCGCCGCGGGCGTGCACGGCAAGGACCCGGCCGACGCGCTGCGCGACGGCTCCGCGATGGACCACTGGCGCCGCATGATCGCCGCCCAGGGCGGCGACGTCGACGCCCCGCTGCCGGTCGCCCGCGAGCAGCACGTCATCCCGGCCCCGGCCTCCGGCGTCCTCACCGCCCTCGACGCCTACGCGGTGGGCGTCAGCGCCTGGCGCCTCGGCGCCGGCCGCGCCCGCAAGGAGGACCCGGTGCAGGCCGGCGCCGGCGTCGAGATGCACGCCAAGCCCGGCGACACCGTGGTGGCCGGCCAGCCCCTGCTGACCCTGCACACCGACACCCCCGAGCGCTTCGACTACGCGATCGAGGCCCTCGCCGGCGGCATCGAGGTCGCCCCCGCGGGCACCCCGTTCACCCCGGCCCCGATCGTCCTGGACCGCATCGCCTGACGGTCCGCAGGTCTGCTCGCGTACGCCGCCTCAGGCGTACGTGAGCAGACCGCCGGTGTCGATGGTCCACGGGCCGACGGCGATCTCGTCGCCGAAGACGAACTTCTCACGGTTCGTGTAGCCGAGTTCGGAGTGCACGATGCCGGTACCCGTGCGGGGGTCGATGATCAGGTAGAACGGAATGCCCATCGCCGCGTAGTCGTGGACCTTGTCGCGGTAGTCGTTCTCGGGGTTGGACTTGGAGACGACCTCCACGACGAGCAGCACCTCGTGCGGCAGCACCGCCGACTGTTCACCCTCCAGGGTGGCCTCGGGGAACACCATCAGATCCGGGTTCCGCAGTCGGCCGAGCCCGGTGTCCTCCAGATCGGCGCCGTGGTAGGCGATGTGGTCGGGGTGCGTGGTCGGCAGCTGGGCGTTGAGCTGTCGGGCGATGCGCAGCACGGCGAGTTCGTGGCGCTTCACCGGTGACATCATCATGACGATCTCGCCATCGGCGATCTCGATCTTCCCTATCCCGGGCACCTGCGGCAGCTGACCCGCGATCTCGCGCAACCGGGCGTACGCAGCAGGGTCGATGCTCATATTCCGGAGTGTAGCGACGGCAACCGACAGCCGGGCGTTCCTCACCTGCCGCGGTGAGGATGAGCTTGAGGAACTCCTCGGGGACCTCGTGGACGAGGTCGTGGCCGGTGGGGAAGGTGTGGCCGCCCCGCCGCCCCGCCGCCCGCCGCCGCGCCGACCACGCCGTCCCGCACGTGGGTGTCGAGGTCGATCCCGCCCGCCGCTCCGACGTGCCCGCGCTCGCTCACCCCGGTCGGCGTCACCGGGTGCACCTCGTGCCCGGCGGCCCGCAGCCCCTCGGTGATCGGCCGGTACCACCGACCGCCGTGCAGGGCGCCGGGGATGAGGACGAAGGTGGCCATGGCGCGTTCCTCTGTTCGCGCGGTACCGGTGGGACGCGAGGAAAGCTACGGGGGATACCTGACAACGAGCGTCAGGTATCCCCCGGCCCGCGGTCTTCGGCGTGGCGCTTGATCTCTCCCAGGTCGACCTCGGCCTCCTTGCTCTGCCAGGCCGGACTCCGGAACCGTTCCTGGTCCTCCGGAACGGCGGAGGCCGGCTCCTGAGCTTCCACGGGGGAGAGCTACCGGGCGGAAAGTCTGCCCGGCAGGCGTTCGGCCCGGCGGGTGGCGGTGTGGGCCTGACGGGTGGCGTAGAGGGTGACGGCGGCGGCGAGGGCCATGGCGGTGAGGCCGATGGTGGCGGCGCCGGGCCAGCCGGTGGCGTGGTAGGCGTCGGCGCCGGTGGTGCCGCCGAGGCTGTTGCCCAGGTAGTAGGCGATCAGGTAGAGCGCGGAGGCCTGGGCGCGGCCCTCGGTGACGGTGCGGCCGACGGCGGCGGAGGCGGTGGCGTGGCCGGCGAAGAAGCCGGCGGTGATCAGCACCAGCCCGAGCAGGGCGAGGGCCAGGGAGTCGGCGAGCGAGAGCAGCAGCCCCAGGGTGGTGGTGCCGATCGCGGCGTACAGCGCGCCGCGCCGGCCGAGCCGGGCGGAGAGCCGGCCCGCGGCGGCGGAGGTGCCGGTGCCGACCAGGTAGACCACGAAGATCGAGGCGGCGATCGACTCCGGCAGGTGGAAGGGCGCGGCGATCAGCCGGTAGCCGACGGTGTTGTAGACCGCTCCGAACACCGCCATGAACAGCAGACCCAGTGCGTACAGCCGCAGCAGCAGCGGGTTGCGCAGGTGCCGGCCGACGGTGCGGGCCAGGGCGCGGGCGTCCACCGGGGCCGGGGTGAAGTGCCGGGCGGCGGGGATCAGCAGCCGGAAGGCCAGGGTGGCCAGCAGGGCGAGGACGGCGGAGGCGGCGAGCCCCCAGCGCCAGCCGAAGCCGGCCGCGACCCAGCCGGAGAGCAGCCGTCCGCCCATGCCGCCGATGCTGTTGCCCGCCACGTACAGGCCCATCGCGGAGGCCAGCGCGGAGGGGTGGACCTCCTCGGCGAGGTAGGCCATCGCGGTGGCGGGGAGGCCGGCGAGCGCGGCGCCCTGGAGCACCCGGAGCACGACCAGGGTGGTGAGGTCCGGCGCGAACGGCAGGGCGAGCGCGAGGGCGGAGGCGGCGAGGGTGGAGGCCGTCATCACGGCGGTGCGGCCGTACCGGTCGGAGAGCGCGCTGGCGGGGAGCAGGGCGAGCGCCAGGCCGAGGGTGGCGGCGGAGGCCGTCCAGCTGGCCTGACCGGGGGTGAGGCCGAGGTCGTCGGAGAGGACCGGCAGCAGGCCCTGGGTGGAGTAGAGGAGGACGAAGGTCGCGACGCCGGCCGCGAAGAGCGCGAGGTTCGCGCGCCGGAAGGAGCGCTGGCCGGGACGGTGGCGGTCGTCTCGGCGGGGCATCGGCTGGGTGAGGGCGTCCGGCAGGGTCGCGGACGCCCCGGTACTGGAGGGCTGCATGACGTCGACGGTAGAACCGCCGCGCTGATGCGTCCAATGCATGAACCGGCGACAATCGATGCGTCGGTGCATGAGCGCAGCAAGGGGCAGGGGATGGAGAACGTCATGGCCGCCGGGACCGAGCCGGCCCGGCTCGCGGAGCTCGGACCGGACCTTCCGGCGGTGCAACTCGCCCCGCTGCTGGCCCAGTTCGCGGCGGTCGCCCGGCTGGAGCACGTGACCCAGGCGGCGGCGCTGCTGGCGATGCCGCAGCCGACGCTGTCCCGGGCGGTGGCCCGGCTGGAGGCGGAGCTGGGCGTCGACCTGCTCGCCCGGCAGGGCCGCACGGTCCGGCTGACCCGGGCGGGCCGGCTGCTGCTGGCCTCGGTGGAGCGGGCGCTGGCCGAGGTCGAGCGCGGAGCCGAGGCGGCCCGGGCGGAGGCCGACCCGGAGACCGGGCGGGTGGCGTTCGGTTTCCTGCACACCATGGGGACGGACGCGGTGCCGGCCCTGCTGCGGGACTTCCGGGCGGCGTACCCGTTGGTGCGCTTCCAGCTGGTGCAGGACTACGTGGGCGCGATGCTGGACCGGCTGCGGGCGGGGGAGCTGGACCTGTGCCTGGTCGCGCCGGTCCCGGACGACGATCCGGCGCTGGTCGCCCGCCGGCTGGACGAGCAGCGGCTGCACCTGGTGGTCCCGGCGGACCACCGGCTGGCCGGGCGGCGCCGGATCCGGCTGGCGGAGGTGGCCGAGGAGCCGTTCGTCGGGCTGGAGCCGGGCTACGGGATGCGGGCGATCACGGACGGCTTCTGTGCGGAGGCGGGGTTCGTGCCGCGGATCGCGTTCGAGGGGGAGGAGACCGAGACGCTGCGCGGGCTGGTGGCGGCGGGGCTGGGGGTGGCGCTGCTGCCCCCGGCGCTGGTGCCCCGGCCGGGGGTGGTGGAGCTGGAGGTGACGGCGCCGCGCACCCGGCGGGCGATCGGGCTGGCCTGGGCGGCGGGGCGGCCGCTGACCCCGCCGGCGGTGGCGTTCCGGGACTTCGTGCTGTCGCGGCGGGGGCGGCTGCTGGCGCACGACTGAGGCGGTGGGGGCGGTGTCCGGCCGGAGCGGCTGGCGCGGTCGGCGTCCGGGAGGCTGACTGGCGAGTAGGTTGCCCGGATCGTCCCTTTGGTGGAATTCCCGGTGGACATTGGACGATTCGGCCCAGCGGACGGTGGCCTGTCTACGCGCGTAGGAGCTACACTCCCGCAATGGAGAAGCAGATCCCCGTCACCACCGCGGGCACCGGCCCCCGGATTCCCACCCCCGAGCAGATCGCCCGCGCGCCGAAGGTGCTCCTGCACGACCACCTCGACGGCGGCCTGCGCCCCGAGACCGTGGTCGAGCTGGCGGCCGCCGTCGGCTACGAGGGCCTCCCCAGCACCGACCCCAAGGCGCTCGGCGAGTGGTTCCGCGAGGCGGCCGACTCCGGCTCGCTGGTCCGCTACCTGGAGACCTTCGCCCACACCTGCGCCGTCATGCAGACCCGTGAGGCCCTGATCAAGGTCGCCGCCGACTGCGCGGAGGACCTCGCCGCGGACGGCGTCGTCTACGCCGAGGTCCGCTACGCCCCCGAGCAGCACCTGGAGCGCGGCCTGACCCTGGACGAGGTCGTCGAGGCCGTCCAGGAGGGCTTCCGGCTCGGCGAGGCCAGCGCCCGCGCCGCCGGCCACCGGATCCGGATCGGCACCCTGATCACCGCGATGCGGCACGCCGCCCGCTCGTCGGAGATCGCCGAACTGGCCAACCGTCACCGCGACGCCGGCGTCGTCGGCTTCGACATCGCCGGCGCCGAGGCGGGCTACCCTCCCACCCGCCACCAGGCCGCCTTCGACTATCTCAAGGGCGAGAACAACCACTTCACCATCCACGCGGGCGAGGCCTTCGGCCTGCCGTCGATCTGGGAGGCCCTGCAGTGCTGCGGCGCCGACCGCCTCGGCCACGGCGTGCGGATCGTCGACGACATCACGGTCGAGGGGGACGGCACCGTCACGCTGGGCCGCCTCGCCGCGTACGTGCGCGACAAGCGCATCCCGCTGGAGATGTGCCCCACCTCCAACCTGCAGACCGGCGCGGCCACGTCGTACGCCGAGCACCCGATCGGGCTGCTCAGCCGGCTGAAGTTCCGGGTCACCGTGAACACCGACAACCGGCTGATGAGCGGCACCAGCATGAGCCGCGAGTTCGCGCACCTGGTCGAGGCCTTCGGCTACACGCTGGGGGACCTGGAGTGGTTCACCGTGAACGCGATGAAGTCGGCCTTCCTGCCGTTCGACGAGCGGCTCGCGATGATCAACGACGTGATCAAGCCGGGCTACGCCGAGCTCAAGGCGGAGTGGCTGTTCAGCGCCGGCAGCTGAGCCCCTCCGGGATGACCGGATGAACGCCGCTCTCCGCCACGGGAGTTGGCGTTCATCCGACTTCTCGCTCGGGCGGGTGAACCGCCATTGAAGCGCGTGCGGTCCCCTCACTACGGTGTGCCCGTCATTGCCGACCAGCCGTGGCGGCGGGCCCCGTCGCGTCGGCCCCGTGTGTCGGCCACCGACGAGGACCCAAGGGGACGAACCACATGAAGCAGGCCACTCTCAAGGCCGCCGGCACCGCCGCGCTCGGCATCGCGATCGCCGCGGTGGGTGCCGGCGGCGCGTCCGCCGCCCCCGCCACCGCCACCGGTGGTCTCGGGCTCCCGACCAACCTGCTGACCAACCCGGCGACCGCCAAGGCCCTCACCGACACCGCGGGCAAGCTGCCGGTCGCCGACAAGGTCAGCAGCACCCTCGGCACGCTCGCCCCGAGCGCGGGCGAGGCCGCCGCCCCGATCGCCGGGGTCACCAGCAACCGGGGCGCCCTGCCGACGGTGCCGGGTCTCGACAAGACCCCGCTCGGCGGGCTCACCCAGACCCTCCCGCTGCCGGGCCTGACCGGCTGACCCGTCCGCCGCGCAGCACGCCCGAAGGGGCCGCCCGCTCTCCTCCCGGGGAAGCGGGCGGCCCCTTCGGCGTCCTTGGGCGTCACGGCTCCTGGGGCAGCAGCAGCCAGAGCGCCAGGTAGATCAGGAACTGCGGGCCGGGCAGCAGGCAGGAGGCCAGGAAGATGGCCCGCACGGTCCACGGCGTGAGCCCGAAGCGCTCGGCGATCCCGGCGCAGACGCCGGCGATGACACGGTTGTGGCGGGGGCGGGCGAGGCGGCTCATGGCGAACTCCAGGGGCAGTGGTGACGCCGTCGGCCGGTCCCTCCGGCTGGCGTACTTCCATGCTCCGCCGCCGTCCCGCCGAAAGCCTCACCCCGCAAGCCGATCCCGCCCCTGACCTGCGTCATCGTCCGGCAGGACGTCTTCTCGGGGTTGCGCTCAGGGTCGGCCCGGAGATTGGCGGGGCGGTGGAGCGGGAAGTCGGCCCGGCCGACTTCCCACTCCGGCGCGCCCGGCTGGCGGCGCGGCCCCGCGAAGGTGCCGGACCGTGCCGGACCGCGCGGTGGACGGTTCCGGCCAGGGACGGTACCGGCCAGCCGGCCGGCCTTCCGTGCGCCGACTCCTCGGGGAAGACTGATGCTCGCCGCTGGTGGACGCGACATCGGCGGGCCTCGGACCCCGCGAGCGGCCGGACCGCTCACCGACCGGGCGCTGCTCGGAACACGGGCCGTCCCACCGGTCGTGCGGGTTCTCCTTCCCTTCCACCGCCGGGGGTACTGCCGTGCCCGCGAAGCCCTCCCGTCTCGTCCGCCTCGCCGCCGCCGGTCCGGTGGCCGCCTCCGGGTCCGCCGTCGACGGCTGGACGTCCCGCTCCGAGGTGCCGGACCGAGCCCAGTCCCGGGTGAAGCGCCCTGTCAGGCGCGCTGCGGCAGCCAGCCGTTCTGCACGGCCCGCACGCCGAACCGGAGGTGGATGTGCCCCCCCGGGGGGCGGTCGTGAGGTCCGTGCGGAACGGTGCGGTCGTGAAGGACGTCACGGGCGCCGACGCGACGGTGTACGTGACGGCGGGCGGTCAGGCCGTTCCGCTGAGCGCTGTCGACTTCGCGGGTCCGGGTGATGACAAGCCTGGGCGGACTTCGGGCCGGGGAAGTACGGCTTCGACGACGTGGTCAGCGTCCTGACCGCCCTGACCGTCGGGCTCCCGACCGTCTCCGCCTGAGCCGGTGACCCGGTGACCCGGTGGCGCGGGTCACGGCACCAGGACCACCTTGCCGAGATTGCGGCGCTGCTCGACGAGGGCGTGGGCGCGGGCGGCCTCGGCGAGGGGGATCTCGCCGTGGACGGCGGGGCGCAGGGTACCGGCGGCGCGCAGCCGCCAGAGGTCGTCGCGCCAGCGGGCGTAGAGCTCGGGCCGGCCGGTGGCGACGGCGCGGATCTGGAAACCGATCAGCGAGGCGCCGCGCAGCAGGAGTTCGTACGCCTCGACCGTGCCGCCGCCGGAGCTGTAGGCGACCAGCCGGCCGCCGGTCGCCAGGGCGCGGACGGCGCCCGGGAGGAGGTCGCCGCCGACGCCGTCGAGGATCGCGTCGTACGGGCCGCCCCGGGCGAGGTCCTCGTAGAGCACCACCTCGTCGGCGCCGAGGGAGCGGACGAAGCCGGCCTTGGCGGCGCTGCTCACGGCGGCGACGACGCGGCCCGCGCCGCCGGCCCGGGCGTACTGGAGGGCGAGCGTGCCGACCCCGCTCGCGGCGGCGGTGACGAGGACGCGCTCACCCGGTTCGAGACGGGCGGCCTCGTGGGCGCCGCGGGCGACGAGGCCGCTGCGGACCAGGGCGACGGCCTCGACGGCGGTCGCGTCGTCCGGGACGTGCGAGGCCATCGCGGTGGGCAGGACGGCGAACTCGGCGTAGGCGTCGGCGAAGCAGAGCCCGGTGACGCGGTCGCCGGCCGCGAAGCCGGTGACGCCGGGGCCGGTGGCGGCGACGCGCCCGGCGATCTCGCCGCCGAGGGCGAGGGGCTCTCGGCTGTCGCGGAGCCTGCGGACGGTGGGAAGGGTGACGCCGACGGCCTCCACCCGGACGAGCAGGTCCCCGGCGCCGGCCTCCGGTACCGCGGCCTGCTCGGCCCGCAACAGCCCGGGACCACCGTCGGCCTCATGACGGACACGCAGCACGGGACCTCCCCGATCCGGCCATGGAATCATTGGACACTCCAACGATAATGGGGGAATCGTTGGAGTGTCCAATGAAAATCGGAGTAGGCTGGGACCCGTGACCACGCCGCTCCAGCACATCCAGTCCCTGCCGAGCTGGCTCGTCGGGCGCGTCGCGGCGCGTGGACGGGGCCTGGTCGCCGACGCGATCGCGGCCCAGGGGCTGAAGCTCCTCCAGCACGCCGTGCTCGCCGCCGTGGCCGAGTACGGGCCGGTGGCGCAGGCCGAGTTGGGGCGGAGGCTCGCCGTCGACCCCAAGGACATGGTCGGCGTGCTCAACCACCTCCAGCGGGCCGGCTACGTCCTGCGCGCGCCGGATCCGGCCGACCGGCGGAAGAACGCCGTCACCGTCACCCCGGAGGGCGTCGCCGTCCTCGCCCGGTGCGCGGAGCTCGCCGAGTCGGCCAATGAAGAGCTGCTGGCCCCGCTCACCCCCGGCGAGCAGCGGCAGCTGATGGCGCTGCTCGGGCGGCTGCACGAGGCGGGGGTGTAGCCGCTACGCGGCCGGGCGGGGGCGGAACGGGACGGCGACGTCCGCGATGTGCTCGCCGTCGGCGGCGGTCAGGTGGTTCGGGTAGTACACCTCGCGATTGGACGCGCTGCGGGCGTAGCCGTGCTCGCCGAGCCAGGCGACGACGGCGTCGTGGACGGTCGCCATCGCGGCGAAGCCCGGGTGGGCCCTGGTCAGCTCGGTGTACGCCTCGCGGTGCGCCGGCTCGATGCGGACGCCGATCGGGCCGGCCGGTTCGACGGTGTTCGCCGTCGGTGCGCAGACCTCGACCGGGCCGTCGGAGTCCTCGCTCACCACGCCGTGGTAGATCGCGAAGAGGGGGCCGGACAGGCATGCGTCCGTGCTCCGCAGGTGCGCGAGCAGCTGCTCGCTCGCCTCGCCGAGGAAGGCGGGCAGGTCGGCGATGGTCACATGGCGCCGGGTGAACAGCACCTTCTGCTCGGGCACGTCGCGTTCGGCGATCTCGTACACGGTGGGGCTCCTTCCGGTGAGCACTGCTCGGGCGTAGCCCGCCGCCTCCCGGCGGGCCGTGTGCGTGCGTTCCTGCTCGCGCCAGTAGGCGTCGAGCAGGCGCGCGGACTCGTCGCCGTCCGCGTCGAGCGCGGCCGCGATCCGGGCCAGCGGCATGCCGACGGCGCGCAACAGCGCGATCCGGCGGGCCCGTTCGACCTGGGCGAGGCCGTAGCGGCGGAACCCGGTGTGCGGGTCGACGTGGGCGGGCGGCAGCAGCCCGCGCTCCCCGTAGAGGCGCAGCGCCTTGGGGCTGAGCCTGGTGAGGGCGGCGAGCTCGCCGATGGTGATCAAGTCCTCGTGCACGGGGAACACTCTGCGCCTTGCCCCAGGGAGAGGGGCAAGCGACCGTGTCGGCTGGATTGACTGGTGTGACATCCCCCGGTTGAGGGGTTGTTCCGCCGTGGAATCACCGGCAATCTGGGCTCATGACCGAGATTCTTGACGCGACGGACTGGGCGATCCTGGCCGAGCTCCAGGAGGACGGGCGGATCGCGTTCACCGAGCTGGCGCGGCGGGTGAACCTGAGCGCGTCGGCGACGACGGAGCGGGTGCGGCGGCTGGAGACGGCGGGGGTGATCACCGGCTACCGGGCCGAGGTGGACCTGGAGCGCACGGGGTACCCGGTGACGGCGGTCGTACGGTTGAAGTACCCGGGACCGGCGGCGCGGCACGAGCCGCTGCGGCGGCTGCTGGAGGAGCGCTCGGAGATCCTGGAGTGCCTGCGGACCACCGGGGACGACTGTTATGCGCTGAAGATCGCGACGACGTCGATGGGTCACCTGGAGGAGATCGTCGACGAGCTGGCCCAGTTCGGGAGCACCACGACCAATCTCGTCCTGAGCCGCCCCCTCACGCCCCGGGGCCCCGCGGTGCCCCGCGTGGGGGCGGCGGAGCAGTAGCAACACTGCTCCCATTCGAGTTGACGGCGGCTGGGGCGGCAGCCGCCGTAACGTTCAGCAGTTGTGCTCGTTTTCCTCGTTGCCGTGGACCTTGAGAGCGGTGACGACGCCGGTGATGACGGTAGCGATGGCGAGGGCGAGAAGGACGGCGAAGGCCGTGCCGATGAGGAAGTTCACGGCGTCCTGAGCCCTTCGCGGAGGAGGGTGAGGAGGTTGAGGAGGGTGGCGACGGAGGTGTCGCCGAAGTCGATGAGGAGGCGGCCGTCGATGGTGGCGCCGTTGACGGCGGCGGAGCCCCACTGGATGCCGAACGGCTTGCCCCGCTCGTGGAGTTCACGGATCAGGTCGGTCACCTCAGGCTCGGTGTAGGTGCGGAGGATCTTGTCGTGGGGTTCGAGCGGGACGTTCACGCGGCGGCCTCCAGCTCGAACCAGACCACCTTGCCGGACTTGGTGGGGGTGGCGCCGAATCGGTGGGTGAGGGCGCGCACGAGGTGGAGACCGCGCCCGGAGAGCGCGTAGAGGTCGGTGGGGATGAGGGGCTCGGGCAGGTCCGGGCTGTCGTCGCAGACCGAGACCCGCAGCGTACGGGGGCAGAGGGAGACGATGACGTGGGGCGCCCGCGTGCCCGCGTGCGTCCAGGCGTTCACGAACAGCTCGTGAAGGGCGAGTTCGGCGTCGTGGACGGCGTCGGGGTGCCAGCCGGCCGTGGTGAGGAGGGTGCGCAACTCGTGACGGACGACGAACCAGTCGGGAGGGTTGGGGGCACACATGGGGGACCTCCATGAGGTGGGGAGGAGTGAATCACCGACGGAGGATCAGTCTCTGGGAAGACAAAGGTGACTGACGATCCGTCGCGTGATCGGTGCAACACCGAGAGTAGGATGCAAAGTCAAAACGTTGCAACTGATGCGACAAGGTTGACCCTTGTGGGTGATGCTTGACCGGTGGCGTCGGATCGAGCTGATGCGGAACACTCGGGGAGAGGGAAGGAACGCTGTGGGGCTCAGGGGAGAGATCAGCCAGCGGCAGCGCCGCTTCGGCGAGGAGTTGCAGCGCCTGCGGTTGGCGGCGGGCTTGTCCGCTCCGGAGGCCGGCGCACTGGTGGGGATGAAGAGTCCGGCCGTCAGCCATACGGAGGCGGGCCGAACGGGCCTCAATCAGGAACGGCTGGGGATCTGGCTCGACGCTTACGGCTGTGAGGATCCGGTCTATCGGGCCAAACTCGCGGACATGGGGCGGCGAACGGGCAAGGGGTGGTGGTCGGAGTTCGCCGATCGCGTGCCGGATCTCGCGCTCGACCTGGCCGAGGCCGAGGACAGCGCGGCTCTGGTCGACAACTACGAGACGTTCTACGTGCCCGGCCTCCTGCAGGTGCCCGCATATGCCGAAGCGATCTACGAAGACGCTCATCGCGACCGCAAGCTGAATGCGGAAGCGGAGATCGAGTTCCGGCTGAAGCGGCAGCGGATCCTGACCGATCTCCCGCGGCGGGAGTTCAGATTCGTGATTCATGAGACGGCGCTGCGCCTGCGGTTCCCCGGCGATGAGGTCATGAGGGCTCAGCTGGCGCACCTGCTTGAGGTCTCCGAGCTTCCCAATGTGACCATCCAGGTCTTCCCCTTCACGGCGTTGCAGAAGCCGCCGCACACCAGTCAGTTCTTCCTTCTGGACCCGGGATCAGCGGCTCTCTCCACCGTTGTTGTGGATCACCCAAGCCACACCGAGTATCTTGGCGACCGGCAGTCGATCGAGACGTACCGCAGGACCTTCAACAAGTTGAGCGATCTTGCGCTGCCTCCGATCGACACCGGCCAGTCGTCCCTCGCGCTCTCGTCGTCGCGTGACTCGTGGGGGCTCATCCGACATCTTCTCTACCTGCTCCAAACGTGAAGGGCGCCTGATGCCAGAACTGCGTTGGCAGAAGTCATCGTTCAGCGGCTCAAACGCGGGCGGCAACTGCGTTGAACTTGCCGCGGGCACGGCGGGCCTTCGTCATCTGCGGGAGTCCGATGACCCGGAGAGTGTTCTGGTCATTGACGTAGCGAAGCTCGGTTCCTTCCTGCTGGCCGTCAAGGCCGGCGAGTTCGACCATCTCTCCTGATCAGCCCAGCTCCGGAGGACCTCCAGCGATGAACGCCAAAGCCTGGCGTATCCAGCTCATCGTTCGCACCACCCAGGTCGGCGTCATCGGCGGGGCCCTCTGGGGCGCCCTGGTCGCGCTCGTCGCCTTCCACTACACCTCGGTACCGCTCGGGGCCATGGTGGGCCTCCTCTTCGGGACCTTCGTCTCCATACCCACCGGCTCCCTCCTCTCCGCCCTCCCCGAACGGCTCGCGTTCCACCGCTGGTCCGCCCCCGTTCTCGGGGCCCTCCTCACCGCATCCGCCGGCTACCTCGTCCTCGCCCGGATCCTCCGCGAACCGCACGCCCTCCTCCACCTCGGCATCGCCCTCCTCTTCCTCCTCTCCACCACCCTCACCGCCGCCGCCTTCTTCCTCGCCGTCCGCAGCCTCCGCCCGACCGCCTGACAACGCGCAGAGGCCGGGCGCGGACGACCGTCCGTGCCCGGCCACCGTGCCGATCACCGTCTGACGTCACCGACCACGCGCCCGGGCCCGTCCAGCCACGCGTGCTATCGATCGGGTCGGCGACCACGGCACAACCTGGTCCGCGAGCACGAAGGTGAACGATTTCGCCGTGTCGAACAGCATCGCCTGCCAGTCGTCATGGCGAGCAGGAAACAGCCGAACTCGGACGCCGACGCTTCCAACGCCCTCTCTCCGGATCACTTCCGGAGGTCGCGGAGCAGTCGGGCCAGGTCGGTCCCGTTCTCACCTGACAGACCTCGAAGGGTGCCGGGCCCGGCAGTGGGGTGGGAAGTCGGATCCGCCGACTTCCCACTCCACCGGTGGAGGACGGCGGGAACGGTGACGAGCCCGCGTAGGCTTGCTGTCGCTGCACAGCCTGGGCCGGGACGAGCGAGAGAGGGTGCTGGGTGGAGACTCCCCGTCTGGTGGAGGTGCGCCTGACCTCCTTCAAGAGCTTCACGGGCCAGTGCCTGCCGCTTCAGGACCTGACGGTGCTGATCGGCCGCAACGGCAGCGGCAAGTCCAACGCCCTGGACGGCCTGATGGTGCTGTCCCGCCTTGCCCTGGGCGAGCCGGTGCGCGATGCGCTGGACGGGCTGCGGAGCGGTGGTGAGGAGCCCATCCGTGGCGGGGCCGAGGGCTGTGCGCCGCTGGGGGCGGACAGCTTCGCCCTCGGGTGCCGCGTGCAGTCGGGCCAGGCGGTCTTCGACCTGGATGTGGAGATCGCGGTCCGTCCCGAGGTGAGGGTTCTGCGGGAGACCCTGACGGCGGTGGAGGGGGCGCTCTACGGGGGCCGCCGGCTCGCGGCCGGCCGGTCCCTGCTGGCCAGCGACACCCCGGACCCGAGCCGCACCGACCTCAAGGTCCGCTACTTCAACGGCTTGCGGGGAGTGGATCCGGGAGTCCCCTTCGCCGCCGATCGACTCCTCACCGGTCAGGTGCCGGTTCGGCTTCCCGCGACCACCGAGGCGACCAAGCTCGTCCACCGGGCCGCGCAGGACGTGCTCGCCGTCCTGCGCGAGGTCTTTCTGCTCGATCCGGTCCCGCACCTCATGCGGCAGTACGTCAACGCCCGTGACACCGAGCTCAGGCGCAGCGCCGACAACCTCAGCGCGGTGGTGGAGCACCTGCGCGGGACCGACAGGTCGGCCTTCGCCCGGTTGACGGAGCTGGTCGCGGGGATGCCCGAGTTTCCCGTACGCGGTATCACCAGCGTCGACACGAGGCTCGGTGACGTCCAGTTGGTGCTCCGCGAGTCCGGCTACCACGGCAAGGACCACGCCGTCCCCGCCAGGCTCCTCAGCGACGGCATGCTGCGGTTCCTGGCCTTCGGGACCGCGCTGCTCAGCGCACCCGTCGCCGACGCCGACGAGGCGGCGCTGCCGGCCCAGCGGCACCTGGTGATCGAGGAGATCGAGAACGGCCTCTATCCGACGCAGGCGGCCCGCGTGCTGCGTCTGATGAAGGAGGAGTCGGAGCGGCGCAGCATCGACGTGTTGTTCACCACGCACAGTCCGGCGCTTCTGAACTCGCTCGACGCACAGGACCACTCGGGTGTCGTCGTGTGCAGCCGGGACCCGGAGTCGGGTGAGAGCACGCTGGCCCGCCTGACCGATCTGCCCGGTTACATCGACCTCCTGGCGGCGGGTGACCTCGGGGATGCGATCAGCAGGAACCGCCTCGCGGACGCGCTGCGTCCGCGAGGCGGCGTGACCAGCGTCGAGGACTTCCTGAGGAGCCTGTGAATCCGTGAGCGGACAGCGCCGGTCCGGGCTCCGGTTGCCCGTCGTCGACTTCCTGGACACCTCGGTCTTCGTGGAGATCCTCGATGTGCCCCACATGAACGGTCACCGTGCCGAGGTGGTGTCGGAGATGCTCAGCCGGGAGAAGGCCGGGGTCCACTTCATCCTTCCGACCGCGACGATCATCGAGACCGGGAACCACATCTTCCAGATCAAGGAAGGCTCGGCCCGCCGCGGACGGGCCACGGTGTTCATGAACCTGCTGGAGAAGACCGCCAGAGGTGAAGCCCCGTGGAGGCTGCATCAACGGGTCTGGGATTCCGTCTTCCTGGCCGACCTCTGCCGTGGCGGAGCCACCGCGATGGACCTGGCCGAGCACGCCGTGCGTCAGCAGCTCGGCGCCGGTGACCTGAGCATCGTCGCCGAGCGGGACTTGTACGCCTCGCGGGTCCAGGCAGAGGTTCGGATCTGGACGCTGGAGGCGACGATGCAGACCTGGGCCGAACTTCCCTAGCCGCCGTCAACCGCGCAGGCGGAGGGCGTAGTAGGCGTGGAGGGCGGCTTCGGCGCCGGAGCCGGTGGCGGTCATGATGCGCTGGGCGCGGGGGGAGCGGAGGTCGCCGGCGGTGAGGAGGCGGGGGTGCTGGCGGTCGGGCGGGCAGTAGCCGTCGGGGGTGGTGGTCAGGGTGCCGGGGAGGGCGGCCGGTCGGACGCCGAGGTTGACGAAGACGGCGTCCGGGGCGAAGGTGCCCAACTCGCCCGCGGTGACCTGGCCTTCGGGGGAGCGGTGGAGGGCGAGGGCGTCGAGCCGGACGAGGGTGACGCGCGGGTCGGTGCGGACCTCGTCGGCCTTGTAGGCGTCCGCGGACGGGTGGGGGACGACCAGGTCGAGCGGGGCCCCGGGGTGGGCGCGCAGCAGGGTGCCGAGCGGGCGGTCGGCGCCGAGGACGAGGGTGCGGCGGCCGGCCAGGCGGGCGGCGTCCGCCTCCCAGAGGGGCGGCGGGGCGTCGACGGCGGAGGTGAGCCAGCCGGCCTCGTGCGGGAGGGCGGCCCGTACGCCGGTGGCGGCGATCGCGTAGCGGCCGCGGACGGCGGTCCCGGAGGCGAGGAGGACGGTGACGCCCTCGTCGTCGGCGCGCAGTTCCGTCGCCGGGGTGCCGAGCAGGACGTCGCAGGAGTCGGCGACCCGCCGGACGTCCGCCGCGACGGCGTCGGCGAAGGCCGTGCCGGTGGCGAAGCCGAGCACGTTACCGACCGCCGGGACGCGCCGCAGGGTGGCGCCCAGTTCGCGCCGTTCGACGAGCGCCGAGCGCAGGCCGACGCTCGCGGCCATCACCGCCGCCGCGCAGCCGGCCGGGCCGCCGCCGACGATCACCAGGTCGTACGGCGCGCTGGACGTCCGGGTCACCATGGCTCGCCAGCGTAGCGGCCACCGGGAGGAAAAGCCGTTGCCGGGGCGGCCGGTGGCGTCCTAGCCTCGCCCCAACACGTCGACGGAGACGAGTACCTCCGGGCCCCGCGAGCCGAGAGAGCCGCCGGCTGCTGTGAAGGCGGCCTCGCGTCCGGGAGGGAAGACACTCCCGAGTGCGGGGAGGAAATGCCCCGCCGGCCGGCCCCCGTCACCGGGCCCGATCGAGGCCGCCGCCCGCTCCGGCGACGGCGGCGAAAGTGCGGTGGCACCGCGAGTCCCCTTCTCGCCCGCACTCCCAAGGGATCACCACGACGCCCCCGGAGGGCCGCGATGATCCACCCCCGTACCACCGACACCGCCCGCGTCCTGGCCGCCGACCTGCCCGGCCACGTCGGCGCGAGCGTCGAACTCGCCGGCTGGCTGCACCGCCGCCGCGCGCTGAAGTCCGTGACCTTCCTCGTCCTGCGCGACCGCTCGGGCCTCGCCCAGGTGGTCGCCCCCGCCGGGACGGCCGACCTGCCGGAGGAGACGGTGCTGCGCGTCCGGGGCACCGTCACCGCCAACCCCCAGGCGCCGAGCGGAGTGGAGCTGACCGGGCCGGAGATGGAGGTGCTCTCCCGCCCCGCCGCCGCCCCGCCGTTCGACCTCTTCCGCCCGGCCGTCCCCGCCGCGCTGCCGGTGGTCCTGGACGGCGCGCCCGTCACCCTGCGCCACCCCCGGCTGGCGGCGCTGCACCGCGTCTCGGCGGCCTCCGTGCACGGCTTCCGGGCGGCGCTCGACGGCCTCGGCTTCACCGAGATCCACACGCCGAAGGTCGTCTCCTCGGCGACCGAGTCCGGAGCGAACGTCTTCGCGCTGGACTGGTTCGGGCGCGAGGCGTACCTGGCGCAGTCGCCGCAGTTCTTCAAGCAGGCGATGGTCGGCGTCTTCGAGCGGGTCTACGAGACCGGGCCGGTGTTCCGGGCCGAGCCGCACGACACCGCCCGCCACCTGGCCCAGTACACCAGCCTGGACGCCGAACTCGGCTTCGTCACCGACCACCGGGACGTCATGGCCGTGGTGCGGGCCGCCCTCGCCGGGACGGTGGCGGCGGTCGCCGAGCGGGCCGGGGACGCCCTCGCGACCCTGGGCGTCGAGCCGCCCGCCGTCCCCGAGGAGATCCCGCAGCTGCACTTCGCGGAGGCGATGCGGATGCTGGGCGCCGACGAGCCGGACCTCGCGCCGGCGCACGAGCGGTGGCTCGGCGCCTGGGCGCAGCGCGAGCACGGCAGCCCGTTCCTGTTCGTGACCGGGTACCCGATGCGCAAGCGGCCGTTCTACACCCACCCCGAGCCGGGCCGGCCGGAGTACTCGAACAGCTTCGACCTGCTCTTCCGCGGGCTGGAGCTGGTCACCGGCGGCCAGCGGCTGCACCGCCACGAGGACTACCTCGCGGCCCTCGCCGCCCGCGGCGAGCCGGCCGGGCCGTACGAGGGGTACCTGCGGGCCTTCGTCCACGGCATGCCGCCGCACGGCGGGTTCGCGCTCGGCCTGGAGCGCTGGACGGCGCGGCTGACGGGGGAGGAGAACGTCCGGCGCACGGCGCTCTTCCCGCGCGACGTGCACCGGCTGACGCCGTGAGGTGAGGGCACCGGACGCCGGTACGCCTCCGGGCGGCGCTCCCGTTCCCCGGGGCGCCGCCCGGAGGCGGACGGGCGGACGGGTGCTCAGCCCTGCTGCGGGCCCTGCGGCGCCTGCGGAGCCTGGTACGCCTGCGGGTACGCCTGCGGCTG
>NZ_JBEOWI010000063.1:0-39702 GCF_040296005.1 Kitasatospora sp. NPDC002551 | reverse complement strand
GTAGGAGCTGCCGGAGCCGGTGGTGCTGATGGTGGGGGAGGGGCCGTTCCACTTGCTGTTCAGCGTGCCGGCCCGCACGTCGTCGTAGCTGTCGACGACCTCGCCGCTGCGGGCGTCGACGAAGACGTGCAGGGTGCTCGGGGCGGTCGCGGTGCGGCCCTTGAGCACGGTCTCCCAGGCGAGTCGACCGGTGCCGTCCAGGATGCGCACGACCAGGCGGCGGGACTCCACGCCGTCCACCTGGGCGAGCCTGGTGCGGGCGGTCTTCTCCGCGTCGGCGGCGCTGACCAGGGGGGTGGTCGGCACACCGACCGGGCCGGCGGCGGCGGACTGCGACCCGCGCACCTTCCCCTCGCCGTCGGCGAGGACGACCGCGTCGCCGCCGACCACCGGCAGGCCCTTGTAGGTGCGCTCGTAGGCGACCGAGTAGAGGCCGCCCACCCACGGGGTGACGGACTGGCGCTCGTAGGTCTCGTCGGGGCCCTTGGCCAGGGCGTCCAGGCCTGCCGCGGCCGCCCGGTCGGCGGCGCTCACGGCGGCGGCCAGGGCGCTGGGCGGCGCCGATGCGGCCGGACCCGGGTCGGCGGCGGCTTGGCCGACCGCGGTGGCGGTCAGCATGCCGGCCAGGACGGCCAGGGTGGTGCCCGCCGTCAGCAATCTGCGTTTCATTCCGAGGCTCCTCGAACGTGGGGGTGCTCGATCGCGGACGGCGTGCCGTCAGGGCGCTCACCGCGGGGGCCGTTTGGGGGACGGCGGTGCGGGCGTCCGCGCTCGGGTGCCGGAACCCTCACACGCCGTCATGGCCCGGTCAACGGCTCGGGCGTGCGCGGTGGGCGGTTGGCAAGTTCCGTCAAGTCGTCCCAAGTCGGGTGCGTTCGAAGGAAACTGATGGTCAGTGGCGCTGCGGCGCAGGTGGCGGGCCGTGCCGCGGCCGGTGCCCGGCGCCGCGCGCACCGCGTTGAGAGGTTGAGACCAAAGGGGCTAGAGGTAGAGACCAGTAACCCAAAGTGGTTGAGACCACTGCATGTACGCCGGGGGCCGCGTCCAGTACCGTCCTCCTCAGCGGACCTCCCCACAGGAAGGCCCGGAACGCACTCGGGAGGGCAGCCCCGTGCACCGGAACCGGGCGGCGACCAAGCCCGCCGAGGCCGAGGCCTGGCGGGCCTTCGGGCTGCGCCTGCGCCAGTGGCGCCGCCGCGCCGGTCTCACCCAGGCCCAGCTCGGCGCCGAGATAGGCTACGACCACACCGCCGTCAGCAAGCTCGAACACGGCACCCGCCGCACCAGCCCCCGGATCGCCGACCGCCTCGACGACCTCCTCCTCGCCGGCGGCGACCTGCGTGACGCCTGCCGCCTCGCCGAGGAGGGCGCCCTGCCCGCCCCGGCCGGCCCTGCCGCCGCCCCGCCGGCGGGCGCGCCCGTCTCCTCCGACTGGACCCGCGCCCCGCTGCCCGGCCCGCCCGTCGCGGCCCTCGCCCCCGCCCTGCCGCCCGGCCTCGCCACCCAGCTGCCGGTCCGCCTGCCCGACTACGGGCTGCTCTGCCCGCTCCACGACGCGGCGGGCTGCGACGTCCCCTCGCCCGCCGAACTCGCCGCCCTGCACGCCGCCTTCCGGGCCGCCGACCCCGCCGCGGCACCGCCCCTCGACCCCGACACCGTGCACGCCCTGGCCGGCCTGCTCGCCGCGCACCTGCGGGCCGGCGACACCCCCGCCGCCCCCGGCACCGAGGCCGTCGAGGACACCCTGCGCGTCGTGCTGCGCCGCCTGGCCGCCCACCCGGCCGGCCCCGCCCGCCGCCCGCTCGCCCGGCTCGCCGGCGAGTACGCCCACGCCGCCGGGGCGCTGCGCATGCAGGACGGCCGCAACGCCACCGCCATGGCCTGCTTCTCGCGCGCCCTCGGCTGGGCCGAACTCGCCGAGGACCCCGCCACCCAGGTCGCCGCGCTCAGCGACATGAGCTTCCTCGCCCGCCTCGACGGCGACCCGGCCGCCGCCGTCGGCTACGCCCACGAGATCGTCCGGGTCGCCCCCGACCGGCACTGGGCCGGCGCCATGGGCCAGATCGGCCTTGCCCGCGCCCACGCCATGACCGGCGACGTGCGGGCGACCGTGCGCCACATCGCCCGCGCCCGGCACCACCTCGACCACATCGGGGTGCACGACGAGTCCGACGCCGCCTGGCTCTCCATCGCCTCGATGCGCCTGCGGGTCGAGGCGGGCGCCGCCGCCGCGCTGCGCGACGCGGCCGCCGCCGTCGACGACCCCCGGCTGGCCCGCCGCGCCGTGGACGCCGCCGAGACCGCGCTCGCCCTGCTCGCGCCCGACCAACTGCCGTCCGCGCGCCTGCTGTTCACCGTCCGGGTGGCCGACTGCCACTTGCTGGCCCACGACCCGCGGGCCGCCGCCGAGCTGCTCGCGTCGGTGCTGGCGGCGGGTGACGGCGAGGACGGCCTGCCGCCGCTGGTCCGGCGCGAACTGGCGGGGCTGCGCAGCCGACTGGTCGGCCACGGCCTGGCGGGCTGAGCACGCCCGGCGGAACGGGAAGATCCGCCGCCGCTGTCCTCGCCGCGAAGCCCGGGCCGACACCTCACCCCGGCCGGGTGCCTCCAGGGGTGGAGCGTGGCCGAGCCGGTGCTCGTGGTGGACTTCGGTACGTCCTCCTCAACGCTCTGCGCGGCCGGCGCCGGGCCCGCCGGCCGGGCCGCCCGGCGGAGACCGCCGGCCCCGGACTGCGCCGCCGCGCCCGGGAGCGGCCGGTCCGCTGGTCGGCCATGACCACCGACCCCGCCTTCCCCGGTCCCGCCCGCCGCGCCTGCCCGGTGCTGCGCCGCGGCTGCGCGCGCCTCGCCGCCGGGCTCTGACCCCGCGCCCGCCGGCGGGCGTCCCCGCCCGTGCCCGGTCGTCACAGGGCGGCGAGGAAGGCGTCCAGTTCGCGGGCGAAGAGGTCCGGGTGCTCCAGGGGGACCATGTGCGCGGCGCCGGGCAGGACGGCGTGGCGGGCGTGCGGGACGGCGTCGGCGACAGCCCGGGCGTTGGCCAGGATGTCGGTGCTGTCCAGCTCCCCGGCCAGCACCAGGGTGGGCACCGCCGGCTCGCCGAGGCGCTCGGCCGCGCCCGCCTCCCGCGGCCGCCCGGCGCCGAGCCCGGCGGCGTGGCGCAGCAGGTTGGCGGTGACGCCGGCGCGCAGCCGCTCCCGCAGCGCGCCGTCCACCTCGGCGGGGGAGCGGTGCGGGCCGTCCGCCCAGATCCGCAGGAAGTGCTCCACGAACCGGTGCACGCCCTCCTCGCCGCCGGTGCCCAGCGCGGCGATCTGCCGCTCCGTGTGGTGCGTCACGAAGGGGTCGGTGAACGGCCGTCCGCTGACGCCGGGCGCGGTGAGGACCAGCGCCGCCACCCGCTCGGGGTGGGTGAGCGCGGTGTCCAGGGCGATCCGGGCGCCGAGCGAGAGCCCGACCAGCACGGCGCGCGGGACGTCCAGGTGCGCGAGCAGGTCCCGCAGGTCGTCGTGGTGGGCGTAGTCGCCGCCGACGGTGGAGGAGCGGCCGTGTCCGCGGGCGTCGTAGCGCACGACGTGCCGTCCGCGGGCGGCGAGCCGGGCGAACTCCTCGTCCCAGCTGTGCCGGTCCAGCATGCCGCCGTGCAGCAGGACGACGGCCGGTCCGGTGCCCTGCGCGACCTCGTAGGCCAGCTCGCCGCCCGTGACGGGTGCGGTGCCGGTGCGCGTCCTGCTCATGTTCCGTCCACTCCTCGATCGTCCCGGTCGCTTCGGTCGCGTTCGCCGGCCGCCCGCTCCAGCTCGTGGAACACCTCGCCGAGCCGGTCGAGCACCCGCAGGGCGGTGGCGACCTCGGCCGGGTCGAGGTCGCCGAGGTGGTGGCGCAGCGCGTCCCGCTCGGCACCCTGCACCCGGGCGAGCACCGACTCGCCCCATGGGGTGAGCCGCACCAGCGAGGAGCGCCGGTGCTCCGGGTTGGTCACGGTCTCGGCCAGCCCTAGCGCCTTGGCGTCGTTCACCAGGCGCTGCACCGGCTGCCGGTCCAGGTCCAGCGCCCGGGCCAGCTGGGGCACGGTCCGCGGCCCGCCGCGCCGCAGCGCGTCCAGCACCGCGTGCTGCCCGGCCGTCATCCCGGTCCCCGCCAGCCCGCGCTCGACCGCCCGCACGATCACCCGGTGCACCGGCCACAGCCGCCGGATCACGTCGTCCAGCAGACCCTCGACGGCCGGCCCGTCCCCGCCGGGCTCCTGACTGACACTCATGGTGTCATGATGACACTGATGATGTCATCTGAAAACCCCGGGCGGGTCGACGGCTCCGCCCCGGCGGGCCTCCTCGTGTGACCGGGATCACGCCCGCGGGAAAACCCGCAGGTCGTTCCCGGCGTCTAGCAGGTGTGAAACGCGCCAAGGCGGCACCGCCGCAGGACCTGGACGAGGAAGGCCTCCTCCGGCGGGTGGCCCGGGGAGACCGGGCCGCCTTCGAGGAGCTGTACCGCCGCACGTCGCCGTGGCTGGCCGTGCGGCTGCGCCGCCGCTGCGCCGACGAGCAGATCGTCGCCGAGGTGATGCAGGAGACGTACCTCGCGGTCTGGCGGGCGGCCGGCTCCTTCGCCGGCGGCCGCACCGGCACCGGCGGCACGGCCCTCGGCTGGCTGTGGACGATCGCGGCCCGCCGTCTCGTCGACGCCTTCCGGCGCCGCGCCCACCACGCGCGGCCGCCGGCCGCCGCCGCCCCGCACGCCGTGGCGCCGGCCGCCGAGGAGGAGGCGCTGGTGGCCACCGTCGGCGGCGACGTCGGGGACGCCCTGCGGCGCCTGGCGCCCGAACTCCGCGACGTCCTGCAGGCGATGGTGCTCGACGGACTGTCCGTCCGGGAGACCGCGGTGGTCCTCGGACTGCCCGAGGGCACGGTCAAGACCCGCGCCCGCCGGGCCCGGAGCGCGATGCGGGAGGCACTGGCATGAGCGGCACCGAACACGCGTCGGCACGGCTCGTCGACCACTACGCGCGCGGCGCCGCCGGCCTCGCCGCCGACGAGGTGTGGGCCCTGGAAGCCCACCTGGAGGCGTGCCGCGGCTGCCGCGACCGGCTGGCGGCCACCCTCACCGGCGCCGCCCCCGGCCTGGCGGCACTCACCGACGCGGTCTGGGCCGACATCGCCCCCCGCCTCGACCGGGCCGCCCCCGCCCCGCCGCGCCGCCGCCTGACCGCCCGCCTCGCGACCTGGGCGACGCCCGCCATGACCCCGTGGCTGGCCATGGTCCTCGCCGTCACCCTGCTCGCCCTGCTGCTGGACCTCGCCGGCCCCGGCTCCGGCCGGATCTCCCTGGTCCTGCTGCTCGCCCCCGTCCTGCCGGTGGCCGGAGTGGTGGTCTCCTGGTCGCGCGGCGTCGACCCCGCCCACGAACTGACCGCCGCCACCCCGCGCGCCGGCCTGGCACTGGTGCTGCGCCGCACCGTCGCCGTGCTCGCCGCGGTGATCCCCGCCCTGCTCGCGGCCGGCTGGGCCACCGGGCTGACGGCCGCGCAGTGGCTGCTGCCCTGCCTCGCGTGCACCTCCGCCACGCTGGCGCTCGGCGGCCTGATCGGCGTCACCCGCGCCGCCGTCGCCCTGGCCGCCGCCTGGGCCGCCGCGGTGGCCGCGCCGACCCTGGCCGCCGGCCGCACGCCCGCCGTGCTGCGCGCGGACGGCCTGCCGCTGTGGTGCGCGCTCCTCGCCCTCGGCGCCGCCGTCGTCCTCGCCCGCCGGGGCGCGTACGCGGCCTGGGGGCGGAACCGTTGACACTCCGGAAGAACAGGAACCACGCGATGCCCCAGGTGAACCCGGCCGACCTCGCCCCCACCCGCTACGCCTGGGAGATCCGGGCGAGCGGACTGAAGGTCAGGGCCGGCCGCAGGCGGCTGGCCGTCGACGGCCTCGACCTCACCCTCGGCAGCGGCGTCCACGGCCTGCTCGGCCCCAACGGCGCGGGCAAGACCACCCTCATCCGCGCCCTGGCCACCGTGCTGCGCCCGGCCGGCGGCGAACTGGAACTCCTCGGCCGGCCCCTCGGCGGCCCGGGCGAGTACCGGGCGCTGCGCCGCCGGATCGGCTACCTGCCGCAGGACTTCGGCTACTACAAGCGCTTCACCGTACGGGAGTTCGTCGAGTACATGGCCTGGCTGAAGGAGGTGCCCCCGGCGGAGATCCCGGCCGCCGTGCAGCGCGCCGTCGAGCGGGTCGGCCTCGCCGACCGCGCGGACGAGCGGATGAAGGCCCTGTCGGGCGGCATGGTGCGGCGGGCCGGCATCGCCCAGGCCATCGTCAACGACCCGGCCGTCCTGCTGCTCGACGAACCGACCGTCGGCCTGGACCCGGCGCAGCGGCTGCGGCTGCGCCAACTGCTCCAGGAACTGGGCACGGACG
Source organism: Kitasatospora sp. NPDC002551 (assembly GCF_040296005.1). Lineage (NCBI taxonomy): Bacteria > Bacillati > Actinomycetota > Actinomycetes > Kitasatosporales > Streptomycetaceae > Kitasatospora > Kitasatospora sp. NPDC002551. Next base: position 33,298 of record NZ_JBEOWI010000063.1, on the reverse strand, counting down.
CCTGCGTCGTGGTCTCCACCCACCTGGTGGAGGACGTCGCCGCCGCCTGCACCGACGTGCTGCTCCTCGCCGAGGGGCGGCTGGTCTTCCAGGGCACCCCGGAGCGGCTGGCCGCCGCCGGCGGCCCGGAGCACGAGGGCGACAGCCCGCTGGAGCGCGGCTACTCGGCCCTCCTCGCCGCCCCTTCCCGGGCCGGAGGTGCCTGGTGAGGCTCCCCCTGCGGGTGCTGCGCACCGAGCTGCGGCGCTCCGTCGCCCCCTGGGCCGGCGCCGCCGTGCTCGCCATCGCGCTCGCCCTCCTGGAACTCGCCCCCGGGCCCTGGTCGAAGGGCACCACGCTGTGGACGGCCCAGTGGACGTCCATGGCCCTGTGGACCCGGAACCTGCTGGTCCTGCTGTGGCCGCTGGCCCTCGGCCTCGGCGCGCTGCAGGGGCTGCGCGACCACCGCTCGGGGACCGCCGAACTGCTCGCCGCCACCCCGCGGCCGGCCCGCCACCGCGCCGCCGCCCTCGCCGGCCCGACGGCGCTCGCCCTCGCCGGGGCCTTCGCGCTGCTCGTCCTGTTCGGCGCGGTGCGGCTGCTCGCCGGCGGCGCGGCGTCCACCGGCGCCGGCTGGCTGCCGATCTCGCTGGTGGGCGCGCTCGCCCTCGCCGCCGGAGCGGTCCTCGGCATGGGCGTCGCCCGCACCCTGCCCTCCCTGCTCACCCCGCCCGCCCTGGCCGTCGCCGGCTTCGTGCTGACCAACCTCCTGCGCCAGACCACCGACGCCGCCGTTCCCGCCTCCGCCGTCCCGAACCGGCTCTCGCTGCTGTCCCCGACCGTCGCCGACGTCCGCCAGACCCTCCTCACCCTCGCCGCCCCCGTCCACCTCGGGCAGACGCTCTGGCTGCTCGGCCTGGCCGCGACCGGCCTCGCCCTGCTGGCCGCCGGCTCCCGGCGCGCCCGGCTGCTCGCCCTCACCCCGCTCCTCGCGGGCGCGGCGCTCGCACTGCCCGTGCTCCCCGCCGACCCCCGGGACACCTACGTCCTCGACCTGGCCGCGACCGCCCCGGTGTGCGATGGACCGGTGTGCGTGACGGCGGCCCACCGGGCCCGCCTGGACGAACTGGCCGGCCCCGGCCGGGACGCGCTGGGCCTGCTGCGCGGCGTCCTCGGCGACCAGGCGCCCGCCGCCGTCCGCGAGACCACCGCCCCGCGCGCCATCGGCGCCAGGCCCGAACGCCCGCGTGAGGCGCTGCTCGTCGACTTCGACGACGCGGCCATCGGCGCCGCCGGGGGAGAGACGCTGACCCGGGCCCTGGTCGGCCAGGGCATCGCCCCGCTCTGCCACCCCCGCAGCACGCGCGAGAGCGGCACGCTGCCGGAGACGGTCGCCCAGAGCATCGCGGCCGCCTGGGTCCTCGGCGACCTGCGGCCGCTCGACGGGACCATGTTCGGCGCGCGGGACCAGGCCGAGCTGGCCGCCCCGGCCTGGCAGGCGTTCAGCGCGCTCCCGCCCGACGAGCAGCGCCGGCGGATCGCCGCCCTGCACACCGCCGCCGTCTCCTGCACCGACGACCCGCTCGACGTGCTGGCGGGCGGTGCGACCCGGTGAGATGGCTGATCCTGTACGCGCGCTCACGTCAACTGCCCGCAGCGCTCGCCGTGTTGGCGACACTGGCGGCCCTCGCCCGGCTCGGCGACGGGGGGCTGGGCGGACCGCGCGCGTCCGCCCTCCTGCTCGCCGCCGCGGCGATGGCCCTGGCCGCCGGACTCGGCGGCCAGGACCACGCCCTGGACCGCACGGCCGCCCTGCGCTGGCCACCCCGCCGGGCGGCCCACGTCCTGCTCTGCGCCGTCCTCGCCGCCGCCGTCCTGCCGCCGGGCCCCCTCGCCGTCACCGTCCGCGACAGCGCCGGCCTCACCGGCCTCGCCGCCCTCGGCGCCGTCTGCCGCGGGCGCGCCTGCGCCTGGCTGCTCCCGTTCGGCTGGCTCTGCGCCTCCTTCGTCCTCCCGCCCGCCCCCGACCTGGCCACTCGGATCCTCACCTGGCCCCTCCTGCCGCCCGGCACGGCTCTCGCCACCCTCACCGCCCTCACCCTCGCCACCACCGGCACCGCCCTCTACGCCCTCGCCGGCCCCCGGCGATGATGAGCCCGTGTTCTACGAAGATCTCACCGCGTACGAGTACCGGCCGGTCGACTCGTTCACGGACCAGGAGTCCGGCGTCTACGCGCTCTGGTACCGTCCGGCGTACACCCGGCTGAACGTCGGCTGGCTGGAGGCCGGCCGGCCGTACCCGACCGGGCCGGTACCTCCCGCCTTCCTCGCGAAGCTGAAGGCCGTCCAGCAGGTCCAGTGGATGAACGTCTGCCTCGGGTGGCACGACTGCGACCTCTGCCCCGGTGCGGAGACCCCGGAAGGCAACGGGGAGGTGCGGATCCCGGGCGAGCCCGGCATCGCCTACGCCGCCCCGTTCCTGATCACGCACTACATCACCGCCCACGGCTACCGTCCGCCGCAGGTCTTCGTCGACGCCGTCCTCGCCGTCGACCCCGACGCCTGGTCCGCCGCCCGCTGGCCCGACGTCCCCTTCCCCTGGGTCCCCGAGGACGCCGAACGCATGCTGGAGTAGCCCGCCCAGGGCCCGGACGCTCGACAGCAGCCCGCCGAACGGGAGTTCGCGGACCGGCTGCGCACCCGCGGGCGGTTGCCGAGACCTCCCGGGACGGTCGTGGCGGCTCCCCTCGCACGGCCCCTCCGGGCACCTGGCCGCCCCGGTACGCTGGCGCGATGCTGCTCCCGGCCTTCCCCCGCACGCGCCTTCGGCCCGCCGAGCGGCCCGTGCTCACCACGCCGTTCGGCCCGCTGGCGCTGGGGACGGCGATCGGGGACAGCGCCCTCCCGCCGCTGCCCGACGAGCTCTTCGCGCTGCCCGGCGGCGCGACCGCCGCCCGCTGGAACCATCCCTCGGCCCGCGTCGAACTGCTGCTGACCCCGTACGACGCCCAGCTCGACCCCGAGGTCTTCGGCCCGCTGACCGGCTGCCTCGCGGCGGTCTGGCGGATCGACGCCCGGGCGGGTGCGGTTCTCGGCGGCGCTGTCGGAGCCGCTGCCCGGCGGCGCCGACGCGGGCTGGGACGGCGGGCAGGCCATGGCCGCGATCACGGTCGAGGACGAGCGGACCCGCCTCACCGTCGGAGGGCCCGACGAGGAGGCGATCTGCCGGCAGGGCGAGACGCGCGAGGCGCCGCGGCGCTGGAAGGACCTCGTCGACGAGGTGTACGACCGCTCGTTCACCGGCTGGGGCGTCGACTCCGACAGCCACGGCGTGACGTGGCGGCTGCCGCCGCTGGAGAGCGGCGAGCACTGCGAACTGCCGGTGGTCGCGGCCTGGGCCCCCGTCGAGGACGAGAGCGCCAACACCTGGTACGCCGTCATGCCGTCCCCCACGGTGTTGCTGCAGCACGTCGCCGCCCGGGCTAGGCTGCGGTGATGAATCGTGTGAGCGACGATCCCGAGGCGGCGGCTGCGGTCCGGGTGAACGATTACGACGGCTTCGCCGAGGCGTACTCGGCGGAGGCCGAGAACAACCTCCTGAACGCCTACCACGCGCGGCCCGCGATCCTGGCCCTCGCCGGGGACGTGGCCGGCCGCCGGGTCCTGGACGCCGGCTGCGGCTCCGGCGCGCTGACCGCCGCCCTGCACGAGCGCGGCGCCGCCGTCACCGGCCTCGATGCCAGCGAGGGCATGCTGGAGCTGGCCCGCAAGCGGCTCGGCGAGGACGCCGACCTGCACGTGGGCGACCTGGCCGAGCGCCTGCCCTTCGAGGACGGGGCGTTCGACGACGTGGTCGCCTCCCTGGTGCTGCACTACCTGGAGGACTGGGGGCCGACCCTGGCCGAGCTGCGACGCGTGCTCAGGCCCGGCGGCCGCCTGATCGCCTCGGTGCAGCACCCGTTCGTCGACTACGCGATCCAGAAGCCCCGCCCCGACTACTTCGCCACCACCAGCTACACCGACGAGTGGACCTTCGACGGGAAGTCCTACCCGGTGACGTTCTGGCGCAGGCCGCTGCACGCCATGACCGACGCCTTCACCACCGCCGGCTTCCGCCTCGCCGTCCTCAGCGAACCCCAACCCGACCCGGCCGCGCGCGAGTTGTTCCCCAAGGACTTCCAGCACCTCTCGACCAAGATGAGCTTCCTCTTCTTCGTCGTCGAGGTCCCGCCGGGCGGGGAGGGCGAACTCGGCGCGTCCGGCGCGGAGTCCGGACACCCGTGAAACCGGTCCGGGCGCGGCCGGTCCCGGGCGTGCGGGCCCACGGCCGGCCAGGCCGACCCGGGGCCGAACCCCGCGTGTCCGTTGCCGGTCGTGCCGCCGGAAAACCGGCTTGCCCCCGCGGCCGGGATCACGTTGGCTGGGCGGCATGACCGATCTGCACACCGGCCGCCTCCTCCTGCGCCGCTGGCGTGACTCCGACCTCGAACCCTGGGCGGCCATGAACGCCGACCCCGAGGTCCGCGAGCACCTGGGCGACCTCCTCACCCGCGAGCAGAGCGACGCCTCCGTCGCCCGCTTCGAGGCCGCCTTCGACCGCCGCGGCTACGGCTGGTCGGCCGTCGAGGTCCGGGCCACGGGGGAGTTCATCGGCTTCGCGGGCCTGGACGAGGTGGACGGGGGCCTGCCGTTCACCGGCGTGGAGATCGGCTGGCGGCTCGCCCGCACCGCCTGGGGCCACGGCTACGCCACCGAGGCCGCCCGCGCCGTCCTCGCCCACGGCTTCGACGCCCTCGGCCTGCCGGAGATCCTCGCCGTCACCACGGCGTCCAACCTCCGCTCCCAGGCCGTGATGCGCCGCATCGGCATGACCACCGACCCGGCCGACGACTTCGACGACCCCACCGTCCCCGACGGCCCACTGCGCCCCAACGTCCTGTTCCGCATCACGCGCGAGCGCTGAGGGCGCGCGGGGCGGCTCGGGCTCAGGCCGGGGCGAACCGGGCGACGTATTCGGCGAACGGGGGGATGCCGACCTCCGCGCGGCGCTCGTCCAGGTGCTCGGGGTCCTCGCAGGGCCAGGGGACCGGGGCGCCGTCCCGCACGCCGGCGATCTGGGTGCCGTGGATCTGCTCGCGGCCCTCGTTCACCAGGGTGCGGTCGCGCAGGAAGGCGAGGTCGCGCGGGTCGGCGGCGCCGGTGGACACCGCCTGCTCCATCAGCCGCAGGGCGCGCCGCTGGACGTCGAGCTGCCGGTCGGCGTGCTGCGCGATCAGCCAGGCGGCCCGGGCGGCGTCCGCGCCGAACCGGTCGGCGGTCGGCCAGCCGTGGGCGTCCATGATCTCGCCGAGGCGGTCCGCGTGCCGCGCGGTCAGGCGGCGCCACGCCAGCTGCTCCGCGGGGTCGTCGCTGTTCGCCCGGTGGGTGGCCCGGTGGTCCGCCGCGGCCATCGCGGTGAGCTCCTCGGCCACTGCGGCCACTGCGGCTACTGCGGTCTCTGTGGTCTCTGCGGCGGGGTCGGGTTCCAAGACGTCCTCCACAACGGGTCGGTGTTCTCGCTGGTCATCCGCCACCCTAGGGGGACGGATCACCACCGAATCTCCTCCCGGAGGACGGTGACAGGTGCCTGCGGACGTTGGGATACTTGATCATCAGCACCCCGAACGGAAGGCTTCGCACAGATGAGTGGAACGGTCGCCGCGGTCAGCAGCAACGGGGAGTACTCGTTCACCAAGCCGAACCGGGAGAGCATCACGCTGCTCGCCGGGCTCGGGGTGGAGGGGGACGTGCACGCGGGGGTGACCGTCCGGCACCGGTCGCGCGTCGCGCAGGACCCGACGCAGCCGAACCTGCGGCAGGTCCACCTCATCCACGAGGAGCTGTTCGCCGAGGTGGGCGAGCACGGATTCGCCGTGGCGCCGGGGGAGTTGGGTGAGAACGTCACCACGCGCGGGATCGACCTGCTCGGCCTGCCCACCGGCGCGCTGCTGCGGATCGGGGCGGACGCGGTGCTGGAGGTCACCGGGCTGCGCAACCCGTGCCTGCAGATCGACGGCTTCCAGGACGGCCTGCTGAAGCAGGTCGTCGGGCGGGACGGAGCCGGGAACGTGGTGCGCAGGGCCGGGATCATGAGCGTGGTGCTGGCGGGCGGCGTGGTCCGCCCCGGCGACCCGATCGAGGTCGAGCTGCCGGAGCGGCCGCACCGCCCGCTCGACCGCGTCTGATCCCGGCCGGGCCCCGGACGAGAGGGCCGACCGGACGACTTCCGGGACCGGGCGCGCGTAGCGCCGGTCCGCCGGGGTGAGGGCGTCGGCGGGCCCGGCGGCGCGCAGGACGACATCGAGGACCTGGTCCGGGTCGCAGGCGTAACCGCCGCTCGCCCAGGCCGGGTCGGCCTCGGCCACCGCCCAGCCGCCGTCGGCGGGCCGGCCGACGGCGACCACGGCGGCGCTCGGCAGGCCGCCCGCCGCCAGGACGTCCGCCGCGAACGCGAGCGCGTCCGGCCCGGGCAGGCCGCTGCCGTCGGGCTGGACGCGGGCGGGGAACAGCTTGTCGGCCGGGGGCTTGAGGAACGCCGGGCGGCGCAGCCGGCGCGCCTCGGCCAGGGTGGTGCACTCCACCCGGCGGGACAGCAGCTCGGCGGGCAGCGCGGTGAGCCAGTCGGCGGGCGGCTCCAGCGGGACGACGCCCAGCGGCCCGGCGGCGATGTCCGCGAACAGCGGGCCGCCGTACAGGTGCGCGGGCCGCAGCCCGGCGAGCTCGGCCGGGACCTCCCAGCGCACCGGGGTGTGCGCCCGCAGCCCGCGACGGCGGGCGCGGGTGAGCAGTTGGAGCCCGGTCTCGTTGATCCGGGGCGCGAGCAGCAGGAGCGTCATGGGCCCCTATACCGGCCCACCGGTAAGGCTCCGGCCTGCGGCTTTCCGCTCCGGAGGGAGTTCCGGGAACGATCGTGCGCCCGGAAGGACCCACCTCCGCGCGGTCAGTAGCGGGGCCGGTTGCGGCTCAGGTCGCGGGCGTGCAGGAGGGCTTCGCGGACCAGGGCGGTGAGGCGGGCCCTGCCTTCGGCGCCGGGTCGGTCCTGGGGGTAGCCGTCGACCGAGCGCCACTCGCCGTCGGTGAGGGGCGGCAGCGGCGGCCCCGGCTCGATGTCCTCGGGGAGGACCGGCAGGCGGACCAGCAGGAGGGACATGCCACAGGCGACGACGGCGGCCACGCCCTCGAACGCCAGGACCGGCACGCCGTAGGCGCCCTCGACGGGGTGACGCGGCGCCAGCTCGGAGAGCCGGTCGCAGAAGTCGGGGTGCGTGTGGAGCTGCCAGGGGCCCAGCCGGTAGTCCTTCGGGCCGCTCGGCAGGGTCGCGCGCTCACGGAAGTAGGCGAGCAGCGCGCGGTTCTCCAGGAGGTCGGGCAGTGCCGGGACGGGGGCGGGGCGACTGTTCCGGTTGACCATGCGAACGATGATATGGCCTACGGCACAAGGTAGTTGTGGAGTTGCGCGGCAGCTTTCAGCATGGCGAGACCCTGGTCGTCGAGCCGCTGCCGCCAGCCGGCCAGGGTGGCGGCGAGGGCGCTCGTCCCGCCGGCCGTGCGGATCTGCCCGACGACCGCCGCGATGTCGGCCAGCCGGTAGCCGCCGCGGCGCAGCAGATGGGCGAGCTCGGCGTCGCGCACGTCGGCCGCGTGGAAGACCCGGTAGCCGGTGGCGGGGTCGCGCGCGGGGCGGAGGATGCCGGCCGCCTCCCAGGTGCGCAGGGTGGCGGGGGTGAGCCCGAGCCGGTGGGCGAGGTCGCCGATCGTGCGGGGGAGGGGGCCGACGGGATCCCCGGGGACAGCGGCCGCCGTCAGGTGCTCGACGGCTCCGCGGACGGCGTCGAGGGTCTCACGGTCGCGGAGCAGCCCGCCGTGACCTCGGTGGACGGCGGTCAGGGCGTCGTCGGTGCGGCCGTCGTGGACGGCGTTCATGATCGCTCCGGCGGTCCCGTGCCCGTACGCCCGGACGAGCGCGAGGAAGGTGCGCAGGGCGCGGGCGTGCCGCTCGGTGTAGACGCGGTACCCGGTGGGGGTGCGGTCGGCGGACGGGAGGAAGCCGTCGCGCTCGTAGTTGCGCACGGCCTGCGCGGAGAGGCCGTGCTCGCGCGCGAGGTCGGCCGGGCGCAGGTTCGTCCTGGTCTTCTCGGGGTTGCTTGCCACTTTGAGACTTTATACGCGATTCCCCGGGCCGTGACCGCCAAAGTCTCAACCGCTCTTTCAGGGATACGCTTGAGGCTCATGACACCGGACGTCCGAGACTTCGCGCCCCCGTCGTGCGGCCCGGCGGCCTTCGGCGAGCGCAGCGCCCACCTGCAGCGGGACCCGAGCGTCTGGCGGACGGGGGAGATGGACGTGACCTGGAACGGCACCGGCCGGATCGTGGCCGCCCTGGTGGGCGGGGCGGAGTACTTCTTCGTGGCGGGCGGCCTCCGCGGCCGACCGGGCCCGTGGGCCCCGGCGCCGGCGGAGGAGGAGCCACCGCTCGCCGAGGCCCATCCGCTCCGGGAGGTCGAGGATGGTGGGGCGGAGACGGGCTGAGTCCGTCGTCCGGGGCCGCCCCCGCGGTGACACCCGGGCAGCGCGTTCGGGCCTTGTACCCCCGGCGAACGCATCGTGAAATAGGTTAGCCTTACCTAAATTGCGATGAGAGGAGACGGCCCTGACCAGCACCACCGCCCCCGCGCGCTTCCTGCTCTTCCCGCTCCAGGTGGTCCGGGCCACCCGGATCACCCCGCACATGGCCCGGATCACCCTGGGCGGCCCCGGCCTCGCCGGGTTCGTCAACGGCGGCCTCGACCAGCGGGTGAAGCTCCTGCTGCCCCTCCCCGGGCAGAGCGAACCCCTCATGCCCGAGGGCGAGGAGGAGTTCGGCTGGTACCAGAGCTGGCGGGCCATGGACCCCGCCGTCCGCCCGGTGCTGCGCACCTACACCGTCCGCGCGCAGCGCCGCGACCCCGACGAGGTGGACATCGACATCGCCGTCCACGGCGAGCACGGACCCGGCTCGCGCTGGGCCGTGACCGCGGCGCCCGGCGACCGGGTGATCGTCTGCGGCCCGGCCGTCGAGGAGGCCGGCGGTGTCGAGTTCCGGCTGCCCGACGGGGCCCACTGGGTGCTGCTCGCCGGGGACGAGTCCACCCTGCCCGCCGTCGCCGCGATCCTCGACGAGCTGCCCGCCGGCCTGCCCGTGCGGGTGTTCGCCGAGGTCGCCGGGCCGCGGGAGCACGCCTACCTGCCCGCCGACCGCCCCGGTACCGCGATCACCTGGCTGCACCGGGGCACCCCCGGCACCCCGGCCCTCCCCGACGCCGTCCGCGCCGCCGACCTGCCGGACGGCACGCCGTACGCGTGGATCGCGGGCGAGGCGGGGGACGTCCGCCGGCTGCGGCGCCACCTGGTCGGCGAACGCGGCTACGACCGGCGCGCCGTCTGCTTCATGGGCTACTGGCGCCTGGGCCGCACCGAGGACCAGCGCGCCGACGAACCGGTGGAGACGGACGCGGACTGACCCTCCTCCCGCCCCGTGGGGCGCCCGGATTCGAGGGGCGTCGAAGGGCTTTGCCCGGCCTTCTCGCCCACGGCGAGACTGGCCGGGCGGCCGACGCCGAGCCGGCGCCGGTGCACCGGAACGTCCCTCACCGTGCCCCACGCAGCAGCGACTTCAGGAGAGTGCCCGTCATGAGAATCGCGCGTTCCCTCGTCCCCCGCACCGGTGTCGCCCTCGGGGCCGTGCTGATGGCGGCCGGGCTGCTGGGCGGTACCGCCCACGCGGCCGACGGCGCCCCGGCCGGAAGCGCTCCCGCCGCCGCGGCTCCCGCCGCCGCCACCGCGGTGTCCGACGCCGACCAGACCGTCATCTACGGCACCGCCGGCCTGAACCGCGGGGAGAGCTGGTCCTCCCCGGACGGCAGCACCGTGCTGTACCAGCAGTGGGACGGGCACGTGGTGCTGTACAAGAACAACGTCGCCATCTGGACGGCGGTCGGCACCTACGGCGTCGGCACCTACCTCTACATGCAGGCCGACGGCAACCTCGTCGCCTACGACGCCGCCATGCGCGCGGTCTGGAACAGCCGCACCCCGTACCACACGGGTGCCTACCTCGCCATCCAGAACAGCGGCAACCTGGTCATCTACTACGGCAACACGCCCATCTGGTGGTCCAACTACAAGCCCGGCGGCACCGGCCCGGAGGACCCCGAGTGCCGCCCGGGCCGCCTCTGCCCCTGACCCCTGACCCCTGACCCGCCCGCCTGATCCGCCCGTCCGGATCACCCGCCCCGCCCGGCCCCCGTCCGGGCGGGGCGGGGGCGGGCCGGCGTGGCCGCCGCGAGCGTGCGGGTGGGGCCGGGCGGTGCGGCGGGGGAGCGTCTTCTCATGGTCCGGGGCCTCTCCGCGGCTCGGGGAGGGGTCTGCTCAGCCGACCGTCGGCGACCGGGGACCGGCCGGTCGCCAGGGCGGTGCGTGGGCCGCCCGAAGAGCCTGGTGATCCCATCCGATCGGCCCTGCGCCCGCTCAGCCCGCCGCCGGGCGGTTCGCGCGGTGGCGCCGGACGGCGTCGCGGTTGGCGCAGCGCGGGGAGCAGTAGCGGCGGCGTCCGGTCCGGGAGGTGTCGGCGAAGACCGTCTCGCACTCCGCGACGGCGCACCGGCCCAGCCGGTGCATCCCGCGCCCCGCCAGGTGCAGCGCGGTGCCGGTCGCGATCAGCGCGAACAGCAGGTCGCCGAGCGGGAGGTGGTCGTCGCGGTAGTGCAGGTGCCAGCCGTCGCCCGCGTGGTCGGTCAGCCGCGGGTGGGCGGTGCCGGCGGCGAGCATCAGGTTGAGCCGGGCCGCGCGCCCGCGTTCGTCCGCCGCGTCGACCACGGTCTGCCAGACGTCCAGCAGGGCGTGGGTGCGCGTCAGGTCCGCGGGCGTGCCCGGCCCGTCGATCAGCAGGCCGGCCGCGCGGCAGCGGGCCACCAGTTCGCCGACGCTCCGCGGCCGCCGGTTCGTCAGTGCGACGGCCAGGTGGACGGCGTCCTCGCCGTAAGGGTTGAGGTGCACAAGACCATGACACCAGCATGGACCGGCATGAGTCACCCCACGAGTCGGCCCGTAGGCCATTCCGTGAGTCGCCCCGCCACCGCTCCGGGCGCCCCCGGTTACCGCTGGGTGATCCTGGCGACCGCCACCTTCACCCAGGCCGCCGCGTGCTTCTTCGTGCAGGGCATCGGGGCGATGGCCGTCCCCTTGCGGGACGCGCTCGGCCTCGACGCGACGCGGCTGGGCCTGCTCCTCTCCGCCTCCCAACTGGTGCCGCTGGTCGGCCTGGTGGTGGCCGGCGAGCTGCTGGACCGGTACGGCGAGCGGTGGGTGGTCGGCCTCGGGGCCGGGATCGTCGCGGCGGGCCTGCTGGCCGGGAGCCTGGCGCCGGGGTACGCGTCGCTGCTCGCCGTCCTGCTGGTGGTCGGTGCCGGGTACAGCACGATCCAGCCCGGCGGCAGCAAGGCGGTGGCGGCCTGGTTCGACCCCGCTCGGCGGGGGTTCGCCATGGGCGTCCGGCAGGCCGGGCTGCCGCTGGGCGGGGCGCTCGCCGTGGCCGTCCTGCCGCTGCTCGCCGCCTCGCACGGCTGGCGGTCGGCCCTGGTGGCGGGCGGGCTGGTGGCCCTGGCGGGGGCCGTCGCGTTCACCGCGCTCCACCGGACGCCGCCCAGGGTCGTACCCGACTCGCCTGCGGCCAAGGGGAGTTCGGGGGAAGGCCGACCGGTGGACCGGCTCCGGTTGCTGCGCGGGCCCGCCCTGGCGAGGGCGCTGCTGTCGGGCCTGGCCATGGTGTCGGTGCACAGCGGCCTCGGCGTGCTCGGCGCGCTGTACCTGCACGACGCGACGTCCCTGGGCGCGGGTGCGGCGGGCGCCGTGCTGGTGGCGTCCCAACTGGCGGGCATGCTCGGCCGGATCGGGCTCGCGGCGTGGAGCGACCGCAGCCGGGCGGGCCGCTACCGCCCCGTGCTGGTGAGCATGGCGGCGGCCGTGGCCGGCCTGCTCGCGCTCACCACCCCGCTCGGCCACCACCCGGTGGGCGCGGCCGTGCTGTTCACCTGGCTCGGTTTCTTCGGTATCGGCTGGTACGGCCCCTGGGTCGCCCATCTCGCCGAGGCCGCCCCGCCGGGGCGCACCGGCTTCGCGCTCGGCCTGGTGATGGCCGTCAACCAGGTGGCCGTGATCCTCGCGCCGCCCGCCCTCGGCCTGCTCCGCGACACGACCGGCGGCTACACCCCCGCCTGGGCCGCCCTCGCCGCCCTCACCGCCCTGACCGCGGTCCTCACCGCCCGGGGCGGTGGGACGGCACGGCGGCCGCCCACTCCGCGAGGGCGGTGAAGTCGGCGGCGGTCAGGCCGGTCCGGGCGTCCACCCGGTGCAGCAGGGCCGGGCCGTCGTGGTGGGCGCGGACCCATGCCCGGTCCGCGTCGGTGATCTGGTCGTCCACCCAGGCGAACGGGCGGTCGCGCGCCCGGGCGACGATGTCGGGCGTCTTCCAGAACACGCCGCCCTCCGGCCGCGGCCGGGGGTCGGACCAGACGATGACGGGGAGCACGGGCAGCCCCAGCAGGGGTGCGACGAAGTCGTTGGCTTCGTGCTCCCACGTCGTCGCCCAGACGGTGTCGAAGGGCAGCGCGGTGAGCGCCGGTCCGTGCGCCGGATTGAGCCAGACGCCCAGCGGTCGGACCGCCTTGTCGGGCAGACCGTACTCCTGTAACCGCCGGCGTTCGGCGGCCTCCCAGCGTGGCGTCAGCAGCCGGTGCGTCCCGTAGCCCTCGGGTCTTCGGTGGGGCTTGGCGGCATAGGGGTTGAGCGGTCCGTCGACGTCAAGAAGCAACAGCGGCCGCACCGGCCCACCTCCTCGGATCGTGCCCGCACCGTACCCGCCGGGCGGGCGTCGGCCAACGGGTTTTCCGTCGCTACGGGAGGCCGAGGTCCTTGCGGGCGTCGGCGACCTGGCGCAGGATGCCGTGGGCCCCGGCGGCGGTGGCCAGGTCGGTCGCCTCTTCGAGCAGCGCGGCGGCGTCCTCCCGGCGGTCCTGCTGGGCGGCGAGGTAGCCGAGGCCGACCAGGTTGGCCGCCACGCCGGGCAGGAAGCCCAGCTCCCAGCGCAGGCGGGTCGACTCCTCCAGCCGCTCGCGGGCCTCGTCCGGCCGCCCGGCGGTGTGGGCGGCGATCCCGAGGTGCCGCAGCGCGTAGGACATCGTCAGCAGGTCCCCGCCGCGGGTGGCCAGGGCGAGGGCGCGCTCCAGGGCGGGGAGCGCGGCGGGCGCGTCGTCCCGGACGACCTGGTGGAACGTTCCGGCCCAGAACAGTGCCTCGCCCTCGCCCCGGGCGTCGCCGAGCTCCCGGTACAGCCCGGCGGCGCGCTCGAACAGCTCCAGCTCGCGCGGGTATTCGACCCGGTCCGCCAGGAAGCGGGCGTGCAGCAGTTTCCCGCGGGCCAGGGCGAGTTCCGCCTCGACCCCGTCCAGCTCCCGCTCCGCCTCCGCCAGCCCGCTGCCATCCCCGCCGAACACGGCGTTCTCGTACCGGAGTTCGGCCTGCTCGATCCGCATGTCCCTGGTCATGCGCCGATCCTAGGACGGCGGCGCCGGTCATGTGGTGCACATGGCGGCGTTGGCGGTCAGGTCGTGCGCATGGCGGCGACGGCGGTCATCCGGGCGACCCGGCGGGCGGGGAGGACGGCGGCGGCGAGGCCGGTGAGCACGGTGAGAGCGAGGGCGGCGAGGACGAGCAGGACGGGCGGGCCGCCGAGGGTGCCGAGGGTGGCGGTGACGGAGCGGGCGGCGGCCCAGCCGTAGCCGACGCCCAGGGCGGTGCCGAGCAGGGCGGTGGCGAGGGAGAGCAGCAGCGCCTCCAGGGTGAGCATCCGGCGCAGCTGGGTGCGGCACATCCCGATGGCACGCAACATGCCGATCTCCCGGGCGCGTTCGTCGATGCTGAGGACGAGGGCGGCGGCGACGCCGAGGCCGGCGATGACGACGGAGAAGCCGAGCAGGGCCATCGAGATCAGCATCATCCGGTCGAGCAGCGAGCGCAGCGTCTCGGCCTGGGCGGCGGTGTCGGTGACGGTGAGCCGCGGGTGGGCGGCGAGGGCGCGGTCCATGGCGCGCAGGGCGGTGGGGCGGCCGGTGCCGGGCGCGGGGGCGATCCAGACGGTGGTGGCGGGGGCGCCGGGGGCGATCCGCTCCAGGGTGGCCGGGGTGACCAGCAGGGTGGCGCCGCTCTGGAGGGTGAACGGGAGGGCGCTGCGGCCGGGTTCGACGCGCAGGGTGGTATCGGGGCGCCCGGTGGCGCCGGTCACCGTGAGGGTGCGGCCGCCGTCGAGGCCGCCGAGTGCGGTGCCGTCGGTCAGGGCGCGGGCGCGGTCGACGTCGTCGGCGTCGGGGTTGAGCCGGGCGGGGTCGGCGGCGGCGATGACGGTGTCGCGGCCGTCGACGCGGACGGTGGCCGAGTACACCGGCGTGACGGACAGTTCACGCTCCCCGGCGAGCGCCGTGAGCGCCCCGGCGGGCACGGCGCCGCCCGCGGCGCTCGTCGCGGAGAACACGCCGGGCTGGCGGGCGGAGGCCACGGACACCAGCGAGTTGGAGGTGATCTCCAGGGCGGTGACGGCGCCGACCATCATGGTCACCCCGAGCAGCAGGGCGGAGCCGGTGGCGCCGGTGCGCAGCGGGTTGCGGCGCAGCTGCTGGGTGGCGAGGCGTCCGGCGGTGCCGCCGAGGCGGCGGGCCGGGGCGCCGAGCAGGGCGACGGTGGCGGGCAGCAGCCGGTGGGCGAGCCGCAGGACGCCGAAGAAGCTCGCGATGGCGCCCACGGTGACGGCGAGCAGGGAGAGCGGCGGCGCGGCGAGCGCGCCGGCCACGACCAGGGCGGTGCCGGCCACCAGCAGCAACACCGCCCACACGGTGGCCCGGACCCGGGCCCCGGTGCCGCCCGCCGCGGCGTGTCCGGCGCCGGCGAGCGCGGCGATCGGCGGGACGGCGGAGGCGGCCTTGGCGGGGCCGCGGACCGCGAGCAGGGTGAGCAGGACGCCGAAGAGCGCGGCGAAGGCGCAGACCAGCGGCGAGGGGGTGAGCGAGAGGTGGACCGGGCCGAGGTCTGCGGTGGCCGCGACGGCCTGGCCGGCGGCGCAGACACCGAGGCCGAGCAGCACGCCGGCGGCCGAGGCGCCCACGCCGAGCAGCAGGCCCTGGCGGCGGATCAGCCGGCGGACCTGGACGCGGTCGGCGCCGACGCAGCGCAGCAGCGCGAGCTGGCGGGTGCGCTGGGCGAGCACGACGGTGAAGGTGTTGCCGACGACCATCCGGGCGACGGCGAGCGCGATCAGGACGAAGGAGAGCGCGGCGATCAGCACCACGCCGTAGAGGGTGCGGCTCTCCCGGGTGGCGTTCTGCACGGAGGCCGCCCGGGTGTGCACCTCGGGGGCGGTGCCGTCGGCGGCGAGCGCCTCGCGCAGCGCGTCGACGGCGCGGGTGGCGGAGGCGCCGGGGGCGAGGCGGACGTCGAGCCGCTCGGCGACGGCGCCCGCGGAGTACCGGGCGACGGCCTGCTCCGGGACGGCGATGACGGGGTGTCCGGAGAGGCTGGGTGCGCCGCGGCCGTCCAGGGTGCCGGTGAGCCGGGCGGTGGCGGGGGTGCCGTCGGCCCGGGTGAGCCGGACGTCCGCGCCGGGGCGGACGCCGAGGCGCTGCGCGGTGTCGGCGTCGAGCAGCACCTCGCCGGGGGTGGTGGGCCACTGCCCGGACTTGAGGAGCTGCCAGCGCAGCGCGGGGTCGGCGGCGACGGCGCTGACGACGGCGTCCGCGTCGAGCGGGCGGCCGTCGGCGGTCAGCAGCCCGCCGCGGCCGGTCAGGCGCGGGGCGATGGCGGCGACTCCGGGCACCTGCCGGGCCCGCTCGGCGGCGGCGGTGTCCAGGGCGGCGCCGGTGGCCGGGCGGGTGATCTGGACGTCGCCGGGGCCGACCTCGGCGGCGGCGGTCTGGCTGAAGGAGTCGACGAGGGCACCGCTGCCGCTGACCGAGGCGATGAGGAAGGCGACGCCAAGGGCGATGGCGGCCCCGCTGAGGACGAGTTGGCGCAGCTGCCCGCGGAGTTCGGCGAGGGTGTGGCGGTAGGTGGTCATCGTTCCCGGTCTGTCGTCGCACGGCCGGATCCCGGCCCGTTGTCGCTGGTCACCGGCGGTGTGGCGGTGAACGGTTCGAGCCTAGGAGGCGGGCGGTACCGGCCGGTAGGCCGGGAGGTCCTATTCATGATCAAACCGGTGGCGGAGGTCGGGACCGTCCGCCTCCTCCTGGAGACGTACGCCACCCCCGAGGCCCCGGGGCGCACAGGCGGCCCCGGAGCGGGAAGTCGGACGGGCCGACTTCCCACTCCGCAGAAGAAACGCTTCTGCGAATCGGGGGGTCGGCAGGCGCGGGCAGCCGGGGAGCAGGAAGTCGGCTGGGTCGACTTCCCGCTCCGGGGAGGGAACGCTTCTGCGCCCCGGGGGGCGGCATGCGTGGGGGATCGAGTGAGCGGCCCTCGGCTCCGGAGGAGAAACGTTTCGGCTTCTCGGGGTCGGCGTGCGCGGGTGGTCGTGGAGTGGGAAGTCGGGTGGGTCGACTTCCTGCTCCGGTGAGGGGGTGCTTCTGCAGGGGGCGCGAGGTCAGAAGAGGGGGAGGCGGCGGGTGAAGGTGTCGGGGGGCGAGGCCGCCCGGGCAGGCCCCTGGCTTCCTTGCCCCGGCGGCCCGCGCGCCGGGCGTACGGCCGCCCCCGTGACGGCGTCCGCCCGGAGCGCGGGCCGGGGTGTCACGGACGTTGCCGGACAATGGCGTTCCGCCGCCAGGGAGTCGGGCGTCCCGGACGGGCGGCCGGGTGTCCGGGCAGGTCGGCCGGGTGTCCGGGACGCGGCGGCGAGGGCGGTCGGAGGTGGTCTTGCCCGGCCGGGTGCTGCTCGGGGAGGATCGGCCGCATGCGGGACCAGGGCTGGGACGGGGACCACGAGCAGGGAGCCGGGCGGGGCGGCGCGAAGCCGCAGGACGCCCGGGACGCGGCGGAGTTCACCGCACTGCTGCGCGGGCTGAAGGAGCGATCGGGGCTGTCCTTCCGGCAGTTGGAGGAACGGGCGGCCGAGCGCGGCGAGGTGCTGCCGCGCAGTACGGCGGCCGACCTGCTGCGCCGCGACGCGTTGCCGAGGCCGGAGGTCCTGCTGGCCTTCCTGCACGCCTGCGGGCTGGAGGCCGACACCGACGCCTGGCTCGCGGCGCGACACCGGATCGCGGCCGAGCCCGCCCAAGCCCCCGCCGCCCCCGCCGTACCGCCGCCCGCGCGCCGCTCCCGCCGCCGGCTGCTCCCCCTCGCCGCCGTCACGGCGGCGGCCCTGCTGGGCGGCGGTGGCTACCTGCTGGCGGACGCGGACGCGGAGACCGCCACCCGGCCGGCGCCGGACCGCAGCGTGCCCCCGGCCGGCACCTACCGGATCCGCTCGGAGGCCTCGGGCCTCTGCTTCTCCGAGCGCGACGACGAGGGCTCGGGCCGTGTCTTCCAGACGGCCTGCGCCGAGGCCGTCCCGGTGTACTCCCTGGAGCCGCTGGACGAGGGGGTGGTCCGGCTGCGCTCGCTGCACCCGGTGTTCGGCTACGGCTGTCTCGGGGTGGAGAACGGCAGCACCCGCTCGGCCGCGCAGGCGGAGGACGACTACTGCGGCCGGCGCGGCACCGCCGAGCGCTTCCGGCTGGAGCCGGTCCCGGGCGGCGGCTTCCGGATCGTGCCGCAGCACAGCGGTCTCTGCCTGACGGCGCCGGGCGGGGCCGCCGCGACGGAGCGCGCCCCGGTGGTCCAACTCGCCTGCGAGCCGGCCGGCACCGGTCAGGTGTTCCACTTCGACGCGGTGCCCTCCCCGAGGGCCGTCCCGGACATCACCACCAACCCCTGAGACACCCCTGACCAGGGCCGTTCCGGTACGGTGGGGGCGACGAGAGGAGGGGCGAGCGGATGTCCACGGCACCCGGGGGCGGTCTGAGCGCCGACGAGGCGGTCCGAGCGATGCTGCTGTTCATGCCGAGGGTGGCGGCGCGGCTGAAGCGCACGCCGGTGCCCGAGCAACTGCGCTCGGCGAACCTGGCGCCCCGGCATCTCTCCATGCTCTCCTTCCTGCTGTTCGACGGTCCGATGCCGGTCAACCGGCTCGCCGCCCGCCTCCAGCTCGCCCCGACGACGGTGAGCCTGATGGTCGCCGACCTCAGCCGCCAGGGCGTGGTGGAGCGCAAGGCCGACCCGGCCGACCGCCGGCGCACCATCGTCACCATCACCGAGGAGCCCGACACCAGGGCCGCCATCGAAGGCTGGCTCGCCAACGGCGCGGCCGCCTGGCGGGCCGCCTTCGCCCCGCTCGCCCCCGAGGAACGCGCTCTGTTCGTCCGCACCATCGAGGCCTACGAACAGAGCGCCGGCGGCCCGCGCCCGGCCGGCGCCGACTCTCCGGGCCAGGCCGCCGGCGGCTGATCCCCGCCCGGCCGCCGGGCCTCGCTGCCGAAGACCGCACCACTTCGGGCCATTGACGGCCCCGGCGGGAACCGGCCGGGGCCACCGCCGTGGCCAGGGGCCGGGCGGGGACCGCCGCGCGCCCGTAGGGCGCCGCCCACCGCTTCCGGCCGGATACGCCCCTGTCGTGCACGTTTCGCCCGCGTCCGAACGGACGCCCGGCGACGGCTGGAAAGCTCCCTCTGGTGACCCCCGGCACTGCATAGCGTGTATGCGCACCCATGAACCGGGCCACATCGCCCGTCCGCGCAAGGAGTGAACGCGTGCCACCAGTGCTGCGAGCCCGGGCCCTGCATCTGAGTTACGGCCCGGCGGCCGCCGTGGCGGGCGTCGATCTGAGCGTCGACCCCGGCGAGGTGGTGGGCGTGGTGGGGGCCTCCGGTTCGGGGAAGACCACCCTGCTGCACTGCCTCTCCGGGCTCCTGCTCGCCGACAGTGGCAGCGTGCTGTTCCGCGATCGGCCGGTCGAGACCATGACGGTCCGTCAGCGTGACGAGCTGCGCCGCTCGCACTTCGGCTTCGTCTTCCAGTTCGGCGACCTGGTACCGGAGTTGACCCTGCTGGAGAACGTCTCCCTGCCGCTGCGCCTGCAGGGGACGCGGGCCGCGGAGGCCCGGCGGAGGGCCGGTGAGCAGTTGGAGGCGCTGGGGGTCGGAGGGCTGGGGCGCCGGACGGTCGGGGAGGTGTCCGGGGGCGAGTTGCAGCGGGCGGCGATCGCGCGGGCGCTGGTGCACCGCCCGGACGTGGTGTTCGCGGACGAGCCGACAGGAGCCCTGGACGACCGCAACTCCGAGGTGGTGTTCGGCCTGCTGCTGGAACGGGCCCGGGAGCACGGGGCGGCGGTGGTGCTGGTCACCCACGACCGGCACCTGGCGGCGCGTACCGACCGCACCGTGGTGCTGGCCGCAGGACGGGTGGTGGAGCCGGCATGAGGCCGACAACCACCGTGCCCGCGGCGCCGGCGGTCGCCTGGCGGGCGCTGCTGTCCCGTCAGGCGCGGCGGCGGGTCGTCCTGCTCGCCCTGGCCGGGGTGGTCGCCGCGCTGGGGGTGCTGGCCGCGGTCGGCGCGGCGGAAGTGAAGGGACGCGAGAACGCCCGCTCCGGCGCGGTGGAGCCGCTGTTCGGCCCGCAGCCTGGCTACGGCGGAGTGCCGGTGTTCAGCCGGCCCGACGTGCCCGAGACCGGCTGGAGTCAACTGGAGCACCGCTACCGCGGCCACACCGTCAAGATCGTGAGGGTCGCCGACCCACACGACCGCGGCCCCTTCCCGCCCGGTGTCACCGCCTGGCCCCGCCCCGGGCAGGCCCTGGTCAGCCCCGCACTCGACCGGCTGATCCGTAGCGCCCCCGCCTCCCTCGGACAGTGGTTCGCCGGGACGGACACCGAGGTCCTTCCCGCAGCCGCCGTCGGCAGCGCCGGCCAACTGATCGCCTACCTCGGCGTCACACCCGAGGAACTGGGCACCCTACAGGGCCCGTTGACGGGCTTCGGCAGGGCGGGCCGGTCCGGGTCCGGCTGGTACCCGGCGCTCGGCTCCATGCTCTTCCTGGTCATGCCCGCCTTCGCCCTCGTCCTGACCGCGAGCCGCTTCGGCCGCCAGGTCCGCACCACCCGCTACCGGGCACTGCGCCTGCTCGGCCTGCCCGCCGCCCACGCCCGGGCGGCCGGCGCGTTGGAGACGGCGGCGCCGGTCGCGGCGGGCGCTCTGGCCGCCGCGCTCGCCTGGCCGTTCCTGCTGCCGGAGATGTTCGCCCTCCCGCTCACCGGCCGTTGGCTGTTCGGCGCGGACCTGCGGGTGCCGGCGGGGCGGTCGGCGCTCATCGTCCTGGGCGTCGCCGTCCTCGCCGGAGCCCTCGGCGCGGCCACC
This sequence comes from Kitasatospora sp. NPDC002551, assembly GCF_040296005.1. Taxonomy (NCBI): domain Bacteria; kingdom Bacillati; phylum Actinomycetota; class Actinomycetes; order Kitasatosporales; family Streptomycetaceae; genus Kitasatospora; species Kitasatospora sp. NPDC002551. Next base: position 12,876 of record NZ_JBEOWI010000063.1, on the reverse strand, counting down.
GCCTCGGGCTCCGACCGCGCCTCGCGCGGGGTGCGGCTCCTGCGGCCGGTGCGGCTCACCAGCCCCTGGGTGGCGCTGCTGTTCGGTGCCGGACTGCTGCTCCTGGCGGTGGCCTACTCCCGGCACAAGCCGCGCGACCCGCTGCTGTGGGCGGCGATCGTGCTGCTCTGCGCGGGCCTGCCCAGCGCCGCCGCGTGGGTGGGCCAGCAACTGGCCCGGCTCCTCGGGCGGGTGGAGGCGGGCGTGGTGTGGCTGCTGGCGATGCGACGGCTGGCGGCGGACCCGCAGTCCCGCTTCCGGGTCGCCGGGATGGTCGGGATCGCCGTCTTCGCCGTCGGCGCCGCCCAGCCGGTCTCCCAGGTCATGGCCCAGCCCCACCTGCCCTGGGTCGCCCAGGCGCGCGCCGCCGGCCACACCGACCTGCTCGCCGGCGCCGAGACCCTGGAAGTCGTTCCCCTGCGACTGGCGGATCCCCCCGCGGCCGTCCACGCTCTGGTCCCCGCCGTCGCCCTGTGGTCACCCGACCAGGACCGGGCCGTCCGCCCCGCGCACGCCGCGCTCGTCGCCGACTGCCGCCGGCTGGAGGAACTCTTCGCCCGGCCGCTGCCCGACTGCGCCGGCGGCCGGATGATGCTGCGGGCCGCTCCCCTGCCGGCGGGGGACGGGCAGCCGGCAGCGCAAGCGCAAGGCCGGCCGGACGCGGGCGGGGGCCTGCTCCTGCGTTCCGCGGACCGGACCCGACAGACGAGCGTCGCACCCGTCGCGACGACGCTCGACCTACCGGCCGACCAGGACACGCCGGTCTGGGCCGTCATGGTGCTGCCGCCCGACGACCCCGCCCTCGCCGAGCTCGGCGACCCGTTCCAGACCGCCGCCTACATGCGGATCGCCGTGGACGCGGCAGCCTGGGAGGAGGCCAGGACCTGGGTGGTGTCCTCCTCACCCGCCTACCGGCTGGAGAACTCCTACCAGCTGTCGGGAGTCCTCGACAGCACCGGCAGCTGGGTCCTGCTCGGACTGACCGCCTCCGCCGCCGTCACCGTCCTCGGCGCCCTGCTGGCCGTCGCCGAGGACGGTGGACGCCGCCGGGAGTGGTTCGCCCTGCGCGCCCTCGGCATGGCCCGCGGCCGGCTGACGGCCGTCCAGTTCACCGAGGCCCTGGTCGCTGCGGCCCTCACCGTGGCCCTGGCCACCCTCGCCTCCACGGGCGTCACCGTCACCTATCTGCGGATCAACGAGGACCGCCTCGACAGCGGCCTTCCCTACCTCCTCGCGGCGGGGGCCGGCATGAGCGTGGTCGTCCTCGCCGCCGCCGCCAGTAGTTGGGCCACCCTGCGGACGCCCTATCGCTAGGGCCCGCGGTCACCCGCGTGCGGCCGTCGCGCCGGACCTACGCGCCGGGCGGACCGGCGCAGGTACGGAAGAGGTCGAGCAGTTCGCGTCCGGGCTCGCTGTCCGGATCGAAACCCTGGACGCCCCGTAGCCCGGACGGGATGCCGGGCCCCAGGAGAAGGGCGCCGTGGCAGCGGAAGCAGAACGCGATCTCGAAGAGGAGATCGGTGGAACTGTGAGCCCGAACGGCGTAGACGGGCGTGAAGCAGCGACGCAGCTCGTCGCCCGGCAGTGCGGAGACCAGGTTCAGTGTCTGCCGAGCCTGCTCCTCCACCCGGACGTCCAGGACATCGCCGACCACGGTGCCGGAGTCCGGCCATGCGGTGATGCGGACCACTTCGATCAGGTCGGTCTGTGCGGCGGTCTCGGGAAGCAGCATCCGTACAGGATCACCGGCGAGGCCACGGCCTGGGAAGGCCGAAGGGCTCGTCCGGTCATTCCACCGGCATCGACATGTAGACGGCGCGGGCTCCGTAGCAGGGCGGGACGGTGACGTCGCGGTGGGCGCGGTAGCCGAGGAGGGCGAGGAGGATGTCGGTGCGGCGGACCGCGACCATGGAGATGCGGTCGAAGCCGCGACGGCGGGCCTCGTCGCGCAGGTGGCGGATGAAGCGGAGGGCGAGGTCGCGTCCGCGCAGTTCCTCGGTGATGACGAGGTCGTGCACGTGGAGGTTGGTGGAGTCGAAGGCGGCCTGCTCGGGGCTGCTCAGGTCGGGGCACTGGTACAGCGGGTAGGGCAGGCTCAGGAGGTAGCCGACGACCTTGCCGTCGCGCTCGGCGACGTAGCAGGTCTCGGGGGAGGCCTGGGCCCGGGAGTACAGGGCCTCGCGGCCCTCGGAGAGGCCGTCGGCGGTGTAGGCGGCGGACTCCAGCTCGACCACGGTGTCCCAGTCGTCCTCGGCGAGACGGCGGAAGGTGACGTCGGCGACCTTGGGGGCGGTCATCCGATCACCGCCTCGGCGGCTGCCAACTCGACCGGCGGCACGCCGTGTTCGGGATGTCCGGACGGATCGGAGGAGCCCAGGGCCGGCCGGTGCACCGCGGCGTCGACGTGCTCGACGGCGTATGCCCGGGTGGTGGGCAGGGCGAGGCAGATTCTTCTCATGCCGCTTCTCCGATGGGTGAACTGATGGGTCGTCGGACGATGGGAGACCCTGCGGCCGGGCCTCGGGGGCGCCGGTCCGCGGCGGGTCCGGGGCCGCCCCCACCTCGTCGACCGTCCCGGGTCCGCCGGGGAAAGCGAACCCGGGACGCGGTGAATTCGCGCTGATCGCAAGCGCGTTCACCGGGCCTCCGTCGGGTCGAGGCCCGGCCTTCGACTACGGTGGACTAGACCAACTGGAGTGTCAACGCGCGCCGCCCGCACGGCCCCCGCCGGGCCGTCGCACACTGCCCGATCGGGCAGACCGCGCGCCGGCCTCCGGTCAGGGCCGCGCGGGTTCGCGCCGCACGCGTCCGAGGAGCGGGTCCTGACGCAGGATCGCGCGGTGGACACCGGCGAGTTCCGCGCCCGGCTCGATGCCGAGTTCGCCGACGAGCCGGCCGCGGGTCCGCCGGTAGAGGGCGAGGGCGTCCGCCTGGCGGCCGGTGCGGTAGAGCGCCCGCATCAGCAGGGCCTGCGGCTGCTCCCACAGCGGGTGGCCGGCGGCCAGCCGCCAGAGCCGGGCCACCGCCTCCTCCGAGCGGCCGAGCGCGAGGTCCGCCTCGGCCACCAACTGCTCGGCGCCCAGGCGGACCTCGTCCAGTCGGGCGGCCTCCCACTGGAAGGCGGACAGGTCCTGCAGCTCGCCCAGTGCCGGGCCCCGCCAGAGCGCCAGCGCCTGGTGGGCCGAGGTGCGGGCGGCGGCCGCGTCGCCGGCGGTGAGCGAGGCGCGGGCGGTGTCGAGGAGCTTCCCGGCGCGCCGGTAGTCGAGCTGGTCGTCCTGGACGGTGAGCCGGTAGCCGGACGGGCCGCCGAGCAGCCGCGGGGCCGATCCGCCGGTGTCGCCCGGGCGGGCCAGGGCGGTGCGCAGCCGGGAGACGTAGCTCTGCAGGGTGTTGAGCGCGCTCGCGGGCTCCCGCCCGCCCCAGACGTTGTCGATCAGCGGTCCGACCGGCACCGGGCGGCCGGGGGAGAGCAGCAGGGTGGCGAGCACCGCCCGCTGCCGGGCGCCGCCGATCGGCAGGGCCTCGCCGTCGTACCGGACCTCCAGGGGGCCCAGCGCGCACAACTCCCAGGCCCCGTCCGTCCGGACCGCCCCGACGCCCGCCCCGACGCCCGCCCCGATACCTGCTCCGTCATCCGCTCTGCCGCTCACGCTGTGCCACCCTCCGCGTCGTTCGTGTCCCGGTGCTCGGACCGTGGGCGAGTAGCGTGCTCTCTGCGCGTAGACGGCCACTCAACAGCGACTAAACGTTTGACCGTGTGCAGACTTCGTCAACGATGCACCGCCATCCTGCCCAGCATCTCCCCACCTACGCGCGTCGATGCACGTGGGTTGCACGTGCTTTGCACGCGGCGACGACCACGCTCTGTGGTGGATGACGGAGCCCCGCCCGGACCGAGCGGCCGGGGCCGACCGAGGGGGACGAGATGGACTTCCGCGACCGCACCCTGGTGCGACTGGCCGATCCGGAGCAGCGGGACCGGCTGTTCGACCAGCGGTCGCTGGAGAACCTGGTGGCGGCCGGCTACGAGACGGCGGCCGGCGTGACCGGCCCCTACCGGGCGGACTTCGCCGAACTGCGGCTCGGCGTGCGGCTGGAGCGCCCGGTCACCGCCGAGGGCGGCTGGTCCGCGCCGGGCGGTGCCCGGCAGGAGGGGCGCTTCACCCTCACCGGCCTCGGCGGGCCCACGGCGGACGCGCTGTGGCGCGGCGGCGTGACGGTGCGCACCGCCGCCGGCGGCGGCCGGGTCGACGCGGTGGACGCCGCGCCGCTCGCCCCGGCCGAGGGGCCGGAGCTGACCGTCCGCTACGCGCCGGCTGCCGGGACGCCGCGCCCGGTGGTGCTGCCGGTGCTGGTGGCGCTGCTCGTCCGCGAGAGCGTACGGCCGGCCGACCTGCTCGCCGAGAGCCGGGCGCTGGCCGGGGCGCTGGGCGCGCTCGGTACGGCGGCGGTGCTGGGGACGGGGCCGGGGACGGTGCCGCTGGCGCCGCGCGGCCGGGCGCAGGTCGGCTGGCTGGTGCCGCCCGCGGTGTTCGACGACCCGGACTGGCCGGGCGGCTCCACCGCCGCGGGCCCCGCCGAACAGCGCGCGGCCCGCGCGGCGGCGGCCGGGCGGCTGCTGGCCGCCCAGGGGATCGCCCTGCTGGTCGTCCCCGAGGCCGCGGCCGCCTGAGCCGAATGCCTGAGCCGAATGCCTGAGCCGGCCGCCTGAGCCGGCCGCCCCACGCGACCGTCCGCCGTGACATCCCCGGAACCGACCGCTTCCACCGCCCGGTTCACCGGCCGGAGAGCAGGAGAGGAAAGCCATGCCCACTGCGTACCCCTTCGTCGACATCGAGATCGACAAGTCCGGGCTGACGCCCCGTGTCCAGCCCTCCAGCGGGGTGATCGCGATCGTCGGCACCACCCCGGACGGCGCGAGCGGCGGGACCGCCGCCGTCAACGTGCCGTACGTCGTCACCACCCCGGACGAGGTGCGCGCCCTGTTCGGTCAGGACAGCGTGCTGCAGAAGGCGCTGCTGCTCGCCCTCACCCAGGACCGGGTGCCGCAGAAGGTCTACGGCGTGCGGGTCAAGGGCACCGAGCACGCCGCCGGACTGGCCGCCCTGGAGGCGGTCGACGACGTGTCCGTGGTCTGCCTGGCCGGCGTGACCGACGCCGGCACCGAGACCCCGCCGGCCGGCCTGCTCGCGCTGCGCGCGCACGTCGAGGAGATCTCCGCGAAGGGCCTGCGCCGGATCGGCGTCGCCATGATCGACCCCAAGGCGGAGAAGGCGCCGGACTACGTCGCCAAGGTGCTCACCCCGGCGCTGCTCAAGCTGCGCAGCGACAGCGGCCGGATGGTCCTGGTCGCGGCCCGGGGCGCGGACGGCGACGTCGCCGCCGCCACCGCCGCGGTGATCGCCGCCCACCCGCCGCACGCCTCGCTGCTGCTCAAGCAGGTCAAGGGGGTGCGGATCCCGAAGGAGAAGCAGTACGGGCCGTCGGAGATCATCGAGCTCTCCAGGGCCGGCCTGAACCCGGTGATCGACCCGGCGCTGATCGCGGGGGAGGGCCTGCACCTGGCCGAGGGTCAGACCTTCACCACCGACCCCGCGTACGGGTACATCGACCTGCGCCGGGTGGTGGACCACGTGGAGTTCCTGCTCCGCGCCGGGCTGATCGGCGGCGTCGGCGACGCCCGGATCACCCGCACCGGCCTGACCATGCTCAAGCAGCGCACCGAGGGCATCCTCGGCGGCCTGCTGCGCGCGTCGGTCATCGCCGGATTCGAGGTGCGGATCCCGGTGCTGGAGGTCCTCGGCCGCCCGGAGACGGAGTGGACCCAGGCCGACCAGGACACCGTGCGGGCCGCGCGCGAGCAGCGGGCGGTCGACGTCCAGACCTCGATCACCTACGGCCCGGCCGTGCACCGCCTGCACGTCAAGCTCGCCGTCACCTACTGACCCCTTCCGCCGAGGACACCTGGGAGCCCGCCACCATGGCCGACTGGAACACCCGCCTGGCCGTCGCGTACATCGACGACGCCGGCAAGAGCGCCGAGATCGCCCCGATCGACTCGATGTCCACCACCTTCAACCTCAACGCCGAGCCGCTGCACTCGCTGGGCGCGACGCACGTCGGCGTCGTCTACCAGCCGTCGCAGGTCAACTTCTCGATGACGGTGAAGGCCATCGGGCCCGCCGCCGCCGAACTCACCGCGATCGCGCTGCGCGGCGGCCGCTTCGACATCGTCCTCCAGGAGCAGTCGGGCACCGACTGGTCCTTCCGGACCGTGGTCATGTCGGACTGCGTGGTCACCGCCTCCGCGCAGTCGGCGAGCATCGCCGGCGCGCCGACCGTGACCTTCTCGGGCTTCTCGCTCGCGGCGAAGGTCGAGGGCAAGTCCGGGCCGGCGGTCGCGATCCCCTGACCGGCCGGCAGCCCGCCGGCCCACGGGCCGGGCCGGCGGCCGCACCCGGCCGCCGGCCACGCACCGCCGCCACCCGCCACCCGCCACCCGCCACGAACCGAGGAGCGCACGTGCCCGAGGCCGCGCACTACCACTTCCCGGTGGAGATCGAGGTCGCGCACGCGCCCCAGGTCGACCACCAGGCCATCGCCGACCTCGTGCTGGAGCGGCTCACCGCCCAGCTGGAGGCGCTCGACCCCGCCCCGCGCCGGGACTGAGGGGGAACCGATCGTGTCCAGTTTCCAGCGGTACGGGCCGCCGTCCCTGGTCCTCTCGGACGGGCTGGCCACCGTGCCCCTGTGGGCGGTGACCAGTCTGGACCTGAGCCGCCAGTACCAGTACGAGCGGACCGGGCCCGCCGAGCCGCGGGAGACCGTGATGGTCTCCGGGCTGCTGGTCGGCGCCGAGCGGTTCGCCTGGAGGGCGGCGCTGGAGGCGCTGGCCGAGTACGAGACCGGCACCGGCGCGTTCGCCGCCGGGCCGGCCGTCACAGGGGCGGCGACCGCCGGCCTCACCGCGGCCGCCCCGGCCCGGCGGCTGACCCTGCTGGCCGAGTCCACCATCCGCACCGACCTGCGGATCGTCTCGCTCTCCTTCGCCGAGCGGGCCGAACGCCGGGAGGTCGTCGAGGTCTCGCTCACGCTCGTCCACGCGCCCACCTGGCGGGGCGGGGCGGACGCCCTGACCGGCGCCGCGGCGGCCGGCCTCTCGGCGCTCGCCGACTGGGAGAGCCACCGCGACCGGGACGGCCGCCGATGACCGGCCCGCTCCGGCCCACGACCGGCCAGACCCGGCCCGTCACCGACCCGGCGCCCCGACGACCCACCGACCGCCCGACGAGGGAGGGACACCGTTGAGACCCACCGCACCGATCCTCCGGCTGCTCACCCCCGCAGGGCCCGACCCGCTGCCGCCCGGCGCCACCGTGGTCGAGGCCGCGCTGGACGGCGGCCTGCCCGAGTACCTGCCGCTCCACCCCGAGCTGGGCGTCTTCGTGGTGGCCGTGCTCGGCCGCGCCGACACCTGGCACGCCGCCGGCCCCGCCGCCGTGGTCAGCACCCCCGCCGCCCCGGGCCGCGCGTTCCGCCTGGTGCTGCGCGTCAGCGGCGGGTACGCCGGCGCGCTGCCGCTGACCGCCGGGGCCCGGCGGACCGTCGAGCTGCCGGGATCGCCCCGGCTCGCCACCGAGATCGCTTTGCTGGACTGGGAGTTGCGGGCCGGATCGGTGCGCGGCGCGGGCCGCCACGGCTCCCGGATCACGCTCGCCTGGTGGGACCTCGGGGGTGCGTCGTGAGCGACTGGGCGCTGCGGATCACCGGCGGAGCCGCGCCGCTGGAGCTGTCCGGCGCGCAGACCCGCGGCGTGGTCACCCTGCGGGCCGAGGCGTCGCTGCCGTCCGGCCTCGCCGCCGCCACCGTACGGCTGACCGTGCGCGGGCTGGCCGAGACCGTCGCCGACCGGCTGGCGGCCGGCCCGGGACCGCTGGTCGCCGAGCTGTTCCTGCACGGCGCGGACGCCGCCCGGCCGTTCGACCCGGCGGCCCGGGTGGCGGCGGCCGTCGTCGAGCGGACGGTGCGCCACCAGGGCCGTTACGGGCCGGAGTTGCGGCTGGACGGGATCGACGAGGCCTACCACCGGCTGTCGGCCGCCTGCCGCACCCCGGTGCCGGCCGGCGACCACCGTACCCAGGCCGCCGAGCTGGGCCGCCGGGCGGGTGTGGCCGTACAGGCGCACGGCGCCGCCGTCCGCGGCGGACCGCTGGCCGCCGGGCCCAGCCACCTGGAGCACCTGGCCGGCCTGGAGCGCGCGCTGGCCGAGCACGACGGCCGGGGCGGGCGCGCCCTCGCGCTGTTCCGGGACGGGGTGCTGCACCTCGGCGCCCGCCCGGCGGCGCTGGTCGCCGTCCACGAGGTGCGGCCGCGCTGGGCCGAGGAACTGGCCGGTGCCCGCCCCGACCGCCCCGCCGTCCGGCTCGGACTGCCCGGTGACGCCCGGCTGCTGCCCGGTGACCTGGTGCGCCCCGGTGCCGGAGCGCGGCCACTGTACGTCACGGCGGTGCGTCACACCCTCGACCGGGTGCACGGCTTCACCACGGTGGTCGCCGCCGTCGCCGTCACCGGGCCCGACGCGGCCTGGGACGGCCGGCCGGGCGCCGCCGAGCGCGTCACCCTCCGCTCCGAGCCGGCCGCCGACCCGGCCGCCGCGGCCGCCCGGGCCGTCGCCGGCCTCGGCCGCGCCGCCGCGGCGCGGGCCGCCGTGCCGGAGGCCGCCGAGGTGCGCGGCGCGGACGGGCCCACCGCCACCGTCTGGCGCGGGCTCGCGCCCGGCGACGGCGAGCCGATGCAGCACCGCCGGCTGGACACCGCCCGCACCGAGCCGGACCGGCTGCCCGGCGTCGGCTACGCCACCCCGTTCGCCTGGGGCCGGTACGGCCTGGTGCTGCCGCGCTACCCCGGCACCCGGGTGCTGCTGGTGCCCCGGCGGGAGCGCGCCGACGACGCGGTGGACGTCGGGGCGCTGTGGCGGGACGGCGAGGGCCCGGCCGCCCGCGCCGGCGACTGGTGGCTGCACCTGCCCGCCGCGGTCCCGGCCGGCCAGCGCGAACGGGTCGCCGACGACCGGCCCGGCGCCGACCCCGGCGACCGCGCGAGCAACGACCTGACCGACGCCGACGGCAACCGGGTGATCGAGGTCGGCGAGCTGACCGTCCGGGTCGGGCGCAAGGCGCTGCACGGCCCGGGCGTGCGCCCCGAGCGGGCCGGCACCGAACACGCCGTCACCATCGAGCACGCCGACGGCGGGGCGTCCGTGGTGATCGCCGCCGACGGCACCATCACGCTCACCGGCAAGAACCTGCGATTCGAGGCACAGGAGACCATCGCGATGAAGGCGGAGAACGTCAAGGTCGCCGTCACCGGCCACATGGACGTGACCGGATGACCGCCGCCTGGAACCTCGCCGTCGGGCCGCCCGCCGAGCCCGCGCCCGTCATCGGAACGACCGCCGGAGCGACGACCAGACCGACCGCCGGAACGACCGCCGGCGACCCGCCCGTGCCGGACCCGCTCGCCGCCGACCTGCAGCTGCGCGACGGCGACCTCGCCGCCGTCACCGGCCCGGACTGCGTCCTGCAGTCGGTGCGGCTCGCGCTGACCACCGCGCTCGGCACCGACCCGCTGGACCGGGGCTTCGGCTTCGACGGCCTGCGGGTGCTCGCCGAGGAGCGCACCCCCGAGCTGGTCCGCGAGCGGATCCGGGTCGCCGTCCTCGCCGTCCTGGGGCGCGACCCCCGGGTGCGGCGTGTGCTCGACGTCCGGGTCGACGACCCGTCCGGCGCCGACCGGGCCCTGGTGGTCGGCGCGGTCCTGGAAACCGACACCGGCGCGGTGCTGCCGGTGACCCTCACCACCGGAGTGCAGCGTGCCTGACCAGTCCGCCCCGACCGCCCCGTCCGCCCCGTCCGCCGCGGACCAGCAGCTCCAGCCCGGTGAGGCCCTGTACGGGGTCACCGACCGGGGCTTCGTGCCCAAGCCGTACGCCCGCCTGGTGACCGAGCGCTTCGAGCTGGCCCGCGAGGTGTTCGGCGCCGACCTCGACCTCGGCCCCGGCTCGGTGATCCGCCGCCTGCTGGAGGTCACCGCGCTGGAGGACGCCCGCACCTGGTCGGCCCTGGCCGGCTCCTACGACGACGCCTTCGTCTCCACCGCCGGCGGCGACGCGCTCACCGCGCTCGGCGCCGAACTCGGCCTGCCCCGCCCGTACCTGGAGGCGGCCGGCGAGCTGCGGCTCACCCTGCGCGGCACGCCGTCCGCGCCGGTCGTGGTGCCGCGCGGGGTGCGCCTGCTGACCCCGCGCGGCGACGACGTCGCCACCGACGCCCGGGCGGAACTCTCCGTCCAGCAGCGGCAGGTCACCGTCCCGGTGGTCGCCTTCCGCCCCGGGCCGGAGGGCAATCTCGACCCGGCCAGGACCGAGCAGCGGATCACCACCTGGAACCCGCAGGACCCCTGGCGCACCGAGTTCCTCGCCGGTCCGGGCAGGGCGGGCGCCGAGATCGAGATCGACGGCGCCGCCGCCCGGCTCACCGGCGGCGAACGGCACTGGCCCGACGACCGTTACCGCCGACTGCTGCTGCGCGCGCCGCGCTCGCTGTGGAACGCCGAGGCGATCCGGCTGGCCGCCGCGCTGGTGCCGGGCGTGCGCCAGGTCCAGGTCAGCGACGTCTACGGCGGCCTGGACATCCACCAGTCGATCTTCGGCACGCTCGACGGCAACTTCATCGACCGGCTGTTCGGCGACGAGGCCACCGCGGCCAGCCCGTTCGGGCTGAACGTCCTGGTGGCGCCGACCCCGGCCGCGATCTGGGGCGGCCCCGGCGGCGGCGGACTCCACGACGCCGTCCGCAAGGCGATCGACGACCTGCGCCCGCTCGGCGTGGTGCCGCGCATCCAGCCCGCCGTCGAGGTCGGCGTGCTGCTCTCCGCCCGGCTGGTGCTGCGCGGTTCCACCACCCCGCCCGACCAGCTGAAGGCCCGGCTGCTCACCCGGGTCGCCGAGTACGTCGACGGGCTCGGCTTCGGCGAGGAGGTCCGGCACGCGGCGGTGCTCGCCGCGATGATGGCCGAACCCGGCATCGCCGACGTCGCCGGCCTCACGCTCGCCAAGTACCCGCCCGCCCTCGGCGCCGCCGCGGCGCCCGCCGCCGGCCCCAACCTGCGGCTGGCGGCCAACGAGATCGCCGTGCTGGTCGAGGACGCGAAGGGGCTCACCCAGTGACCTCCCCGCCGATCCCCACGATCACGGAGGCCCCCGCCGCCGCCCACCGCGCCATGGCGGACCACCTGCCCGCCCCGCTGCGCGCCGCCGTGCAGGACGAGCCCCTCCCGCTCACCGCCGCGGACGGCCGCCTCACCGGCCGGCTGCCCGCCGGGCCCGGCCGCCCGCTGATACTGGCCGGAGCGGGCCGCGACCTCGCCGAACGCGGCCTGCGGCTGACCGCCACCGTGGCCGGCACCGCCCTGCCGCCCCTGCTGATCGCCCCGTACACCGAGGCCGACGCGCTGCGCCCGCTTCCGCTCGGCGCTACCTGGCCGCCCGGCGCGCCGTTCGAACTGGCCGCCGCCTGGCTGGACGGCGACGGCACCGCCCGCCCGCTGCCCGCCGCCGAGGCCGCCGACCTGCTGCGGGTGCGCTGCCTGGCCGGTACCACCGCCCGGCTGCTGTACGTGCTCGGCGCGCCCAAGGCCGAGATCCGCCGCACCGCCCGGCAGATCGCCGCCTCCCGCACCCTGACCGGGGCCCGCTCCGGAGCCCTCGACGGCCTCGGCGCCGAACTGGGCGCGCCCCGCTTCGCCGAGCGCCTCACCGTGCGCCCCGACGGCGCCGCCGTCGAGCCGGCCCGGGAGGGCGACGAGGACTACCGGGCCCGCCTCGCCGTGCTGCGCCCCTGGGCGGTCCCCTCGCCGCAGGGCCTGGCCGGGCTGCTCAACGGCGCGGCCGGGGAGGGCGGGGCGCTGGCCCGGTTCGCCGTCCCCGCGCCGTTCGGCGTCGAGGACAGCGCCAACGGCCTGGCCATGGCCTTCCGGGTGGTCGCCCCCGGCGGCGAGGCCGACCGGCTCGCGGTGCTCGACCAGGTCCGTGCCGTCCACCTGGTCCAGCCCGGCCCGGACGGCGACGCCGTGCACGCCGCCCGGCCGCGGTCGGCCGACCGCCGGGCCCGCGACGAGCAGCTGCGCGCCGCCCTGCGCACCGGCTGGACCTTCGCCGACCGCGCCGCCGTGCGGCCCGCGCTGGCCCGCGGCCTGGCCGCCGCCCTGGTCCGGCTGGCGGCCTGCCGCCGGGCCCTCGGCCTCGCCGCGCCCGGCACCGTGCTGAGGGTCCAGGACGCGGCCGGCGGTAGCCGCTACGAACTCGGCGTCGGCGCCGACCTGACCCCGCTCACCGCCGCCGAACTCACCGCGCTCGCCGCCCGGCTCCGCGCCCCAGGCCCGGCCGTGGACCCGTCCGTCGCCCCGGAGATCCGCGCGCTGATCGCCGAACTGCGCCCGCCCGCCGACCCGGCCGACGACCCCGACGGCCGCTGGCTGCTCGCCCCCTGCGGCCTGGCGACCGTGCACCGGCTCGCCGAGGACCGCCTGTTCGTCTCCCACCTGCCGCTGCACGGCATGGCCGTCGACCTCGACGCCGACCTGCTGCGGGCCCGGTACGCCGCCCGGCAGGACGAGCGCACCCACGCCGTGCTCGGCGACGGCCTGGCCGCCGCGCTGCGGGCCTGGGCGCCGGACGGCGCGGGGACGGCCCAGGCTCGGCATCCCGCCCGGGCAGGAGTACTTCAACTCCGGAGTGCTGCTGATCGATCCGGCCCGCTGCCGGGAGGAACGGCTGTT
>NZ_JBEOWI010000062.1:0-39960 GCF_040296005.1 Kitasatospora sp. NPDC002551 | reverse complement strand
CGTCACGTCAAAACGCGCCACGCCCCCGAGTTCTACCAGACACACCAGCCCGCCATCAGGGCCAGGCCAAGATCCGAACCTTGAACAGCTCCTAGTCGACCTGCGCCAACTCTGCCAGCACCGCCGCCGTTTCGGCCGGCCGGGAGAACATCGGCCAGTGCCCCGTCGGCACCTCGCGCAGCTCCCACTCCGGCCCGCCGAGCGCGGCGAAGAACGGATGCCCGGCGGCGATCATCTCCCGGACCTGCGCCAGCGGGATCGAGCACGAGACCAGGCCCTTCGGCAGCTTCGCCGCCGCGCCGGTCAGCCGCACCGGCTCCAGGAGCGTGCGGCCCGGCTGGTCGGTCGCCCGCGCGCGGAACCGGGCCAGCCCGTCCTCGTCGATCCCCGCGACGCTGGCGCCGCCCGAGGCGAGCAGCTCCCAGGAGGGCAGCGGCAGCCGCCAGCCGTCGACCATCGAGGCCTCCAGCGCGGCGCGGTACGCGGGGTCCCAGAGATCGGCGAGCGCGACGCCGTCGGCGAGCGGCCCGGAGTCGACCCAGACCACCCGCCGGATCCGCTCCGGCACCCGGTCGGCCGCGCCGCTCACGGCGATGGTGCCGCCGCTGTGGGCGACCAGCACCACGTCCCGGAGGTCCTCGCGGACCAGCAGGCCGGTCAGATCGTCGACGTGCGCCTGGGACCCGGTGTCGGAGGTGGCCTCGCCGGCGCGTTCGGCGAGCCCGGGCAGGGTCACCGCGTGCACGGTGTGGCCCGCGGCCCGCAGCGGCTCGGCCACCGCGTCCCAGGCCCAGCCACCGAGCCAGAAACCGGGGACGAGTACGAAGGTGCTCATGGGGGACGGTCCTCTCCTGGAATTGCGTGTTCTGAGGTGCTGGGCCGCGCGGCCGCCGCCGGGCACCGGGAACGTCACCCGGCTGCCCGTCGTCGACTCCGACCCTAGAATCACATCCGGACAGAACTCGACCGGATTAATCGGCGTCTTGCCCGACGGAGCGACGACCGGCGGCCGTCCGGCCCAACCGCAGCCCACCCGAGGAGCACAGGCCCCGTGGAACACCCGGTCAGCCGCACCCTCGCCCTCCTCGAACTCCTCCAGGCCCGCCCCGGCCTCACCGGCGCCGAACTGGCCGCGCGCCTGGAGGTCGACGTCCGCACCGTGCGCCGGTACACGGCCCGGCTCGCCGAACTCGGCATCCCCGTCCGGGCCGAGCGGGGCCGGTACGGCGGCTACCGGCTGATGCCCGGATTCCGGCTGCCGCCGCTGATGTTCACCGGCGACGAGGCCGCCTCGGTGGTGCTCGGTCTGCTGGCGGGCCGGCGCTCCGGGATGTCGGTGGGGGAACAGGCCGGGGAGTCGGCGCTCGCCAAGATCCAGCGGGTGCTTCCGCCGCAGCTGCGCGAGCAGGTCGCCGCCGTCGAGCAGACCCTCGGAGTGACCGCTCCACCCGCCGCCGGCCCCAGCCCGGCCGCCACCGCGCTCTTCGCACTGGCCGAGGCGGCCCGCCGCCGGCGTCGCGTCCGGCTCGACTACCGGGACCGCGCGGGCGCGGCCAGCGCGCGCGAGTTCGACCCGTACGGGCTTGTCTTCCACTCCGGCCGCTGGTACACCACCGGCCTCGACCACCGCAGCGGCGAGCAGCGGACCTTCCGGCTGGACCGGATCCGCTCCGTCGAACCGGGCGAGGCCGCCTTCGAACCACCCGCCGGCGTCGACCCGGTGCAGCGGGTGCTGGAGTCGCTCGCCTCGGTGCCGTGGACGCACGAGGTCGAGGTGGTCCTCACCACCACGCTCGCCGAGGCCCGCCGCCGCATCCCGCCCACCGCGGGCACGCTCACCGGGACGGAGGACGGGCGCGTCCTGTTCCGCGCGCGGGCCGAACGGCTCGACGGCATGGCCGTCCTGCTGGCCGGCCTCGGCTGGCCCTTCGCCGTCCGCCGTCCCGCCGCCCTCCGGGACGAACTGCGCGCCCTCGCCGCCCGCCTCACCGCCTGGAGCGAGGACTGAGGCACGGGGCGCCCCCGGACGCACGGCGGCGGGCCCCGGGGTGAGTGCACCACCGGGGCCCGCCGTGACGATCGGGCCGTGCGAACGGCCCGGTATCAGGCCTTCGGGCCGCCGTCCTGCTCCGCCGCCACCTTCCGCTTCACCTCGGCCATGTCCAGCTCGCGGGCCTGGCCGATCAGGTCCTCGAACACCGGCTCGGGCAGCGCGCCCGCCTGCGAGAAGACGAGCACTCCCTCACGGATGATCGCCAGCGTCGGGATCGACTGGATCCCGAAGGCCGACGCCAGCTCCTGCTGCGCCTCGGTGTCCACCTTCGCGAAGACCAGGTCCGGGTGGCGCTCCGCCGCCTTCTCGAAGACCGGCGCGAACTGGCGGCACGGGCCGCACCACTCCGCCCAGAAGTCGATGAAGACGAAATCCTTGCCGTCCGCGCCGGGGACGATCTCGTCGAAGTTCTCCTTGGTCAGCTCGACCGTGCTGCTCATGTCGCGATTCCTGCCCTTCCGGTGGTGGCGGTCAAGGCCATGTGCCCCCGACAACGGCTGCTGTCCGCGCGCTATTCCGCGGACCCTACCGTGCCGTCCGTTGAGCGGACGGCGGTCCCCGTCCGTACCGGAGGGTGTCCGGCACCGACGTGCACCCGCACCGACCGGGGAGCAGCCACCATGCGCACCACCCGCCGCACCGACGGTTCGACCGACGATCACACCGGCGGCCGGCGTCCCGCCCGCCGCCCCGGACGCTTCGCCGTGCTCGCCGCGTCCGGGCTGGCCGCGGCCGCCCTGGTGGCGGGCTGCGGCACCTCCGGCGGCGGCTCGCCCGCCACCCCGTCGCCCCCGGCCTCCGGCGCCCCGGCCTCGCCGGGCATGCCCGCCGCCGGCCTGCGGACCACCACCGACGCCCGCCTCGGCACCATCGTCACCGACGGCGCCGGCTACACCCTGTACCGCTTCGACCATGACAGCGCCGACCCGCCCACCGCCACCTGCGACGGCGGCTGCGCGGCCCTGTGGCCGCCCGTCCCGGCCGACGGCACGACGGTCTCCGTCAGCGGTGTCGACGCCACGCTGGTCGGCACCGTCACCCGCGCGGACGGCAGCAAGCAGCTCACCCTCGCCGGCTGGCCGCTCTACCGCTACGCGCCCGACCACAAGCCCGGCGACACCAAGGGCCAGGGCGTCCAGGGCATCTGGTTCGCGGTGACCCCCAGCGGTGACCGGGCCGCCGCCGGCTCCGGTGGCTCGGGCGGCTACTGACCACCGCCGTCCGCCCGGTGGCGACCCTCGACCCGGAGGCACGCGTGCGCGAGGATGTGATGGTGACCGAGGAGCCTCCCGGTGGCGGCCGCCCGGCCGTCCGGGGCGCGCCGGCACCCGACGAGGAGCTGATGCGCGCGCTCTACCGCGAGCACGCCGGGCCGCTGCTCGGCTTCGTCCTCCACCTCGTCGCCGGCGACCGCCAGCGCGCCGAGGACGTCGTGCAGGAGACGCTGCTGCGCGCCTGGCGCAACCTCCACCGGCTGGACCCGGCGGCCGGGTCGCTGCGGCCCTGGCTGGCCACCGTCGCCCGCCGGATCGTCATCGACGAGCACCGCGCCGAACTCGCCCGCCCGCGCGAAGTGGACGCCGGCCCTCTGGAGTCGTTGCCCGCCGAGGACGAACTCGACCGCGCGCTGCGGATGATGACGGTCGCTGACGCGCTCGGCGACCTCTCGGCCGCGCACCGCGAGGTCATCGTCGAGACTTACTTCAAGGGCCGCACCGCCGGCGAGGCCGCCGCCGAACTCGGCATCCCCGCCGGCACCGTGCGCTCCCGGGCGTACTACGCGCTGCGCGCGCTCAGGCTCGCGCTGGAGGAACGGGGAGTGACATCGTGACACCGTCCGAACCCGATCCCGCGCGGGCCGCGCACCTCGACGTCGGTGCCTACGTCCTCGGCGTCCTGGACCCGGCCGAACGCGCCGCCTTCGACGCCCACCTGGCCACCGGCTGCCCGCGCTGCGCCGCGGAACTCGCCGAACTCCGCCCCGTCGGGGCGCTGCTCGGCGAGTACGCGGCCGCCGCCGGTCCGGCCGACCCCGTCCCGCGACCGGACCCGGCCCTGCTCGACCGGCTGGTGGCGCAGGTCCGGGCGAGCCGCCGGCGCGGCCGGGTCCGGCGGCTGGTGCTGGTCGCCGCGGCGGCGGCGCTGACGATCGCCGGCCCGGCGGTGACCGCCGCCGTGATCACCGCCGACTCCACCCCCGGCGTGGTCGCCACCGCGAGCGCCCACCGGTTCACCGCGACCGACACCGCCACCGGCGCGCACGCCGTGGTCGGCATGGACCCCGCCCCCTGGGGCAGCCGGGTCACCCTCGAACTCTCCGGTGTACCGGGGCCGCTGACCTGCGACCTCGTCGCGGTCTCCGCCACCGGCGGCCGGCAGACCGTGACCACCTGGAACGTCCCCGCCACCGGCTACGCCCCCGCCACCCCCCTCCACACCACCGGCGGCACCGCCTTCCCCCCCACCACCATCTCCCACTTCGAGATCCGCACCCTCGACACCAACACCCTCGTCCTTACCATCCCCACCACCTGACCCCCACCCCCCCAACCGCCCGCCCGCCTCCGCACCTCGGCCCCACCCACCGACCGCCCTCACCCTGCGGCCACTTGAGGCCCGCCGAACCCCCTGCCCGCCCACACCCAGCCACCACACCGCCCGCCCTCCCCACACCGCCTGGCCACCCGCCGCCCCGCATCGGCTCGCACTCACGCCCTCCGCCCGCACCGGCCGCCGCCGCTGGGCGCTTCGGCGCTTCTTGTCGACGCGGGAAGCGGATGCGTGTGCGCTTGTCCCTGCGGTCCGGCCGTGGTCGGCGGAGTGGGAAGTCGATCTCGCCGACTTTCCACTCTCCGCGGCGGGCTGCTGGTGGTGCCCTGGGCGGGCATTCGTCTACGTGGCCCTCGGCCTGGCCGTGGTCGATGGAGGGAAGTCGGCCCCGCCGACCTTCCACTCCGCTAGCGCGTAGCGGCGGCGGCTATGCGGGCGAGGGCGTGGGCGCAGCGGCGGGCGAAGAGGTGTTGGGCGAGGGGGAGGAGGGGGCCGGCGAGGTGGGCGTACCAGCGTTGGGGGCGGCTGAACGCGTTGACGGTGAACCAGACCGCGCCGTCCGCCGCCAGCTCCACCGTGAAGGTCTCCTCGCCCACCGCGAGGTGGCCCCGGCGGGTGCCGTAGGTGAAGCCGTGGCGGTCGGGTCCGCCGCTGTCGACGGTGCTCCGCACCACCCGGCACGGGGCGCCGGCCCGCAGCGGGCCCAGGCCGATGGCGCAGTGGACGGGGACGCCGGCCGCGGCGCGGTCGGCCCCGGCGGTGATCCGGACGCCGGCCGCCCGGTGCATCCGCCAGTCGAGGACGGCGGCTCCGGCGGCGTCCAGGGCGGCGCGGCCGTGACCGACCACGGCACGGTGACGGAGGTGGCGGTAGCCGGCCGGCAGCGGGGCGTCGAGGTCGCTGCTCGCTCCGACCTCCGGGTAGTTGAGGTCGTTCACGGGGTGTACTCCCGGGTGGCCGGGGCGAGGCGGCGCCAGGCGAGGAGCGAGCACAGCGCGAAGCCGAGCGCGTTGCCGACGCCGTGGGTGGCGGCCATCCAGCCGAGGGTGGGGTGGGGGAGCCCGGAGGCCTCGCCGAGTGCCCACCACAGGGCGAGCAGCATGGTGACGGCGAGGACGGCCGCCGAGACCCCGAGCAGCACCGGCGTACTCCGCCCGCCCCCGCCCCCGCCGCGGACCCGCAGCTCGCGCCAGGTGAGCAGGCCGACCAGCCACATCCCGGCCGTCAGCACGGCGGCTCCCGCGAGTTCCGCCCGGTCGCCGACGAAGTAGGCGCCCAGGACCAGCAGGGTCCCGGCCGGCACGCTGAGCGCGGCCCACCGGGCGGCCGGACGGTCGGGGACGGCGCGGCACACCAGCCCGGCGACCAGGGCGGCGGTGAACCCGGCGTAGTGGAAGTGGGGGACGGTCAGGGCGAGGATGTCGAGGTCGAATCCGAGCAGCCGGTACCCGGAGCGCTCCGCGACCAGGGCGAGTCCGGCCACCGACGGCGCCGCCAGCGCGGTGAGCACGGCGACCTCGGGTGGCGCGAGGGAGCGGGTGCGGGCGAGCCGGAGCGGGGCGTGCGCGGCGAGGGCGAGTGTGCCGAGGGCGTAGAGCGCGGCACTGCCGATGGCGAGCGGGCCGCCGCGCGGCAGCCACAGCGAGAGCGCGCCGGGGACGGCGGCGAGCGGCCAGAGGCGGCGCAGCCGGGCGAGGGCGGGCTCGTCGATCAGCGCGAGGCCGAGCGGGATCACCGCGCCCATGCCGAGCAGGACCAGCAGGTCGACCAGTTCGGCGGTGCCTCGTCCCACGGCGGCCCCCACCTTCCTTGAACACGTTCAAACCACCCTTGCGCGCCGACTCTACGCGCAGGATTGAACGCGTTCAAGTTCCCCCTGGGTCTCGCCCCGGACCCTCTGCCCTGGTGTTCACCGGGGGTACGGCGCACCCTGGAGGAGTAACCGGACGAGGAGCGACCGCCGGAGGTGATCCGCCATGCAGACTCTTGTCGGTTGGCACATCGAGATGGAATTCCGGGAAGAGGGGCCGCGGACGGCCGCCGCCGCCCTGGTGCGGCTCGCGGACGGGACGGAGATGCGGGCGCACGGCTACGCGAGCCGTCACCCCTCCGACCCCGAGCAGCTGAGGGTGGGCGAGGAGATCGCGGCCGCGCGGGCGCTGAACGACCTCGCCTCGCAACTGCTGACCAAGGCCCACAACGAGATCCAGGCGGTCAGCCCGGTCCCGACCCACCCGCTGTCGTGACGCCGTCGGACGGCGCCGCCGACCGGGCCGCCCACCGCTCGCGCATCCCGTTGATCTGTCCGCGCTGCGGCCGGGAGCAGCGGGTGGTGCCGGGCGGTCCGGGCCGGGCGGTCAAGGTGGTGCACGCCGACACGGGCCGGGAGGCCTGCGAGCCGGGGGACCTGGCCCACGCACCGGACGACGGCACGGCCTGAGCCCGGCCCCACCCCTCCCCACCACCCCGTCCCGCCCCGGCGGCCCCCGCCTCGTCCCGCCTCAGTTCGGGCAGTACGTGGCCGGCACCTGCCACTCCGGCCCGATCAGCCGCTGCTCCAGCTCGTTGAGCGTGATCCGGATGCCGACGGTCCCGGCCAGCCCGAGCCGCATCCGGCTGCGGGCCAGGGCCAGGAACGCCGCCAGCCCGTACTTGTTGATCAGCGACGTGCGGTAGCGGGCGGTGGCGTCCTCGTCGCAGACGGCGGCGCGGGCCGGGAGCTGACGCCCGGTCGGGCGCCCGTGCGCGTCGCACGGGCCCACCAGGACCTTGGGGTGGCGGCGGATCCGTTCGGCCTCGCCGGAGTGGGCGGGTGTCCAGATGCCGAGCGCGGTGCCGTCGGCGACCACCCAGATCTGTGAGCGGACCTGACGGCCGTCCTTGCCGAAGGTGGTGAGCAGGAGGTATCTGCTGTCGGCCAACTGGTCGGTACGGTCGTGCACGGTGTCCTCCCTCTCCGTTGCGGCGGGTGGTCGCGGGCGGCGCGGCCTCCGTGGCCGCGCCCGTCGCCGGTGCCGTGGTGCTCGGTGGCCTGGTGCTGGGTGCCGTGGTGCTCGGTGCCGTGGTGCTCGGCGGCGCGGTGCCGTCCGGCGGCGTGCCGCCCGACGGGCGGGTGGCGCGCGCTGGCCCGGTGGAACTCCCCGGCGGTGGGCCTGGGGATCCGGGCGCCCTCGCCGTAGAGCCCACGGGACAGCCTCGCACGGGTGCGGTCAAGCACCCCGGCCGGGTGGGCCACTCCATTGTCGTCCACGGGGGCGGGCGGTTCGAGGGCGCGCGGCTGCTCGTGCGCGGTGAGCCGGTGCGGTTCGGCGGGTGCGAGCGGGGCGTGCACCTCCACGAACCCGCCGTGCGGCGGGCGCATGACGGTGCCGGTCTCGCGGCCGTGCCGCACCTTCTCCAGCTCCCGCCGCTGGAGGCCCGGGCACCGGCGCCCGGTGACGACGAAGACGGCCGCCGGGACGACGAGGAATCCCACCCGGACGGCGTAGGCGATGGTGTTCGGCCACAGGTGCAGGCGGGTGGCGATGAGGGTGCGGCCCCACGGGCCGACCTCCACCCGGGGAATCCAGCAGCCCGGAAACGGCGAACGGCCCGTCCGGTGTCGGGAAGACACCGGACGGGCCGCGGCGCACCGTCGCGAACCCCGCGGGGGTCAGTGCACGAGCACCGGCACCTCGTTGCCCTCCACCGCGTCGGCGTCCGCGCCCTTGCCGCCGCCGGAGCCCGGGTGGCCGGCGTTGATCAGGGTGAACGCGATCACGGACGCCAGCACCAGGATGCCGAAGGACCACCAGATCGCGGTCGAGAAGCCGTGCACCATGCCCCCGAACTGCACCGCCTTCGCGGCGGCCGGGGTGGTGGCCTCGGCCGCGTGGGCCACCAGCCAGGTGGTGGTGGCGCTGGCCGCGATGGTGTTCAGCAGCGCGGTGCCGATGGCGCCGCCGACCTGCTGCGAGGTGTTGACCATGGCCGACGCCACGCCCGCGTCGCGCGGCTGGACGCCGTGCGTGGCCAGGCTCATGGCCGGCATGAACGCGGTGCCCATGCCGAGGCCCATCAGGACCAGACCGGGCAGGATCAGCGCCGGGTAGGAGGAGTCCAGGTCGATCTGGGTCAGGATGAGCATGCCGACCGAGGCGAGCAGGAAGCCGGGCGCCATCAGGTACCGCGCCGGGAGGCGGGTCATCAGGCGGGCGCCGATCTGGGTCGAGCCGGTGATCATGCCCGCCACCATGGGCAGGAAGGCCACGCCGGTCAGGACCGGGCTGTAGTCGAGCACGATCTGCAGGTAGTAGGTCAGGAACAGGAAGAGACCGAACATGCCGATCACGGCCAGGCCCAGCGACAGGTAGACCCCGCCGCGGTTGCGGTCCAGCACGACGCGCAGCGGCAGCAGCGGCGCCTTGACCTTCTGCTCGACCACGACGAACGCGGCCAGCAGCACGGCGGCGGCGATGAACAGGCCGATCGTCATGCCCGAGCTCCAGCCGTCCGACTCGGCCCGGGTGAAGGCGTAGACGAGGGCGACCAGACCGGTGGTGACCAGCAGCACGCCGGGTACGTCCAGGCGGTCGCGGTTGCGGCCCACGGCCGGCTCGCGGATCACCATCACCGCGCCCACGGCGGCGATCACGGCGAACGGGATGTTGACGAAGAAGGTCCAGCGCCAGTTCATGTACTCGGTCAGCAGACCGCCGAGGATCAGGCCGATCGCGCCGCCACCGCCGGCGATCGCGCCGTAGATGCCGAACGCCTTGGCGCGCTCCTTGGCCTCGGTGAACATCACGGCCAGCAGCGAGAGCGCGGCCGGGGCGAGCAGGGCGCCGAAGACGCCCTGGAGGGCACGGGCGCCGAGCAGCATCGCGGTGTTGGCGGCGGCGCCGCCCAGCGCGGAGGCGATCGCGAAGCCGGTGAGGCCGACCACGAAGGCCCGCTTGCGCCCCCACAGGTCGGCCACCCGGCCGCCGAAGAGCAGCAGACCGCCGAAGGCCAGCGCGTAGGCGGTGATCACCCACTGGCGGTTGCCGTCGGTGATGCCGAGGTCCTTCTGGGCGGACGGCAGCGCGATGTTCACGATGGTGGCGTCGAGGACGACCATCAGCTGCGCGAGGCCGATGAATATCAGGGCCTTCCAGCGCCTCGGATCGGGCTGGGTGGCGGGCAGGGCGTCGGTTCGTGGCATGGAGGTACTCACTTCGGGGAGCGGGGTGTGCGAAAGGGACGCGGGCAGGAGGCGGCGGCGGGCGCGCACGGGCGGCCGCACCGCGTCCCCGCGGTGAAGGTCTCGGTGTCGGGGTCACGCCGGTCGGCCGGCGCGGCTGATCAGCGGTGGATCAGCGGTGGATCAGCGTTGGGTCAGTGGTCGCCGTGGAAGTCCTCGAAGGTCGCGGCCCGGCCGGGCAGGACGGACGGGGCGGGTGCCCGCATGCCGTCCAGGAACAGTTGGAGGTGCCGGTGGACGAACCCTTCCAGGACGCGGCACCCGGTGCCCGGCAGCGGGCGGGTGAGCTGGCTCAGCGCGATGAACAGGTCGCCGTGGTCGACGTCCGGACGGGCCTCGCCCGCCGCCTTCGCCCGCTCCAGCAGGCCGCCGGCGACGGCCAGCAGGCGCTCGCGTGCCTCCGCCAGCTCCGGGTCGTTCCGGTCCACCCGGTCGGTGAGCATCGGGCACAGCGCGCCGACCTTCTCGTCGACCGTCTCGTGGGCGAACCGCTCCAGGGCGTCGAACGGGCCGGCGACCTCGGCGGCCGCGCGTTCGGCGATCGCCACGATGCGGTTCTTGACGAGCAGCGCGACCTCACGGATCAGTGCCGTCCTGGTGGGGAAGTTCCGGTAGAGCGTAGCGTTTCCGACGCCCGCCCGCTTCGCGATTTCGTCCAGCGGCGCGTCCGCGCCGTGCTCGACGAAGGCGTCCCGGGCCGCCAGGACGATCCGCTCGCGGTTGCGGCTGGCGTCCGCGCGCAGCCTGGGCGCACGGGCCGGCCCCGCGGTGCGGGTCGAACGGGGGGCGACGGTGGTCACGGGTGCACTCCTCCCGGGATACGGGTTCCGGGGAGTCACTCCCCGCTTAGTCCTACGAAGGGCTAAACGGGGAATCGCTCCCCGGAAATTTCGCGCCTCGGTGTGACCTGTGTCACATCCTCCCGGCGCCTCCGCTGAGCGCCGCCCGCGCCGCCGCCGCCACCGGCCGGCGCAGCGGGATCTCGAAGTGGACGGTGGCCACGCCGGGGCCGTGCTCGCCGGTCGGGCGGGCGTCGTAGACCTCCTCCGCGAGGCTGCGCCAGAACGGTTCGGCGCCGGGGACCGCGGTGTTGGTGTGCAGGTAGAGCCGCCGGTAGCCGCCCTCCGCGGCGGCGAACGCGCAGGCGCGGCGGACCAGCTCCCGGGCCAGCCCGTGCCGCCGGTGCTCGGCGCGGACGTAGACCCGGACGAGCTGCGCGGTGGTTCCGGACGGGTAGCGCCGGGCGATCTCGCGCGGATGCGGCGGGTGGGCCGGTCCGGTGGAGTGCAGCGCGGTGGTGGCCACCACCTCCTCGCCGTGCACGGCGACCAGCAGGGCGTGCCGGGGGTGGTCCAGGTAGTACCCCTGGAGGTCGACGACGTCGGCGTGCCAGTCGGGCACGTAGCCGTAGCCGA
This sequence comes from Kitasatospora sp. NPDC002551, assembly GCF_040296005.1. Lineage (NCBI taxonomy): Bacteria > Bacillati > Actinomycetota > Actinomycetes > Kitasatosporales > Streptomycetaceae > Kitasatospora > Kitasatospora sp. NPDC002551. The sequence continues at coordinate 28,721 of NZ_JBEOWI010000062.1, read as the reverse complement.
ACTCGCGGTAGAAGGTGTCGAGGATCAGCCGGCGCGCGCCGGGCACGTCCTGCGGCAGCGCATGGCGGACAGCATAAGGGAGTTGACGGTCCATCAGAAAGCTCCGGCGAGGCTGGGGTGCGACGGGGAGGGCAAGAGTACATGAAAACCACTTTCATCTGACGCAGCGACAAGCATGCGGTCCGGCGCGTTGAAAATGAAAACGAATCCCGTTACGGTCCTGATTGTCCGTCGAGTCCGCGGTCTCCGCGGTGGCCGTCGAGAGGAAGAGCCGTGGCGCATCTGCTGGTGGTCGAGAGCTGGGTCGGCTCCATGAGCCGGCTGTTGCCACGAGCGCTGGAGGAGGGCGGACACCGCTTCACCTTCCTCACCCGCGACCTGCACCACTACCTGCGGGCCGCCGCCCCCGCCGACGGTCCGCACCCGCTGCTCGCCGCCGGGAACATCCTCACCGCCGACACCAACGACCCGGACACGCTGCTCCCGTACGCCGAGCGGCTGCACGCGCTGCTCGGCTTCGACGGCGTGCTCTCCTCCTGCGACTACTACCTGCCGCAGGTCGCCCGGGTGGCCCGCAGGCTCGGCCTGCCCGGCCCGGAGCCGGAGGCCGTCGCCGCCGCCTGCCGCAAGGACCTCACCCGCCGCCGACTCGCCGGGGCCGGCGTCCCCGGGCCCGCCCACGCGCTCTGCGCCGACCGGGAGCAGGCCCGCGCCGCCGCCCGGGCGATCGGCTACCCGCTGGTCGTCAAGCCGGTCGACCTGTGCGCCGGGATGTTCGTCCGAGCGGTCCGCGACGAGGACGAACTCCTCGCCGCGTTCGGGGCGTTGGACGCCTTCCCGGTCAACGCTCGCGGCCAGCGGCGGGAGCCGGCGGTGCTGCTGGAGGAACTGCTCACCGGACCGGAGGTCAGCGTCGAGACGGTCTCGGTGGACGGCGTCGCGCACGTCGTCGGGATCACCGACAAGAGCGTCGGCGGCGCGCCCGCCTTCATCGAGACCGGCCACATGTTCCCGGCCGCCCTGGACCCGGCCGAGGCCGAGGCCGCCGCCGGCACCGCGGTCGCCGCACTGGCCGCGCTCGGCCTCGACCGGGTCGTCGCGCACACCGAGGTCAAGCTCACCTCCGCCGGGCCCCGGGTGGTCGAGGTCAACCCGCGTCCGGCCGGCAACCGGATCACCGAGCTGGTCCGGCGGGTCACCGGGGTCGACCTGGCCGCCGCCGCCGTCGACCTCGCGCTCGGCCGCCGCCCCGACCTGACCGCCCGGCCGACCGGGACCGCCAGCGCCGCCATCGCCTTCCTGGTGCCCGGCGGCGGGCAGAGCGGCCTGCTGGCCGGCTTCGACGGGGAGGACGCGGTGCGGCGCGACCCGGCGGTGGTCGAGCTCGCCCTCGCCGCGGCCGGCCGCGAGGTGCGGCCCGCGACCAGCAACAACGAGTACCTCGGGCACGTCATGACCGCCGACGCCGGCGGGGCCGGGGCGCGCCGCAGCGCCGAGCGGCTGCTCGCCGGGCTCCGCCCCCGCCTCGCGGCCGCCGGCCGTCCGGCCGAGGCCATGGCGGTGTCCGCGTGAGCGCCACCCTCACCGAGGCCCCCACCGCGAGCGCCCCCGTCGGCAGTGCCCCCGTCGCGAGCGCCCTCACCGCGAGCGTCGGGGCCCCCGCCCGCTCCGTGCTCGACCAGATCACCGGGCGGGTCCGTACGGGGGCGTACGGGCCCGACCCGGCCTCCCTGCCGATCGCGCTCGCCTTCAGCACCGTCCAGGCCGTCCGGCACGGCGGACGCGCCCGCGGGTACCGCAACGAGGTGCTCAGCCTGCGCATCGGCTCCGCCGTCGGTTCCTGCGCCGTCGAACCCGGCGAACTCCCCGCCGACACGATCACCGACTGCGTCGGCGCCACCGTCGGCGAGCTGCTCGACCACCCGCTCGCCGCCGTCCGGGTCGCCGCCCTCGACGCCTACCTGGGCCACTGCCGCCCGCACGGACCGGTGCACGGCGCCCGGCGCTTCGGGCTGCCGGCGGGCTCCTCGCTCGCGAAGTCGCGGCTGCGCGCCTCCGCCGTGGTGGGGCTGCTGCCGCTCGCCGCCGTCCGCCGGGTGCTGGTCGTCGGCGTCGTCAACTCCCTCCTGGAGCAGCTCCGTTCGCACGGGGTCGCGTACCTGGCGTGCGACCTCAAGGGCGGCACCACCGAATGGGACGAGCCGGTGCACACCGACGCCCTCGCCCACCTCGACGACTGCGACGCGATCCTCGCCTCCGGCATGACCCTCGGCAACGGCTCCCTCGACCCGCTGCTCGCCCACGCCCGCGCCACCGGAAAGCCCCTGGTGCTGTTCGCGCAGACCGGCAGCGCCGTGCTGCCCCGGCTGCTCGGCCACGGCGTCACCGCCGTCAGCGCCGAGCCCTACCCCTTCTTCTGGCTCGACGGCGGTCCCTCCGTGCTCCACCTGTACGGGGGTGCGGCCCGGTGACCGCCCTGCTCGGCTCCGGCGCGGTGCTGGACACTCCGGTGCTCGGCAACCCGGCCCTGCTGCCGCTGCTCGGCGGCACCCCGCTGGCCCGGATCACCACCCCGCTCCCGCACCCGCACCCCGGCTTCTGGGCCAAGCTGGAGGGGCTGAGCGCCGGCGGCATGAAGGCCCGCCCGGCTGTCGCGATGCTCCGCGGCGCCCACGCCCGGGGCGAACTGCGGCCCGGAGCCACGGTGGTGGAGTCCACCTCGGGCACGATGGGCGTCGGCCTCGCCTTCGCCGGACAGGCCCTCGGCCACCCCGTCGTCCTGGTCGGCGACAACGAACTCGAGCCGTCCATGCGACAGCTGCTGCGCTCCTACGGTGCCCGGCTGGAGCTGGTCGAGCGGCCCGCCCGGCACGGCGGCTGGCAGGCCGCACGGCTCGCCCGGGTGCGCGCCGTGCTCGACCGGCTGCCCGGCGCCTACTGGCCCGACCAGTACAACAACCCCGACAACGCGGCCGGTTACCGGGCGATGGCCCAGGAGATCACCGCCGACCTCGACCACCTGGACGTGCTGGTCTGCAGCGTCGGCACCGGCGGCCACAGCGCCGGCCTCGCCGAGGCGCTGCGCCGCCGCTGGCCCCGGCTGCGGATCATCGGCGTCGACTCGGTCGGCTCCACCATCTTCGGCCAGCCCGCCCGGTCCCGGCTGATGCGCGGCCTCGGCAGTTCCATCCACCCGCGCAACGTCGTCCACCACGCCTTCGACGAGGTGCACTGGGTCGGCCCGGCCGAGGCCGTCGACGCCTGCCGGCGCCTCGCCCGGGGCGCCTTCGTCAGCGGCGGCTGGTCCACCGGCGCGGTCGCCCTGGTCGCCGCCTGGGCCGCCCGCGCGCACCCGGACGCCGCCGTCGCCACCGTCTTCCCCGACGGCCCGCACCGCTACCTGGGCACCGTGTACGACGACGCGTTCTGCCGGCGGCACGGCCTGGACGCCGAACGGGCCGCGCCGCGCCCGACCGAGATCCCGCACCCGGCGGCCGTCGAGGTCACCGGCTGGGCCCGCTGCCGCACCGGCCGGACCGCGCCCGCCGCCGTCCCGGCGGTCACCGTCGCCGCCCGCCCCGAGGAGGACCGATGAGGCTCGACGTCCGCACCGTCCGGCTCCGCCTGGCCGAGCCGCTGCGTATCTCCCGCTCGGTGACCACCGAACGGGACGCCGTCCAACTCGCCCTCGCACACGGCGGGTTGACCGGCCACGGTGAGGTGGTCAGCAGCGTCCACCTGGCCCTGCCCACCGACCGGATCCTGCGCGGGCTCGACGCGTTGCGCCCCGCGCTGGAGGACGGCCCGGACCCTGAGCAGGCGCTCGCCGACCTGCGCGACGGCGCGGCCCCGTACGCGCCGCTGCCGGCCGGGGTGCTGGCCGCCGTCGAGGCCGCCCTGCTCGACCTGGTCGGCAAGCGGGCCGGTGAGCCCGTCCACCGGCTGCTCGGCCGGGCCGAACCGGTCGCCGCCGCCACCGCCCGCACCATCGGCATCGACCCGCCCGCCCGCGCCGCCGTGCAGGCCGCCCGGCTCGCCGACGCCGGGTTCACCGTGCTCAAGGTCAAGGCCGGCGCCGCCGACCCCGGCCTCGACCTGGCCCGCGTCCAGGCCGTCCACGAGGCCGCCCCGGCCGCCCGGCTGCTGCTCGACCCCAACGGAGCCTGGACCCCCGCCCAGGCCCTCCGGCTGCTGCCCGCCTTCGCCGCCACCGGCGTCGAGGCCGTCGAGCAGCCGATCCCCCCGGGCAGCCCCGACGCGCTCGCCGCCGTCGCCGAACGCTCGCCCGTCCCGGTGATCGCCGACGAGGACGCCGTCGACTACGAGGACGCCTGCCGGCTGGCCGGCCGGGTGCACGGCGTCAACCTCAAGCTCGCCAAGTGCGGCGGCGTCCACCAGGTACTGCGCATCGCCGAGGCCCTGCACGGCAGCGGCACCGAGCTGATGCTCGGCTGCCTGGCGGCCAGCTCCCTCGGCATCGCGCCCGCCGTCCACCTCGCCGACCGGGCCCGCTGGCTGGACCTCGACGGCCACCTGCTGCTCGCCCACGACCCCTGGCAGGGCATCGGCGGCGCCGACGGCACCGTCCGCACCCCGGACCGCGCCGGCCTCGGCGTGCTGCCCGCCGCGCGCACGGAGGCCGAGCCCCGGACGGTGGCCGGAGCCCGATGACGCACCGCCGCACGGCCGCCGGCCCGGACGCCGCCCACCGCAACCTGCTCACCGACCGCCCGGAGCTCTACGAACTCCGCTTCCCCGACCCCGGGTTCACCGCCGCCCGGTGGGCCGAGTCGATGCTCCGGGAGCACGGCGCGGGCCCCGAGGTCCTGGACCTCGGCTGCGGCACCGGCCGCGACGCGGGCTGGCTGCACCGCACGGCCGGACGCACCGTCACCGGCCTGGACAGCTCCCCGGCGATGATCGCCCACGCCCGGACCCGCCACCCCGGCCCGTCCTACCACGTCGGCGACATGCGGGAGTTCACGCTGCCCGGGCGGTTCGACGCCGTGCTCTGCCTGGACAGCGCACTGCTCTACTGCCACACCAACGCCGACCTCGACGCCCTGTTCGGCCGGCTCCGCCACCACCTGCGCCCCGGCGGCCTGCTGGTCGCCGAGATGCGCAACGGCGCCTTCTTCCTCGGCCGCACCGAACTCCTCGACGCCGCACGGCTCGACAGCGTCACCCACGACGGCGTCACGCACACCTCGCGCACCGTGCTGTGGATCGACCACGCCGCCCAACTCCTGCGCCGCACCCGCAGTTGGGCCGCCGACGACGGCAGCCCGCCGGTCGAGCAGCACTCCGCCTGGCGGCTGCTCTTCCCCCAGGAGCTGCGCCACCTGCTCGCCGTCCACGGCTTCACCGTCCTCGCCCTCCACGACCGGCCCGGCCCGCGCACCGACCCGCCCTGGACGGACGGCGACCGGCCCGCCGCCACCGCCGACGGCGACCGCCTCCACCTCGTCGCCCGCCTCGCCCCCGCCGCCTGACGGCGGAGCGATCCGGGGCAGAACCTGGCCCCGACCGCCCCGGGCGCGGGCCGGGACGGCTTCGGCGGTGTCCCGGTGCCCCGGGCAGGAGGGGGCGTGGCACCTCCGCGAACCGGCGGACACGGCCTAGGCTGAAGTCGCCCGGGCGGCCGGACGGCCGCGGGAGTCGGGAGGGGCCCGGCAGCCGGGGTCTCGGAGGTGGTCGCGATGGTCAGCGGTGGGACGACGGCCGAGGTGCGCTGCGTGGCGGCCGTCCCGTGCTGGGTCAGCCTGATGGCGCGCGACCTCGACACGGCCAAGGCCTTCTACGGGCCGCTGCTGGGCTGGGAGTTCGAGCCGGGGCCGGACCGTTTCGGCCCGTACGTGCACGCCGTGGCCGGCGGCGAGGCGGTGGCCGGACTGGGCGTGGCGAGCGGTGGCTGGGGCATGCCCGTCGCCTGGACCAGCTACTTCGGCACGGAGAACGCGGACGCCGCCGCCGACGCGGTCCGCGAGCGGGGCGCGACGCTCGCGGTGGGCCCGCTCTCCTTCGACGCCGGCCGGGTGGCGTTCGCCGCGGACCCCCTGGGCGCGGTGTTCGGCATCTGGGAGGGCCCGCTGGGCCGTGCCCGGCGGCTGGACCTCCTGGGCGCGCCGGTCTGGATCGAGCTGCGCACCCCGGACCCGTTCGCGGCCGCGCTCTTCTACGGCGAGGTGTTCCGCTGGGACGGCCGGGACCCGGAGCGGTTCGAGGTCCGCTGGGAGCACGACCGGGTGGTGCTGCGGGCCGAGGGGCGCAGCGTGGCCGCGCTCGCCAGGGAACAGGCGACCGGCCCGGCGGGGATGCCGCCGCACTGGGAGGTGTCGTTCTCGGTGCCGGACACCGACGCGGCGCTGGCCAGGGCGGAGCAGCTCGGTGGCAGCGCGCTGGGCCCGGCCTTCGACTCGCCGTACGGGCGGGTCGCCCGGCTGCAGGACCCGGAGGGCGGCCGTTTCGCGGTGATCAGCGCCAAGCCCTGATCGCCACGGCCCTACGGCCCGGCCTCGGCGATCTCCGCCCGATCGGCCCGCAGCCGTTCGGCGAGCGCGGTCCGGGCGGCGGCGGGGAGGGCCTTGCGGGCGGCGGGGAACAGCTGCTCCTCCTCGGCCGCCAGGTGCCGGCGCAGCAGCTCGGCCAGCCCGCGCAGCAGGGTGTCCGGCGCGGGGTCGCCCGGCGCCAGGGCCTGGAGGTCGGCGAGGTACTGGCCGATCGCGAGGTGGTCGTGGATGCACCGGAACACCAGCGCGCCGCCGTCCGGCACGTCGTGCTGGACGACCGGGAACAGGTGTTCCTCCTCCGCCGCGCAGTGGCTGAACAGCAGGTCGGTGAGCCGCTCGATCAGCTGCTCCCGGCCCGCTCCGCCGTCCCGGCCGGACTCCCCGGGGCGGGCCGGGGCGGCCTTGATCCGGGCGAGCAGGTCCTCCACCGCGCGGTGCTCCGCGGTGAACTCGCCGAGGATGTCCGGCTTGCGGCTCATGGCGCGCCCGCCTCTCCCGTCCGCTTCGGTTTCGGCTCCCCCCGACACCTCCAGTATCCGGCGCCGCCCCGGTCACCCGGGCGGCGCGGCGGGGGAGAAGGCTCCCGGGAGCCGCCCGGGAGCCGCTCCCGCCGGGCGGCGCCGCAGGTCAGGGGCGGTTCCGGCTCAGGGGCGGTACCGGCGTCCGGTGAGCGCGAGCATCCGGGTCTGGGCGTCGGCGTCCTCCGCCACCGGCAGCGGCGGGTCGAACAGCCCGCTGCCGGAGAGGTCCCCGTAGCCGGTGTACTCGGCGAGCGCGAAGTCCACCAGGCCCTCCGGCAGCCGGGTGAGCCGGCCGGTGCCCTCGGCGAGGTCCCAGGTGTGCACGACGGCGTCGGCGGTGAGCTGGTCCAGGTAGTACTGCCCGGAGACGTCGCCGAAGGACAGGTGCACGGTGAGGTCGGCGGCTCCGGGGACGGCGAAGGCGCCGCGAGCGGCGTCCGCGGCGGCGCTCCAGGCGCCGACCGGGTCGTCGCCGAGGACGTCGCCGTCGAAGCGGCCGCCCACCTCGGCGATGGTGGCGCCCATCAGCAGTTCGGGGACCCAGAGCTGCTCGCCGGTGAGGTGGTTGACCAGGTCCCGCACGGTCCAGTCGGCGCAGGGGGTGGGCGCGTCCCACTGGTCGGGCGTGACCAGCCTCACCCGTTCGGTGAAGGCGGCGAGGGCCTCGGGGTACAGGGTGCCCTTCCGCTCCGTCCGTCGGTGTTGGTTGCGATGTGCCATGCCCTGAGCGTGCCCCGCCCCACGCCGTCGTACGCAGGTCCAGACCACTACTGACCCGGCCACGCCAAAATCTCACGTCCGGCCAGTTGTTCAAATTCAAACTTGCAGGTACGGTCAAACAACCCCGCTGGTTCGAATTTGAACAAATCGGTCCAGCATCGACGAACCCCCCCTTTTTTCGATGGAGACGCGCATGCCGAGCAGCAGCCCGAGCACGACCGCCCCCACCAACCACGCCGCCGCGGCGACGGTCCCCGGATCCGCGGCCACCTCCCCGCACGCCTACGACGCCGGCCTCCTGCTGCTGCGGGTGGCCCTCGGTCTCACCATGGCCGCGCACGGCAGCCAGAAGCTCTTCGGCTGGTTCGGCGGCGGCGGGATCGACGGCACCTCCGCGTTCTTCGGCGCGAAGGGCTACCCGGCGCCCAAGTTCATGGCCGTCGTGGCCGGCCTCACCGAGACCGGCGGCGGACTGGCGCTCGCCGTCGGCGTGCTGGCGCCGCTGGCCGCCGCCGCGATCCTGGGCACCATGCTCAACGCCCTCGCCGTCACCTGGAGCGGCAGCTTCTTCGCCATGAAGGGCGGCAGCGAGTACGAGCTGCTGCTGATCGCCGCCGCGGCGGCGCTCGCGCTGACCGGCCCCGGCCGCTACGCCGTGGACCGCTACCTGCCGGTGGTGCGCTCGCACCGGCTGTCGTACGGCGCGGCCGCCGTCCTGCTCGCCCTGGTCACCGCGGGTGCGGTGCTCCTGGCCCGCGCCTGACGCGCCGATCGCGGCGGCCGTCCCCGCCGCCGGAACACCCAGAGGCCGCCGGTCGACCGACCGGCGGCCTCTGCCGTTCTGCGGTCATTCGGTGAAGTTCCTGTGGGGAAGCGGCAGTTGTCCGTTCCGAGGGTTCCTCGGTCATGTGATGTATGCCATTGTACATGTCACACTCCCCACCGGTGCTCGACGGCACCGCCCCAATGGCGCCGTCGCAACGGTCCTCACCATTCCCACCGGCCGCGCCCCCACGCGGCCGACGAAGGCCCGGAGGCCCCCACGTGAGTACCGCACGTCCCTTGCACCAACGTCCCCACGTCGCGAGGTTGTTGACGCTCCTCCTCGCGATGTTCGTGGCGGTCGGACTGTTCGCCCCGAGCGCTCAGGCCGACCCCGCCCCGGCTTCACCGCCCTCCGGCGGAGGCTCGCCCGCGACCTCGGCCGGGCCCGCCGGGCTGGCCCCGCAGCCCGCGATCGGTGACACGCCGGACGCCCACGGCGAGAAGAAGCCGGTCGCGGCCCGTGACCGCGCCCCGTTCTCGACCGCGGACCCCGCGCGCGCCGAGCGTCTGTCGAAGGCGGAACAGCAGGCCGAGCAGAAGGCCGAGCTGGCCAAGGCCTTCGGCGAGAGCGCCCCCATGGCTCTCGCCGAACAGCCCTGCAACATCCCGGACTTCAGCCGCACCGGCGGTGCTCTCGTGCAGGCCGTCAAGGCGGCCGACCTCGGCTGCATCAACAGCCTGTTCACCCTGACCGGCGGGGACGCCAACGGAACCTTCCGCGAGTCCCAGATGGTCACGGTGGCGGACGCCCTGCGCGACAACGCCGCGAACTACCCGGGTGACAACTCCACCTTCACCGCTCAGCTGGTGCTGTTCCTGCGGGCCGGCTACTACGTGCAGTGGTACCACGCCTCCGACGTGGGCACCTACGGCACCGCCCTGCAGACCTCGATCCGCGGCGCGCTGGACACCTTCTTCAACAACGCGCACTCCCGTGACGTCACCGCGGCCAACGCGGGCACGCTGGGCGAGGCGGTCATCCTGATCGACAGCGCGCAGGAGAACGTCCGCTACCTGCCGGAGGTCAAGCGCCTGCTGGGCGCCTACGACGCCGCCACCCACAACCCGGCGAACATGGGCAACGCGCTCAACGGCGTGTTCACCGTGCTGTGGCGCGGCCACCAGGCGAAGGGCTTCGTCGAGGCGGTGCAGGCCGACCCGAGCGTGCTCGACTCGCTCTCCGCCTTCGCCAACGCCAACAGCGCCCTGCTGGGCGGCGACTACACCTTCCTGGTCTACAACGCGACCCGCGAGCTGGGCCGTTTCGTGCAGTACGAGGCGCTGCGACCCAAGGTCACCCCGCTGCTGAAGGGCCTGGCCGACCACTCCTCGCCGAGCGACCGCACCGCGTACCAGTGGGCCGCCGTCGCCGAGATGGCCGAGGCCTACGACCCGGGAACCTGCTCCACCTACGGCACCTGTGACGCCCCGGCCCGGCTCCGGGCGGCCGTCCTGACCGTCGACCACGCCTGCAGCCCGAGCATCCGCGTCCGCGCCCAGAAGCTGGACGCCGCGCAGCTGGAGACGACCTGCTCCAGCCTCAACGGCCAGGACGCCTTCTTCCACTCGGTGGCCAAGGACGGCGGCCCCGTCGCCGACGACCAGAACACCACCATCGAGGTCGTGGTCTTCCACACCCGCTTCGACTACGTGGTGTTCGCCGCCGGCATCTTCGGCATCGACACCAACAACGGCGGCATGTACCTGGAGGGCAAGCCGGGCGAGGCCGGCAACCAGCCGCGCTTCCTCGCCTACGAGGCCGACTGGGCCCTCCCGGACTTCCAGATCTGGAACCTCAACCACGAGTACACCCACTACCTCGACGGCCGGTTCAACATGTACGGCGACTTCGACGCCGGCATGACCACCCCGACCATCTGGTGGGTCGAGGGCTTCGCCGAGTACGTCTCCTACTCCTACCGCAACGAGACCTACGACGCGGCGATCACCGCCGCGGGCCTTCACACCTACCGGCTCTCCGACCTCTTCGACACCGCGTACGGCGACCAGGAGCGCGTCTACCGCTGGGGCTACCTGGCCGTCCGCTACATGCTGGAGCAGCACCGCGCCGACCTGGACGCCGTGCTCGCCAAGTACCGCGCCGGTGACTGGGAGGGCGCCCGCACCATCCTCAAGCAGACCATCGGCACCCGCTACGACGCCGACTTCGACAGCTGGCTGACCAAGTGCGCGGCCGGCGCCTGCGCCGGCGGCACCAACCCCGGCGGCAACCAGGCGCCCACCGCGGCCTTCACCGCCGCGGTCAACGGCCTGGGCGTCTCCTTCACCAGCACCTCCACCGACCAGGACGGCACGATCGCCTCCTACGCCTGGGACTTCGGCGACGGCACCACCGCCACCACCGCCAACCCGGCCAAGACGTACGCCAAGGCCGGCAGCTACACCGTCACCCTCACGGTGACCGACGACAAGGGCTCCACCGCGAGCGCCCGGCAGGACGTCGCCGTCGGCGCCGGCGGCGGCGACGGGTCGGAGTGCACCGCCACCGACACCCGCCTGCTGGACAAGAACTGCACGCGCAGCAACGCGGCGGCGACCGCCGGCAACTACGCGCACTTCTACCTGCTCCTCCCGGCCGGGGTGACGCAGCTGAAGCTCACCAGCACGGGCGGCACCGGCAACGGCGACCTGTACTACAACGGCGACGGCTGGGCGTACACCGACGCCTTCACCGCCAAGTCCGCCGACCCGAACGGCAACAACGAGACCCTGACCATCACCAACCCGCCCGCCGGCTACGTCTTCCTGAGCCTCTACGCCCCGCAGGGCTTCTCCGGCGCGACCGTCAAGGCCGAGTACTGACCGAGGAGTTGTGACCCGACAGCACTGACCGAGGGCCCCGGCGGAGTTACCGCCGGGGCCCTCCCCGTCACTGCCCGATCCGCACCAGGGCGAGCGTGATGTTGTCCGGCCCGCCGGCCTCGATCGCCGCCTTCCAGAGCTCGAACGCCGTCCGCCCGTCGGCCCGTTGGGACTCCGCGGGCGGACGCGCGAGCAGCGCCGACAGCTCCTCCTCCGGCACCGCGTCGGTCAGCCCGTCGCTGCACACCAGGTACCGGTCGCCGACGGCCAGCGGCGCGCTGCGGACGTGCGGCTCGACGAAGGTCAGCCCGAGCGAGCCGCCGAGGGTCTGGGTGACCACCGAGGTGGTGCGCCGCCCGGGCGGCAGCGGCGGGCTGTCGTCCACGCTGATCCGGTGCAGCGAGCCGTCCCCGATGCGGTAGACGCGGCTGTCGCCGATGTTGAAGACCACGGCCCGGTCCGCGAGCAGGACCAGGCCCGCCACCGTGGTGCCCATCGCGGCCAGCCCCGGATCCCCGCCGGCGGCCGCGTAGACGTCCCGGTTGCAGGTCTGCAGGGCGTCCCGGACGCTCTCCTCGCCGTCGAGCCCCGGCCCGGCCGCCGCCAGCCGCCGGGCGACCAGGGAGCTGGCGACCTCGCCGCCGGGATGGCCGCCGAGCCCGTCGGCGACCGCGACCACGCACGGCGGGCCGAGCGGGAAGAGCAGGGTCTGCGGGTTGGTGGTGACGGTCGCGCAGAGCGTCCACGGCCCGACGGTGAGGCTGTCCTCGTTCTGTCCGCGCACCAGGCCCTCGTGGCTCAGCGCGCTCACCGCGATGTACTCCGCCATCGGTTCGCCGCCCTTCGGGTGCTCCGGCCGACCGCTCCCGGCTCCTCCCATTGTCCCGCGCGGGCACCCGGCCGACCCGTCGGCGTCCCACCGGCGGGCGGACGCCGAACGGTATTGCACCGATCGATCCAAAACGGCTACGGTGCTGACATGGCGAGACCGCGCACCTTCGACGAGGACCGGGCGCTGGACGCGGCGATGCGCGCGTTCTGGGCCAACGGCTACGAGGCCACCTCGACCCAGGACCTCTGCGAGGCGACGGGTCTGGGGCGGAGCAGCATCTACAACACGTTCAGCAGCAAGCGCGACCTGTTCCGCCGGTCGCTGGACCGCTACAACGAGCTGATGACCGTCCCGCAGGTCGCCCTGCTGGAGGATCCGGAACTGCCCCCGCTGGAACGGGTCCGGCTGCTGCTCGCACGGGTCGTCGACGGGGAGTTCGAGAACCGCCCGCAGGGGCGCAGTCTCGGCTGCCTGACCGTGAACACCGTCGTCGAGCTCGCCGGGCGCGACCCGGAGGCGGCCGGGGTGCTGGAGCGGGACCAGGAGGTGCGGCTCGCCGCGCTGTCCGCCGCCATCGGGGCCGGGCAGCGCGCCGGGGAGATCGCCGCGCGCCGGGAGGCGGGCGAGCTGGCCCGCTTCGTGAACGCGGTGATCGCCGGGATGCGGGTCGCGGCCAAGGGCGGGGCCGACCGGGCCGCCGTCGAGGCCATCGCCGCCACCGCGGTGGACGCGCTCACGCCCTGATCTTCGAGCGGTCTGACCTTTGATCTTCGAGCGGTCTGACCTTCAAGAGGTCTGATCTTCGAGCGCCCCGGCCTTCGGGGGGCCTGCCCGCCCGTCGGCCCGGCCGGCCGCTCGGGCGCTCTCGCCTGCCCTTGTTTTGAACCGATCCATCCAAAACTATCGGGGGAGCACTCCCATGCCACGTGCCGTGTACGTCCTCGCCCTCGGCATCTTCGCGATGGTGACCAGCGAGTTCGCCGTCGCCGGGCTGATGCCGCAGCTGGCGCAGGGCCTCGACGCGACCGTCCCGCAGATCGGCTACCTGATCACCGCCTTCTCCGTCGCGATGTCCTTCGGCGGGCCCTTCCTCACCATCACGCTCCTGAGGGTGCGTCAGAAATACGCGCTGATGCTGCTGTTCGCCGTCTTCCTGGTCGGCAACGTGCTCGCCGCGACCGCCACCGGCTACCCGGTCATGCTGGTGGCCCGGGTGGTCTGCGGGATCGCCGCGCAGGCCTTCTTCGGCATCTCGATCTCGCTCTGCGCCCAGCTGGCCCGCCCCGAGCTGCGCGGCCGGGCGATCGCCGTACTGATGAACGGCCTGATGCTCGGCACCCTGCTGGGCCTGCCGCTGGCGACCGTCATCGGTGAGCGCCTCGGCTGGCGGGCGGCGTTCTGGGCGATCGCCGTGCTCACCGTGCTGGTCGCCCTGGCCACCCTCGCCGGGGTGCCGGACGCCGACCACGCCGAGGGCGGCGGCTCGCTGCGCGCCGAGCTGGGCGCGCTGCGCAACCGGCGGCTCTGGCTGGCCTTCGCCACCAGCACCCTGATCATCGGCGCGACCTTCTCGCTGTTCAGCTACGTCAACCCGGTCCTGACCGAGATCACCGGCTTCTCCGTCGGTTCCGTCCCGCTGCTGCTCGTCGCCTACGGAGCGGCGACCGTGATCGGCAACACCGTGGTCGGCCGGCTCGCCGACCGGTACGCGCTGCCGGTGCTCGCCGTCGGCCTGGCGCTGAACACCGTCTTCCTGGCCGGCCTCGCGCTCTTCGCCCAGCTCCGGGTGCCGGCGGTCGCCCTGCTGCTCGGGGTCGGCCTGGTCGGCGTCACCATGAACCCGGCGATGGCCTCGCGGGTGCAGCGGATCGGCAACGCCCGCCCGCTGGTGAACACCGTCCACAACTCCTTCATCACGCTGGGTGTCATCCTCAGCTCCCTGCTCGGCGGGCTCGCCATCGACGCCTGGGGCCTGCGCGCCGTGCTCTGGCTCGGGGTCGCGATGGCGCTCGCGGGCCTGCTGACCCTGCTCCCGGACGCCCTGCGGGCCCGTCGTGCGGTCTCGGACCAGAAGTCGGGCGCGGAGGGGAATAACACCCGGGTGGCGGATGCTAAGGTCGTTGAAACTTTGACGATCGGATCCTGAGCCGGGTTTCCCTGCGGGATTCAGCCTGGAGCGTGGTGAGCAACATGCAGTTCGGAATCTTCACCGTCGGCGACGTCACCCCCGACCCGACCACCGGCCGCACCCCGACCGAGCACGAGCGGATCAAGGCGACCGTGGCCATCGCCCGCAAGGCCGAGGAGGTCGGCCTGGACGTCTTCGCGACCGGCGAGCACCACAACCCGCCGTTCGTGCCGTCCTCGCCGACCACCCTGCTCGGCTACATCGCCGCGCAGACCGACCGCATCATCCTGTCCACCTCGACCACGCTGATCACCACCAACGACCCGGTGAAGATCGCCGAGGACTACGCGGTGCTCCAGCACCTCGCCGACGGCCGGGTGGACCTCATGATGGGCCGCGGCAACACCGGCCCGGTCTACCCGTGGTTCGGCAAGGACATCCGCCAGGGCATCCCGCTCGCGATCGAGAACTACGCGCTGCTGCACCAGCTGTGGCGCGAGGACGTGGTCGACTGGTCGGGCCGCTTCCGCACCCCGCTGCAGTCCTTCACCGCCACCCCGCGCCCGCTCGACGGCGTCCCGCCGTTCGTCTGGCACGGCTCGATCCGCAGCCCCGAGATCGCCGAGCAGGCCGCCTACTACGGCGACGGCTTCTTCGCGAACAACATCTTCTGGCCCAAGGAGCACTTCAAGAAGCTGATCAACCTCTACCGCGAGCGCTTCGCCCACTACGGGCACGGCACCCCCGAGCAGGCCGTCGTCGGCCTCGGCGGCCAGGTGTTCATGCGCAAGAACTCGCAGGACGCGGTGCGCGAGTTCCGCCCGTACTTCGACAACGCGCCGGTGTACGGACACGGGCCGTCCATGGAGGAGTTCACCGAGCAGACCCCGCTCACCGTCGGCAGCCCGCAGGAGGTCATCGAGAAGACCCTGACCTTCCGCGAGACCTTCGGCGACTACCAGCGCCAGCTGTTCCTGATGGACCACGCCGGCCTGCCGCTGAAGACCGTGCTGGAGCAGCTGGACCTGCTCGGCGAGGAGGTCGTGCCGGTGCTGCGCGAGGAGTTCGCCAAGGGCCGCCCGGCCGGCGTCCCGGACGCGCCGACCCACGCCTCGCTGGTCGAGGCCGACCGCGCCCGCCGGGAGCAGGAGCAGCACACCGAGGAGAACGTGGAGGTGGCCAAGTGACCGCGTACCGACTGGTCGTGATCAGCGCCGGCCTGAGCAAGCCGTCCTCGACGCGCCTGCTCGCCGACCGGCTCGCCGACGCGACGGTCCGCCGGCTCGCCCGGGACGGGCGCGAGACGGAGGTGACGGTGATCGAACTGCGCGACCTCGCCACCGACATCGCGCACAACTTCGTCACCGGCTTCCCCGGCGCCGCGCTGCGCGAGGCGATCGAGGCGGTCACCCGCGCCGACGGGCTGATCACCGTGACGCCGATCTTCGCCGCCTCCTACAGCGGACTGTTCAAGTCGTTCTTCGACGTGCTCGACCCCGACGTGCTCACCGGCAAGCCGGTGCTGATCGCCGCCACCGGCGGCACGCCCCGGCACTCGCTGGCGCTGGAGCACGCGGTGCGGCCGCTGTTCAGCTACCTGCGCTCGGTGGTCGTCCCGACCTCGGTCTACGCGGCCACCGACGACTGGGGCACCACGGGGGACCGGCTCACCGACGGGCTTCCGGGCCGGATCGACCGGGCGGCCGGCGAACTCGCCGGGCTGCTCGCCGGCCGCGCCCCCAGCGGGCCGGCGGCGGACGGCGGGTCCGAGGAGGAGACGGTGGTCCCGTTCGCCGAGCAGCTGGCGGCCCTGCGGGTCTGACGGCGGCGGCGCGGGCACGCACGCACACGAGAAGGGACGGACCCGGGAGACCGGGGCCGCCCCTTCTCGCGCGCTCAGCCCACCCGGGCGTCGTAGGAGGCCCGGGCCGCCGCGATCTCGCGCTGGTGCGTCTCGGTCCAGGCGACCAGCGAGCGGACGGTCTCGTGCAGGGTCCGCCCGAGCGGCGTCAGCGCGTAGTCGACCCGGGGCGGCACCACCGGGTGCACCGTCCGCTCGACCAGGCCGTCGCGCTCCAGCTGCCGCAGCGTGACGGTCAGCATCCGCTGGCTGACCCCGTCGATCTCCCGCCGCAGCTCGGTGAAGCGCAGCGAACCGCGGTCCAGCAGGGCGATCACCAGCAGCGACCACTTGTCGGCGATCCGGTCGAGGATCTGCCGGACCTCGCAGTCCTCCCGGGTGTCCCACTGGAGAACGTCGTAGTCGTCCCCGGTATCCGCGCAGTGCGTCGGTGACTTCGAAGTGCCTTCTTCCATGGTTCCTGATGCTGCCTCAGGATGGCTGGTGGTTACAAGAGGGAACCGACCGGACGAAGGGGAACCGCCCCGTCCGGCCTCCCCGCCCCCCGCGCACTCCCAGGAGACCTCCGTGTCCGCCTCCCCAGCCGTGCCCTCGGCCGTGCCCGAAACCGGCACGCCCGCCCGTCCCCCCGCGGCTCCACCGCCGCCCCCGTCGCCGTCCGACCGCCTCACCGGCCGCGAGACCGCCGTGCTCCTCGTCCTGTGCGGCGCGATCTTCCTGGAGGGCATCGACGTCGCGATGCTCAACGTGGCGCTCCCCTCGATCCGCGCCGACCTCGGCATGGACACCGGCTCGCTCAGCTGGGTGCTGAGCGCCTACGTGCTCGGCTACGGCGGCTTCATGCTGCTCGGCGGCCGCACCGCCGACCTGCTCGGACGCCGCCGGACCTTCCTGTTCTGGCTCACCGTCTTCGTCCTCTTCTCCGGACTCGGCGGCCTCGCCGGCGCCCCCTGGGTGCTCGTCCTGGCCCGCTTCGCCACCGGCCTCGCGGCCGCCTTCATGACCCCGGCCGGCCTGGCGATCATCACCACCGCCTTCGCCGAGGGCCCGCGCCGCAACCGCGCGCTGCTGCTCTACGCGGGCACCGCGGCCGCCGGCTTCTCGCTCGGCCTGGTGGCCGGCGGCCTGCTCACCGCGGTCGGCTGGCGCTGGGTCTTCTTCGCCCCGGTGCTGCTGGCCGGCGCCCTGCTGCTCGCCGCCCTGCCGCTGCTCCCGCGCGACCAACCACCCGCCCGCCGCCCCGGCGAGCGCTTCGACCTGGCCGGCGCCGCCACCGCCACCGGCGCGATGCTGCTGCTGGTCCACGCGGTGGTGCGGATCGGCGAACCGGACGCCGCCCTCGGCCCGACCCTCGCCGAGGCGGCCGGCGGACTGGCCCTGCTGGCCCTGTTCGCCGCCGTCGAACGGCGCTCCGCCGCGCCGCTGGTCCGCCTCGGCCTGCTGCGCTCCGGCCCGCTGCTGCGCGCCAACCTCGGCGCGCTGCTGTTCGCCGGCTCCTTCTTCGGCTTCCAGTTCACCGTCACCCTCTACCTGCAGGACCTGCGCGGCTGGACCCCGCTGCAGACCGGCCTCGCGCTGCTCGCCGTCGGCGTGGACGCGGTGCTCGCGCCGACCCTCACACCCCGGCTGGTGGAGCGGTTCGGCACCGTCCGGGTGATCCTCGGCGGCTTCTGCCTGGCGGTGGTGTCCTACGCGCTGTTCCTGCCGGCCGGCCCGGACTGGAGCTATCCGATGATGTTCCCGACCATGATCCTCACCGGTCTGGCCTTCGCCCTCGCCTACGGGCCGCTGACCATCGCCGCCACCGACGGCGTCGCCGAGGAGGAGCAGGGCCTGGCCGGCGGGTTGCTCAACACCGCCTTCCAGTTCGGCGCGGCGCTCGGCCTCTCCGCGGTCACCGCCGTCCACCTGGCCGCCACCGGCGCGGGGCGCCCCGGCATGGACGGCTTCCGGGCCGCCCTGGTGGTCCCGGTCGCGGCGGTCGCCCTCGGCGCGCTGGTCACCGCCCTCGGTCTGCGCCGCCGCGGCGCGCCGTCCTGACCGTCCGCCGCCGCGCCCCCACTCGGGCGGCCCCTCACCGGTCCGCCCGGTGGGGGTCCGCCCGCTGCCGTCCTGCTGCTCCGCCCGGCCTGCCTCCCGTGCCGAAATGTCCGCTCTGGGGTGTAATCGTACGGATGATCAGACCCCGTTGACCGGAGTCCGCCGATGCCGCAGCCCGTCCTCACCCCGCTCACCAGCGCCGCGATCTTCCTCGTCCTCACCATCGACCCCGGCGGCGAACCCGCCGTCCGGGCGCTCCTGCCCGACCTGGCCGGCCTGCGCCGCGCGGTCGGCTTCCGCGCCCCCGACGCCGGCCTGACCTGTGTCACCGGCATCGGCTCGGACGCCTGGGACCGGCTCTTCGACGGTCCCCGCCCGGCCGGGCTGCACCCCTTCCGGGAGATCGCGGGCGCCCGGCACCGGGCCCCGGCCACCCCCGGCGACCTGCTGTTCCACCTGCGCGCCGCCCGGATGGACCTCTGCTTCGAGCTGGCGGGCCAGCTCACCAACCGCCTCGCCGGGGCCGCCACCGTGGTCGACGCCGTGCACGGCTTCCGCTACTTCGACGACCGCGACCTCCTGGGCTTCGTCGACGGCACCGAGAACCCCGAGGGCCGGGCGGCGGCGGAGGCCGTCCTGATCGGCGCGGAGGACCCGGAGTTCGCGGGCGGCAGCTATGTGATCGTCCAGAAGTACCTGCACGACCTGGACGCCTGGAACCGCCTGCCCGTCGAGGCGCAGGAACGCGCGGTCGGCCGTACCAAGCTCACCGACATCGAGCTCGCCGACGACCTCAAGCCCGCCGACTCGCACGTGGCGCTGACCACCGTCACCGGCCCGGACGGCGAGGAGCGGCAGATCATGCGGTTCAACATGGCGTTCGGCTCGTTCGCCGGGGGAGGGGAGTTCGGGACGTACTTCATCGGCTACTCGCGCACGCCGGCGGTGACCGAGGAGATGCTGGAGAACATGTTCGTCGGCCGCCCGCCCGGCGCCCACGACCGCCTGCTCGACTTCTCCGTCGCGGCCACCGGAACCCTGTTCCACGTCCCGGCCGCCGACTTCCTGGACGCCCCGCCGCCCGCGCCGTCCGCCGCGGCCTCCGTCGCCGTTCCCGCCCCGGCCCCGTCCGCAGCCCCGTCCGCAGCCTCCTCCGACGGCTCCCTCGCCATCGGCAGCCTGAAAGGCACCCCCGCGTCATGAACAATCTGCACCGCGAACTCGCCCCCGTCTCCGCCGCGGCCTGGGCGGAGATCGAGGAGGAGGCCCGGCAGACCGTCAAGCTCCACCTCGCCGGCCGCCGCGTCGTGGACGTCGACGGCCCCGACGGCCCCGCCCTCGCCGCCGTCGGCACCGGCCACCTCACGGCCATCGAGCCGCCCGGCCCGGGCGTCCAGGCCCACGCCCGCGAGGTGCGGCCGCTCGTCGAACTCCGGGTGCCCTTCTCGGTCGACCGCGCCGCCGTGGACGACGTCGAGCGCGGCTCCCGGGACAGCGACTGGCAGCCGGTGAAGGACGCCGCCCGCACCCTGGCCCTCACCGAGGACCGCGCCGTCTTCGACGGCTACCCCGCCGCCGGCATCGAGGGCATCCGCGCCGCCGCCACCAACCCCGCCGTCCCGCTCCCCACCGACGTCCGGGAGTACCCCGAGGCGGTCAGCAGGGCTCTCACCACCCTCCGCCTGGCCGGCGTCGGCGGCCCCTACGCCCTCCTCCTCGGCGCCGACGCCTACACCGCCGTCAACGAGACTTCCGACCACGGCTACCCCGTCGCCAGCCACATCGCCCGCCTCCTCGACGGCGAGCTCATCTGGGCCCCCGCCATCGAAGGCGCCCTCCTGCTCTCCACCCGCGGCGGCGACTTCGAACTCCGACTCGGCCAGGACGTCAGCGTCGGCTACCTCTCCCACACCGCCGACACCGTCGCCCTCTACCTCCAGGAGTCCCTCACCGCCCGCATCTTCACCCCCGAGGCCGCCGTCCCCCTCACCACCCCCTGACCCCCGCCGCACACACCGGAGGGCGTGACCGGAACCCCGGTCACGCCCTCCGGCGGATCCGGTTCAGTACCAGATGGGCATCCACCAGAACCCCGGCGTGGCCGACCCCGCCGTGGGGCGCGCCGAACCGGCGGTGCGGGAACGGGGGAATTCGGCTATCGGAGTGCGAATGTCGCGCATATGCGAATTCTTTCTGTGCGTTCTGCAAGGCTTATGCGGGCCGAAGATCTTCGGCCTCCGCGGCCATGTGTAGCAGGCCGGGCCGCTGCGGTGCAAACTCCTGCGCGGGCGCTGGGAGCATGTTCGATCCCGGTCGTCCGGCGAACTCAAGTCGCGACTGCACGGTTTCTCGGCGATCAAATTCGATCATGCGTGAATCGTGAAGTGATGCGTTCAAACGGAATGCGCTACTCCGATCGCTTCCGCCCTCGTAGCCTGGCCAGCTCGTCCTTCGCGGCGGCCGCCTGTTCGGCCACCCCGACCTGTTCGGCGAGGAGCACGGCGGCCGTCAGGCGGTCGATCGCGGAGTCGGTGCGGCCGAGAGCCTCCTCGGTGTGGCCGAGTCCCCGCAGGGCCGCCACCTCTTCGAGGCCGGCCCCGACCGATTGGGCCAGCTCCAGGGCGGCGGCGTACTGGTCACGGGCGTCGACGGGGCGGCCGGCGGTCCGGAGTGTGTCGCCGAGGCTGTTGAGCGCATCGGCCTCGTGGCGGATGCTGCCGACTGATCGGTACACCGTCAGAGCCGACCGGTAGAGGGTCATGGCGCGGTCGAGGTCGTCCGGAACGTCCAGGGCCGACGCCAGGTTGATCCTCACCACGGCCAGGTCGAACGGTGACATGCATTCCGCGCCGCCGTCGAGGATCCGCTCGAACGTGGTGCGGGCCGCGGATTTGTTCCCGGCTCCCAGGTGGAGGTCTCCGATATTGTTCAGGATGATCATCTCGAAGACCCGGTCATTGAACTGGCGGGCCAATGGAAGGGCGCCCTGATAGGCGTCGAGCGCCATTTCGTGATTTCCCAGGGAATTCTGCACGATGCCGATGTTGGCGAGGCAGCGGGCGATGTTCCAGCGGTCTCCGCTCTCTCTTCGCATCCGCAGCGCCTCCTCCTGTCGGGCGAGTGCCTCCGTGAGGGAGCTCTGGTGCCAGAGCACCTCCCCGAGCAGGCTCAGGGCCTCGGCGGTGGCGTCGGCGTCCTGTTCCGCGCGGGCGAGGGTGAGGGCGCGGTCGAGGGACTCGAAGGCGGCGGGGTAGCGGGAGGCGTTGGCGAGGGTGGCGCCGAGGTCGATCAGGGCGCGGGCCTCGCAGCGGTCGTTCGCCGCCGAACGCCAGTACGCCACGGCGGCCCGGTGCAGGTCGTGGGCCTCGCTCCAGTAGGCCTGGGCGTCCAGGCGGCCGGCCAGCACGTGGGCCAGCCAGGCGGCGGCCTCCGGGTGGCCGGTGGCGCGGGCGTGGGTGCCCAGGGCGGTCAGGGCGGCCTGTTCGGTGTCCAGCCAGTCCCGCGCCGACTCGTGCGAATCCAGGTCAAGGTCGTACAACAGCGTTTCCATTCCCGGCAATTGGCGGAAGTCCGGGAGAGGGAGGCGTGACCGGCGGGGATACAGCAGGCGGTCCGCCTGATCGGCCGCGTGAATCATGAATCCGAGCAGTCGCCGCAACGCGGCCCCGCCCTCCTCCCCGGCCCCTTCGTCACGGATCAGGGCGAGCGCGTAATCGCGCAGCAGATCGTGGAGTTGGTACCGTTCGGGCGAATTCTCCTGCACCAGGTGGCAGTGCAGCAGCGCCTCCAGCAGGTGGTCCGTCTCGTCGACCGGCCGGCCGAGCAGCGCCGCCGCCGCGTGCAGGCCGATGTCCGGTCCGGGGTGGGCGCCGAGCAGCCGGAAGGCCTCCTGCTGCTCGGCCGGCAGCGACCGGTAGGACATCTCGAAGGCGCGGGCGACGCTCTCCGTGTCGTGCCGGATCTCGGCGAGCCGCCCGGTCTTGCGGGAGAGCCGCAGGGCGAGGTGGTCCAGTGTCCAGGAGGGCCGTGCCTTGAAGCGGCTGGCGGCGATCTCGATCGCCAGCGGGAGCAGGCCGCAGCGGTCGACGATCTCGACGATCCGGCTCCGGTCGTCGGCGCGCTCCCGCCCGACCACCGAGGTGAACAGGGCGACCGCGTCGTCCACCGACAGGATGTCCAGGAACACCGGTCTGGAGCCGGGCAGTTCGGCGAGCCGGCGGCGGCTGGTGACGAGGATCAGCGCGGCGGGCGCGTTCGGCAGCAGCGGCCGCAGCTGGGCCGCGGCCGCCGCGTCGTCGAGCACGACCACCGCCCGCCGGGTGGAGAGCACCTCGGCGCAGAGCGCGAACAGCTCCTCGCTGTCGAGCGGGATGGTGGTGGCCGGCACCCCGAGCCGGCGCAGCAGGGCGGTGGCGACCGCCTGCGGGGCGAGCGGGCTCTGGTTGACGGCGTGGGCGCCCAGGTTGAGGTGGACGTAGCCCTCGGGGAACCGGCCCCGCATCAGGTGGGCGGCGTGCAGGGCCAGGGTGGTCTTGCCGACCCCGGCCATGCCGAGGATCGCCGAGACGGTCACCACCCCGCCCTGCTCGGCCGTCTCCTCGGAGCTCCCGAGCAGGCGGCGCAGGTCGTCCCGGCGGCCGATCAGGCGCCGCCCCGCCGGGGCGTGCGGCGGGCCGCCGGCGCGCGGGGCGGCGGAGGGGCGTGCCGCGGGCGTGCGGCCGGCCGTTCCGGTCCGCGGGTCGCCGGCGAGCGGGTCCCCGGCGAGCATCCGCTCGTGCAGCCGGGTGAGGGCCTCGCCGGGACCGGTGCCGAGTTCGGTGCGCAGCCGGCGGACGACCGTGGGGTAGACGGTGAGCGCGTCCGCCTGGCGGCCGGCGCCGTGCAGGGCGACCAGCAGGTGGGCGGCGACCCGCTCGTCGGTGGGGCGCTCCTCGCGCAGGGCGGTGAGTTCGGGGACGACCTCGGCGAAGCGGCCGAGCCGGAGGTCGATCTCGATCCGCAGCAGGGTGGTGGCGAGGCGCTGGTCGGCCATCGTGGTGCGGGTGGACTGGGCCCAGCTGCCGGGCAGGCCCGCGAGCGGTTCGCCGCGCCAGATCTCCTCGGCCCGGCCCAGCACCGTGCGGGCCTGGACGTCCTCGCCGTTCTCGGTGAGTTGGCGGGCGCGCAGAGACAGATCGACGAAGCGATGCCAGTCGATCAATTGGGGATCGGCACGAAGCGCATATGTGTGCGATCGTCTCTCGATGGTCGGGGTGTCCCGGGACGAACCGAGGCCTTCTTCGGCGACGGCCTTTCGCAACTGGCCGCGAATGCGGGAGACATGGCTGTAGATGCTGGCCACCGCGCTGGGCGGGGGTTCCTCGTCCCACAGCCGGTTGGCCAGCAGGTCGTGGCTGAGCGGGCGGCCCACCTCCAGCGCCAGGGCGGCCAGCAGCTGGCGCCCCTTGTCCGAGCGAATTGCCGACAACTCGCCGTTCACCGAAAGTTCAATCGGACCCAGAAGATGGAACTCCATTGTGACGCCCCCCGCCGGTTGGCTACCAGCTTGCTGTCGCAGGGAGCATCCCACGATTGCGGGGGCCGGATCCATACCGTCTCCCGCTGTGCGGCGAGGCATTGTTGACACTTAACCCGGTCCGACGGAGCCTCATGTGATATAGGAGCGCCACCGATTGCCCGGGCACATCGGCCGCTCCCGTCACTTCAGTCCATCGTTCTACCGGTAGGGGGAGCCAGTGGAGCCGGATCGGTTCGGCGGAGCGGGAGTTCATCAACCGCACGGAGAGCGTGAACCGCACGAACCGCACGAACCGAACGCCGCGACCCGGAACTCGGTGTCCGGTGCCCGGGTCGGCGGATCGGTCGTCCAGGCGGGGGCGATCCACCAGTTGACCGTCTACGGCCAGCCCGCCCCGCCTCCCGCCGCCCCGGCGCTCCCGGTGCCCCGCCAACTCCCGCCGACACCCCGGAGGTTGGTCGGCCGGGACGCCGATCTCGAAGCCCTGGACCGCGAGTTGGACGACACCCCGGACGGATCCGCCGACGTCACCGTGGTGGTCACCGGCCCGGCCGGGGTCGGCAAGACCGCCCTCGCCGCCCAGTGGCTGCGCCGCCTCGCCGGCCGCTTCCCGGACGGCCAGCTCTACGCCGACCTGCGCGGTCACGCCCCGGGCGGCCCCGCCGACCCGGCCGAGGCGCTCGGCGGCTTCCTGCGCGCCTTCGGCATCGCGCCGGTGCCGCGCAGCCTCGCCGAGGGCGCCGCCCTCTGGCGCTCGCTCGCCGCCGAACGCCGGATCGCCGTCCTGCTCGACAACGCCTCCACCGCGGCCCAGGTCCGCCCGCTGCTGCCCGGCTCGGAGCACGCCGTGGTCGTGGTCACCAGCCGCCGCCGGCTCACCGGGCTCGGCATAGACGGCGCCGTGTTCCGGCCGGTCGACGTGCTCTCGGACGACGCCTCGGTGCAGCTGCTCGCCCAGCGGGTCGGCGCCGACCGGGTGGCCCGCGAACGGCACGCCGCCGCCCTGGTGGTGGAGCGCTGCGGCCGGCTCCCGCTCGCCGTCTGCCTGGCGGCCGCCCGGATCGCCGCCCGCCCGGTCCAGCCGCTCGCCGCCACCGCCGAGGCGCTCGACCAGGAGTCCCAGGGGCTCGCCGCGCTCGACGTCGAGGGGGAAGCCGTGCGACACGCCCTGGACGCGTCCTTCGAGGTGCTGGGGGCGGACACGGTCCGGCTGTACGGGCTGCTCGGCCTGCTGCCGTTCCCCGTCTTCACCCTGGACGTGGTCTGCGCGGTCGGCGGCCTGGAGCGCGCCGAGGCCGACCGGCTGCTCGGCGGACTCATCGACGTCCACCTGCTGGAGGAGATGGAGGACGGCTTCCGCTTCCACGACCTGGTCAAACTCCACGCCCGGGCCCGCGCCGACGAGGTGCGCGAGCGGCCGGAGGGCCTGGCCGCCGTCGACCGCGTCCTCGACTGGTACCTGGCCTCCACCACCGCCGCCGAGGCGCTGCTGAGCCCCAGCCACCGCACCCTGCGCCGCGACTACACCACCGAACCGGTGCCGGGAGCCCGCGAGTTCGCGGACGAGGCGGCGGCCGTCCGCTGGCTCGACGCGGAGACCGGACGGCTCGCCGAGGCCATCCGCTGGGCACACGACACCGGCAGGCCCGCCACCGCCTGGCAACTGGTCGACGCCATGTGGCCGCTGTTCCTGCGGCTGCGCCCGGCCCGGCTGTGGATCGACGCGCACCGGATCGGTCGCACCGCGGCCCGGCAGGCCGGCGACACCGACGGCCGGCTGCGGATGCTCACCTCCGGCGGCAACGGCCTGCGCAACGCGGGGGAGGGGGAGGAGGCCGCCGCGTGGTTCACCGAGGCGCTCCACCTGGCCCGCGCGGTCGGCCGGCCGCTCGCCGAGGCCGACGCCCTGTACGGCCTCAGTCAGACCCACCGCACGGCGGGCCGGCTCGCGGAGGCGGCCGACTGCCTGCGCGCGACGGCCGCTCTCCGCGAGGCCGAGGGGTATCCGCGGGGCACCGCGCTCGCCCGCCTCGCGCTCGGCGACGTGCTGCTCGCGGACGGCCGCGCCGCCGAGGCGGTCCCCGTCATCGCCGGGGCCCACCGCGACCTCGTCGCCGTCCCGGCCGCGTACGAGGCGGCCCGCGCGCTCGCCTTCCTCGGGCAGGCCCACGCCGCCCTCGGCGCCCACGCGGAGGCGGGCCGGTGCTACGCGGAGGCGCTCGCCGGGTTCC
The DNA here is from genome assembly GCF_040296005.1 of Kitasatospora sp. NPDC002551. Taxonomy (NCBI): domain Bacteria; kingdom Bacillati; phylum Actinomycetota; class Actinomycetes; order Kitasatosporales; family Streptomycetaceae; genus Kitasatospora; species Kitasatospora sp. NPDC002551. The sequence continues at coordinate 2,713 of NZ_JBEOWI010000062.1, read as the reverse complement.
GCGCCGGGGGCGCCCGCCACTGGGAGGCCCGCGTCCTCGAACTCACCGGAGACCTCGCCCGCGCCCGCGGCGACCTCACCGAGGCGGTCACCCGCTACCACGAGTCCCTGGCCCGCTACGAGGCCCTCTCCGCCCCCGACGCCGCCCGCCTCACCGCCGCCCTCACCACCCTCGCCACCCCACCGGAGGACCGGTAGCGCCCCACCCCCGGCGGTCGGCCGCCCGGCTTCCGGCACCGGCTGGTGGCGATGCGCGAGGCGGTGCCGGTGGCCTCGGGGAGAGCGCGGTCGGTGGTGGGCCGGGTACGGGCCGGTGGGCCGACGGGCGGGCGCTGTGCGGGTGAGGGTGGCTGGGGGCGGCAGGCCCGGGCGTCCCGTCGGGTGGTGGCGGGACGCCCGGGCTCGGGTCAGCCGGCCAGGGGGCAGCCCGGGCAGGCGGGGCGGGAGGTGGGGGCCGAGGCGGTCAGGGTGGTGAGCTCGGCGAGGGTGCGGCCGGCGGCGAGCCAGGTGTGGGCCAGCGAGCCGACGGCCAGGCGCTGTGCGGGTGAGGGCGGCGCGCCGTCGCCCGGCCGGGGCCGGAGCACCAGCCGCCCGCCCGTCCGGGCCAGCACCAGCAGCGTGCCGCCCTCGCCGTCCGCGGTGGCGACCGCGCAGCCGGGGTGGGTCCGCAGGACGGCGGCGAGCCGTTCCCTGGCCCGCCCGGGGGCGGTCGCGCCGAGGTGGAGCACATCGGCGTGGCGGCGCCGGCGGGCGGCGTCGGGGTCGGCGAGGTCGATCGCGAGGTGCTCGTCGACGAACGCGCGGGTCAGCGGCCCGCCGGGGCGGCCGGCCGGGCTCCGGCTGACGAGCAGCCCGTGGCAGACCCCGGCGGGGGAGTGGATGCGGGCCTCGAAGCGCGTGCCCGCCGTCCCGGCCGACGGCGACGGGCCGTCGGCCGGGACGAGCCGCACGGTGTGCAGGGCCGTGTGCGGCGCGGTCACCCCTCCTCCCGCCCGCCGCCCGCCGGCCACAGCGGCGCGGGCCGCGGCAGCGCGGGCGGCTCCGGCAGGTGCGCGGGCTCGCCCAGCCCGAGGACCCGGTAGAGCAGCCGCCGCATCCGGCGGTCGAAGCGCCCCGGCTGCGAGCTGATCCGGGCCGCGATCGCCGCGTACTCCTCCCGCCGGTACTGCTCGGCGGCGTACGCCAGCTGGGCGGTGAGCGGGTGGGACGGGCTGAGCGCCGGCGCGGTGCGGGCGAGCAGCGCGCCCGGTGAGCGCGGGTTGACGTCCCGGTGCGGGTACTCGGCGAGCAGGATCGGCGCGCCGGTCATGGTGCCGTAGAGGGTGACCGAGCCGTGGTCGCCGATGACGAAGTCGGCGGCGACCAGCAGCGGACGCCAGTCCTCCTCCGGCGCGATCACGGTGACCGCCCCGCGCGCGGTGGCCGTCGCCCACGAGCGGACCGCCCACGGGCTGTGCGCGGCGGCGACGTTGGGGTGGACCAGCAGCGCGGTGCGGTAGCCGTGCCGGGGCAGTTCGGCGGCCAGCCGCGGCAGCACGGCGTCGAGCCGGGTGAACAGCGAGCCGCTGCCCCAGGTGGAGCAGACCAGCACCAGCCGTTCGCCGGGCCGCAGCCCGAGCGCCGCGCGGTAGCGCTCGCGCTCGGGCAGGGCGGCGGCGATCCGGTCGTAGCAGCCGTCGCCGACCACCTCGACGATCGGCAGCGCCTCCGGGCAGCCGCGGCCCAGTTCGGCGCGGTCGTCCTCGTGGGCGAGCGCGTACGCGGCGGGCACCAGCCGCCCGCGCCAGGTGACGTACTCGGGCCCCAGCCCGGCGACCGTGCGCCCGGCGCCGACCCCCGCCGGCGACAGCTTGATGTGCCCGGCCCCGTGCGGCAGCCGCACCAGCGGCCCGCGCAACCGCTCCAGGCCCTGCGACCCGGCGGCGAGCACCAGGTCGAACTCCCGCCGGACGGCCTCCGCCCACGGCAGCACCGTGCCCCCGAGCCGCCGGACGTGGGCCTCCGCGCCCCCGTTGAACGCGTGCGGCGGCACCGTGAACTGGACGTGCACCCGCAGGTCCGCGGCGAGCAGCGGGTAGATGTCGTGCAGCCGCTGGCCGTAGACCACCGAGTGGACGACGACCAGCACCTCCTTGCAGTCGGTGAGCGTGGCCCACGGCAGCGGCCGTCGTGCCGGGCCCCCGCCGTGCCCCTCCGTCCGGCCGTGCTGCTCCCCGCCGGACCGTTCCCCGTGGTTGACTTCGTCGACTTCCCCGTGCACCAAGGTCATGTCGTTCCCCCTCCTTGATCCCGGACCGGGGCCCCGGGTCTCGGCGGCCCCGGCGGGTGTCTGCCCGGGCGGTCTGGCGGATTCCATGACGGGTCCTGGCCGGTCTTGCACAAACCTTGCGACGCCCTTGCCGCCCCGCTTCCGGCGGCCCGGAAGGCCGGAAAGGGTACTGAGTTCCTTTACGCGGGGTACTGAGTGCCGTATTCTCTCGGGAGAGCCTCGGAGGCTGTCGAGGAGAGCCGACGGGCCGGACCCGGCCCAGCGCCGATCTGGCACTCAGTACCCTCGGTGCCGCCGGGGTCGTGGACCAGTGCATCCGACCAGTGCACCCGTACCAGGAGAACCGCTCATGAGCTTGAGGATCGTTGTCTGTGTGAAGTACGTGCCGGACGCGACGGGTGACCGTCGTTTCTCGGACGATCACACCACCGACCGGGAGGGCGTG
>NZ_JBEOWI010000061.1:0-42514 GCF_040296005.1 Kitasatospora sp. NPDC002551 | reverse complement strand
CCGGTCACGTGACCGGGCCGGCCGCCCGCCGGGGGCCTCAGGAGTAGACCGGACCGGTGAACTTCTCGCCCGGGCCGGCACCCGGGGCGTCCGGGACGATCGAGGCCTCGCGGAAGGCCAGCTGCAGCGAGCGCAGGCCGTCGCGCAGCGGCGCGGCGTGGAAGTTGCTGATCTCCGGGGCGCCGGCGGTGACCAGTCCGGCCAGCGCGGTGATGAGCTTGCGGGCCTCGTCGAGGTCCTTGTCCTTCTCGCCGCCCTCGGCGAGGCCGCACTTCACGGCGGCAGCGCTCATCAGGTGCACCGCGACGGTGGTGATCACCTCGACCGCCGGGACCTCGGCGATGTCCCGGGTGAGGTCGTCGAAGCCGATGGCCTCGTCGTCCGCGGCGGGGTTCTGGATGGGCTCGCTGCTCAAGGGGGGCTCGTTCCGTCGTGCCGGTGTCCGTACAGAGGGAGCGTACAAGCCGGGGCGCGCGGGGGCGGAATAGCGTTCGACCCCCCGGCGCTGTATGCTTCGAGACTGACCGGCCAGACGTCTTCGCGGATGTCCGGCCAGCAAGTGGAGGCTCCACCCAGGAGGCCCGAGAGGGCAACCGCGAAAGTCTCCCACCTGATCGGCCTCGCGGTCGACGGGTCCGGTCCGCGACGGGCGCCCAGTGCGCCGACGGTCGCCGCAGCACCCCTCACCGGGTGCCGCCCCCGGTTGTGTGGAGCCCCGCTTGTACCGAGCGGGGCTTTTTTCGTGTCGCGGTGTGAACGGCCGAAGGGAGCCGGGTACAGCGCAGCACGAATGAAGCCCCGCCCAGTGGTCGAGTCCACTACGTGCGACCGCCGTCCGACGGCCGCATCGCAGAAGGTGCAACCGAGGAGGCCCCATCAGCACCGAGCCCCGCATCAACGACCGGATTCGCGTCCCCGAGGTGCGACTCGTCGGTCCCAGCGGCGAGCAGGTCGGCATCGTGCCGCTTGCCAAGGCGCTGGAGCTCGCGCAGGAGTACGACCTCGACCTGGTCGAGGTCGCGGCGACCGCCCGGCCGCCGGTGTGCAAGCTCATGGACTACGGCAAGTTCAAGTACGAGTCGGCCATGAAGGCCCGTGAGGCGCGCAAGAACCAGGCGCACACGGTCATCAAGGAGATGAAGCTCCGGCCGAAGATCGACCCGCACGACTATGACACCAAGAAGGGTCACGTCGTCCGGTTCCTCAAGCAGGGCGACAAGGTCAAGATCACGATCATGTTCCGCGGTCGTGAGCAGTCCCGCCCCGAGCTGGGCTTCCGTCTGCTCCAGCGGCTCGCCGACGACGTCCAGGACCTGGGCTTCGTCGAGTCCTCGCCGAAGCAGGACGGCCGTAACATGATCATGGTTCTCGGCCCGCACAAGAAGAAGACCGAGGCGATGGCCGAGGCCCGCGCCGCCGCTGACGCCCGCAAGGCCGAGCGCCAGGGCCGCACCGTCGGCCCCGACGCCGCCGTCGAGGCCGACGCCGATGCCGAGCCCGCCGAGCTCGCCGAGGTCCAGGACGCCGCCGACGAGACGGAGGCCCCCGAGGCCGACGCTCCGGTCGAGCAGCCGGCCGAGGCCTCCCAGGGCGCCTGACCTTCCCAGGTCAGCAGAGCCCGGGAGACCGGCCACCAGGGTGACGGGGCGCCCCGCCCGGTCACCGCAGATCCATTCCTTCACGCCCGCGCGGCGCACACCGCGCGGGCGTGGACGGACCGACGAGGAGATACGGCGAAATGCCGAAGCAGAAGACGCACAGTGGCGCCAGCAAGCGCTTCAAGATCAGTGGCTCTGGCAAGGTGCTGCGCGAGCGCGCCGGCCGCCGCCACCTCCTGGAGCACAAGCCCTCCACGCTGACCCGCAAGCTGGCCGGGACGATCGAGCTGGCCCCCGCCGACGCCAAGAAGATCAAGAAGCTTCTCGGCAAGTGATCGCCCTCCCGCCCGGCGCGAGCCGCGTGCGGGGCAGCTGATCCTTCCCGACCCATTCGAATGACGGACCACGTGAAGTAGTCCGTGGTCCAACCCAAGGAGTAATCAAGTGGCACGCGTCAAGCGGGCAGTGAACGCCCACAAGAAGCGCCGGGTCATCCTGGAGCGCGCCAGCGGCTACCGCGGCCAGCGCTCGCGCCTGTACCGCAAGGCCAAGGAGCAGGTCACCCACTCGCTGGTCTACAACTTCAACGACCGCAAGAAGCGCAAGGGCGACTTCCGTCAGCTGTGGATCCAGCGCATCAACGCTGCGGCCCGTGCCAACGGCATCACCTACAACCGCTTCGTGCAGGGCCTGAAGGCCGCCAGCGTCGAGATCGACCGCAAGATGCTGGCCGACCTGGCCGTCAACGACCCGGGTGCCTTCGCCGCCCTGGTCGAGGTGGCCCAGAAGGCGCTGCCGGCCGACGTGAACGCCCCGAAGGCCGCCGCCGACGCCGCCTGATCCTCCTGGATCAGTCGAGTTGAGCTGACCGGACCCGCAGGCTCGATCCTGCGGGTCCGGTTTTGCGTTACCCCGGTCCTCCCGGTCAGCCAGGACAGAGACGAGATCATGCCGAGCACCGACACCCCCCTGCTCACCTCCCTGCGCTCGCCCCGCGTGGTCGCCGCCCGGCGGCTCGCCAAGCGGAGCCAGCGCGGCAAGGAGCGCCGCTTCCTCGCCGAGGGCCCGCAGGCCGTGCGCGAGGCCGTCGCGTTCGGGCGGCTGCCGGGCTCGGGCGAGCACGCCGTCGTCGAGGTGTACGCCACCCCCGAGGCCGCCGAGCGGCACGCCGCCATCGTCGAGGCCGCCCTCGCCGAGGGGCTGCCGGTGCTCACCGCCACCGACGAGGTGGTCGCCGGGATCTGCGACACGGTGACCCCGCAGGGCATCGTCGCGCTCTGCCGCTTCATCGACACGCCGTTCGCCGACGTGCTCGCCGCCCGCCCCCGGCTGGTCGCCGTGCTCGCCCACGTGCGCGACCCCGGCAACGCGGGCACCGTGCTGCGCACCGCCGACGCGGCCGGCGCGGACGCCGTGGTGCTCACCGACGCCTCCGTGGACCTCTACAACCCGAAGGCCGTGCGGGCCTCGGTCGGCAGCCTCTTCCACCTCCCGGTCGCCGTCGGCGTGCCGGTCGAGGAGGCGATCGGCAGGCTGCGCGAGGCCGGGGTGCGGGTGCTGGCCGCCGACGGCGCGGGGGAGCGCGACCTCGACCAGGAGCTCGACGAGGGCACCCTGGGCGCGCCGGGCGCATGGGTGTTCGGCAACGAGGCGTGGGGGCTCCCGGAGGAGACCCGCGCACTGACCGACGAGGTCGTGCGCGTGCCGATCCACGGCCACGCCGAGAGCCTCAACCTGGCCACCGCCGCCGCCGTCTGCCTCTACGCCTCGGCCCGCGCCCAGCGCTCTCCCGGCGGGTGCCGCGCCACGCGCTGACCCGCGCCGGCAACTCGCCGGGGGCCCGATGACGCGGGCCCTACTACAGGGGGCTGCGAGGCGCTAGGGTCTGCCTCGGTGGGGGGAAAGACACGGTGGGTAATCGGGGAGGACACCCATGGTCGGCAGCGGGCCAGAGCTCGACCCGGACGACCTGCCGGACGGCCTGGTGGTCGCCGACGCCCTGGGCCGGGTGGTCCGCTTCAACCGGGCCGCCGCCCGGCTGACCGGCGTCGCCGCGCAGGCGGCGCTCGGCAGCGCGCTGGAGGACGTCCTGCCGCTGGAGGACCTCGACGGCCGCCGCTGGTGGCAGCTGACCGACCCGTACGGCGGCCTGGCGGTGCGCACCGGCCAGCCGGAGCGCAACCTGCTGCTGCCCGGCGGGCGCGAGGTGCTCGTCTCCGCCCGCTACGTCCGCAGCCGGCCCGGGGAACCGCTGGAGCGGCTGGTGATCGCCCTGCGCGGCACCGAGGCCCGCCGGCGCACCGAGCGCAGCCACGCCGAGCTGATCGCCACCGTCGCGCACGAGCTGCGCTCGCCGCTCACCAGCGTCAAGGGGTTCACCGCGACCCTGCTCGCCAAGTGGGAGCGGTTCACCGACGGGCAGAAGCGGCTGATGCTGGAGACCGTGGACGCCGACGCCGACCGGGTCACCCGGCTGATCGCCGAGCTGCTGGACATCTCCCGGATCGACGCCGGCCGGCTGGAGCTGCGCAAGCAGGTCGTCGACCTGGCCGCCGCGGTGCGCCGGCACGTCGAGCGCAAGGTCGCCACCGGCATCCCCGAGGAGCGCTTCGACGTCCGGGTCAGCGAGCCGCTCACCGTGCTGTGGGCCGACCCCGACAAGGTGGACCAGGTGCTCGCCAACCTGCTGGAAAATGCCGTGCGGCACGGTGACGGGACTGTCACCATCGAGGTGGCACCGGCCAAGGAGGTCGTCGAGGCCCCCGTCTGGGAGCGCCCCGGCACCCCGCCCCGCATCGTGGAAGGCACAGCGGTCACCGTGAGCGACGAAGGCAGCGGCATCCCCGAGGAGGCGGTGCCGCGCGTCTTCACCCGCTTCTGGCGCGGCTCCAAGCGCGGCGGCACCGGGCTCGGCCTCTACATCGTCAAGGGCATCGTGGAGGCCCACGGCGGCTCGATCCGCGTCGACCGCGCGCCCGGCGGCGGCGCCCGGTTCCGATTTATCCTGCCCGCCGGGGTGCCCGACTTCATGCTCTGAAGGAGCACGAACGACGAACACAGCATGCTGTGAGCGCGTGGTGGTCGGTCCCCCGGGCGGGCTTGACGGCAGTCGCGCCAAGCGCTGCGACTACACTCGACCTTTGGCGTTGTGGAACGCCCGGCGCGGCCGAGCCGCGGACACCCCGCCTCCCTCGTTCGGAGAACGGCTGCCCGTGCCCCGGCCACGCCGGGCGTGACGCGAAGGCACGAGCCCCTTACCTGAGCACGGACGAGCAGGAGCACGGGAAAGATAGAGATGTCGGCACCCAACAAGTCGTACGACCCGGTCGAGGTCGAGGCCCTCAAGCCCGAGGTGGTGGAGGCGGCCCGGGACGAGGCCGTCGCCGCGTTCGCCGCCGCCACCAGCCTCGACGAGCTGAAGCAGGCCAAGGTCGCCCACACCGGCGACCGCTCCGCCCTGTCCCTGGCCAACCGCGAGATCGGCGCCCTCCCCCCGCACGCCAAGGCCGCCGCCGGCAAGCTGATCGGCCAGGCCCGGGGCGCCGTCAACCAGGCGCTCGCCAAGCGGCAGGCCGAACTGGAGGCCGAGCGCGACGCCCGTGTGCTGGTCGAGGAGGCGGTGGACGTCACCCTTCCCTACGACCGCACCCCGCGCGGCGCCCGCCACCCGCTGACCACGCTGGCCGAGCGCATCGAGGACACCTTCGTCGCGATGGGCTACCAGGTGGCCGAGGGCCCCGAGGTCGAGGCCGAGTGGCTCAACTTCGACGCCCTCAACCTGGGCCCGGACCACCCGGCCCGCTCGATGCAGGACACCTTCTTCGTCCAGGCCCCGGACGGCTCCGCCGACTCCGGCGTGGTGCTGCGCACCCAGACCTCCCCGGTCCAGGCCCGCACCCTGCTCGACCGCGAGCCCCCGGTCTACGTCGTCTGCCCCGGCCGGGTCTACCGCACCGACGAGCTGGACGCCACCCACACCCCGGTCTTCCGCCAGGTCGAGGGCCTGGCCGTGGACGAGGGCATCACCTTCGCCGACCTCAAGGGCACCATCGAGCAGCTGGTCTCGACGCTCATCGGCGACGGCCTGGAGCTGCGCTGGCGGCCCTCGTACTTCCCGTTCACCGAGCCGAGCGCCGAGATCGACCTGCAGTGCTTCGTGTGCCGCGGCGCGTCGGTCGGCAACCCGGACCGCCCCTGCCGCACCTGCGGCTCCGAGGGCTGGATCGAGCTCGGCGGCTGCGGCGTCGTCAACCCGCGGGTGCTGGTCGCCTGCGGCGTGGACCCGAGCCGCTACAGCGGGTTCGCCTTCGGCCTGGGCCTTGAGCGGATCCTGATGAACCGTCACAACGTCGCCGACATGCGCGACATGGTCGAGGGTGACGTGCGCTTCACCCTCCCGTTCGGGATGGAGATCTGATGCGCGTCCCGCTTTCCTGGCTGCGCGAGTACGTCGACCTGCCGGCCGGCGAGACCGGCCGCGACGTGGCCGAGAGGCTGGTCCGCGCCGGCCTGGAGGTCGAGACCGTCGAGCAGCTCGGCGGCGACCTCAAGGGGCCGCTGGTGGTCGGCGAGGTGCTCTCCATCGAGGAGCTGACCGGCTTCAAGAAGCCGATCCGGCACTGCTTCGTCAACGTCGGCGACGCCAACGGCACCGGCGAGCCGCAGGAGATCGTCTGCGGCGCCAGCAACTTCGCCGTCGGCGACAAGGTCGTCGTGGTGCTCCCCGGCGCGGTGCTGCCCGGCCCGTTCCCGATCTCCGCCCGCAAGACCTACGGCCAGACCTCGGCCGGCATGATCTGCTCGGCCCGCGAGCTCGGCATGGGCGACGACCACAACGGCATCATCGTGCTCCCGCCCGAGTACGAGCCCGGCACCGACGCCATCGAGCTGCTCCAGCTCGTCGACGAGGTGCTGGACATCGCCGTCACCCCGGACCGCGGCTACTGCCTGTCCATGCGCGGCGTCGCCCGTGAGGCCGCCGCCGCGTACGGGCTGCCGCTGGCCGACCCGGCGCTGCTCGACGTGCCGCCGGCCAACTCCTTCGGCTACCTGGTCAAGGTCAACGACCCGGCCGGCTGCGACCGCTTCGTGGCCCGCACGGTCGTCGGCCTCGACCCGGCCGCCAAGTCCCCGATCTGGCTCCAGCGCCGGCTGCAGAAGGCGGGCATCCGCCCGATCTCGCTCGCCGTCGACATCACCAACTACGTGATGCTCGAGGTCGGCCAGCCGCTGCACGCCTACGACAAGCAGCGCGTCGACGGCCCCATCGTGGTCCGCCGGGCGGAGGACGGCGAGAGCCTCACCACCCTGGACGGTGTCAAGCGCACGCTGTCCGCCGAGGACCTGCTGATCTGCGACAACAGCGGCCCGATCGGCCTGGCCGGCGTCATGGGCGGCGCCTCCACCGAGATCCTCGACCCGGCCGCCGGCCCGGGCACCACCGAGGTGATCATCGAGGCGGCGCACTTCGACGCGGTCGCCATCGCCCGCGGCGCCAAGCGCCACAAGCTGCCCTCCGAGGCGTCCAAGCGCTTCGAGCGCGGCGTCGACCCGGAGGCCGCCCGCGCCGCCGCGCAGCGCGCCGTCGACCTGCTGGTGCTGATCGCCGGCGGCACCGCCGAGGCCGGTGTCACCGACATCGCCGCCCCGCACCCGGTGCGCACCATCACCATCGCCGCCGACCTGCCGGACCGGGTCGCCGGCACCGCGTACGGCCGCGAGACCGTCACCCGGCGCCTGCAGGAGATCGGCTGCTCGGTCGCCGGCGCCGACGTCCTGGAGGTCACCCCGCCGACCTGGCGCCCCGACCTCACCGACCCGTACGACCTCGCCGAGGAGGTCATCCGGCTGGAGGGCTACGACAACGTCCCCGCCCGGATGCCCACCGTCCCGCCGGGCAAGGGCCTGACCGAGGCCCAGCGGATGCACCGCCGGGTCGGCGTCGCGCTGGCCGGCGCCGGCTACGTCGAGGTCAACAACTACCCGTTCGTCGGCGAGGCCTCCTTCGAGTCGCTCGGCCTGGAGCCGGCGGACCGCCGCCGGCGGACCGTCACCCTGGTCAACCCGCTGAACGACGAGGAGCCGGGGCTGCGCACCACGCTGCTGCCGGGCCTGCTCGGGGCGCTGCGCCGCAACGTCGGCCGCGGCAACACCGATCTGGCGATCTTCGAGACGGGCACGGTGTTCCTGCCGAAGGACGAGCTGTCGGTCGCCCCGCGTCCGGCCGTCGACCGCCGGCCCAGCGACGAGGAGCTGGCCGCGCTGGACGCCGCGCTGCCGCACCAGCCGCGCCGGGTCGCCGTCGCGCTGGCCGGCGAGCGGCTGCCGTCCGGCTGGTGGGGCAAGGGCGCTCCGGCGACCTGGGCCGACGCCATCGAGGCCGCCCGCACGGTGGCCCGCGCCGCCGGCGTCGAGCTGACCGCCCGCCAGGGCCGGCTGATGCCGTGGCACCCGGGCCGCTGCGCCGAGCTGGTGGTGGCCGGCACCGACCGCGTGGTCGGCCACGCCGGTGAGCTGCACCCGCGCGTCGTCAAGGCGATGGGCCTGCCCGAGCGCACCGGCGCGATGGAGCTCGACCTGGACCTGCTGGCCGCCGACGGCGCCGCGCGGGTCGAGGGTCCGGCGGTCTCCGGCTTCCCGGTGGCCACCCAGGACGTCGCGCTGATCGTCGACGCCGACGTGCCGGCCGCCGACGTGGAGGCCGCGCTCCGCGCCGGGGCCGGCGAACTGCTGGAGGCGATCCGGCTGTTCGACGTCTTCACCGGCGAGCAGGTCGGCGCGGGCAGGAAGTCGCTGGCGTACGCGCTGCGGTTCCGCGCCGCGGACCGGACGCTGACCGCCGACGAGGCGAGCGCCGCCCGCGAGGCGGCCGTCGCCGAGGCCGTCGCCCGCACCGGCGCGGTGCTGCGCGGCGCCTGACGCCCCGTCAAGTGCGCCCTGCCCGGGGCGTTCTGCCGAAGTGGCCCCGACCGGTACGCCGGTCGGGGCCCTTTCGCGTGCCTTTGCGGGCAATCCCCTTGCGCCGTGCCCGGCGTGAACGCTTCAATCAAGTTAGGAAACTTTCCTAACTCTCACGGGTCCGGCCACCCCCATGCCCGGATCAGGGAAACGGAGCGTCAGATGCGTACCCAGCACCGCACCGTCCGCCTCGCCCTCGCCGCCCTGCTGGTCGCCGCCCCGGCCACCGTCGCGGCCGCCGGCACCGTCCACGCCGCGCCCGCCGCCGGCACCGTCCGGCTCGCCGCCGTGGGCCTGGACGACCCGCACAAGAAGGACATCGCCATGCAGCTGGTGTCCAGCGCCGAGAACTCCTCCCTCGACTGGAAGGCCCAGTACAAGTACATCGAGGACATCAACGACGGCCGCGGCTACACCGCCGGCATCATCGGCTTCTGTTCCGGCACCGGTGACATGCTCGAACTCGTCGAGCACTACACCGACCTGAAGCCGGGCAACATCCTCGCCAAGTACCTCCCGGCGCTGCGCAAGGTCAACGGCACCGACTCGCACTCCGGGCTCGGCTCCGCCTTCGAGCGGGACTGGGTCACCGCCGCCAAGGACACCGTCTTCCAGCAGGCCCAGAACGAGGAGCGCGACCGGGTCTACTTCAACCCCTCGGTCAGCCGGGCCAAGTCCGACGGCCTGCGCGCGCTCGGCCAGTTCATCTACTACGACGCCATCGTCATGCACGGCCCCGGCACCAGCTCCGACAGCTTCGGCGGGATCCGCGCGGCCGCCATGAAGAAGGCCAGGACCCCCGCGCAGGGCGGCGACGAGGCCACCTACCTCAAGGCCTTCCTGGAGGCCCGCAAGGTCGTCATGAAGCAGGAGGAGGCCCACGCCGACACCAGCCGGGTCGACACCGAGCAGCTGGTCTTCCTCAACGCCGGGAACTTCGACCTCAACCCGCCGCTGAAGTGGAAGGTCTACGGCGACAGCTACACCATCAACAGCTGACCGCCGGCGGCCGGCCGCCGCGGCGCGGTGGCGGGAGGAGCCGGCCCCCGGCCGGACCTCCCGCCCACCGGCGTCAGGCGGTCGCGGTGTAGTCGTAGAAGCCGCGGCCGGACTTGCGGCCCAGCAGGCCCGCGTCGACCATCCGGGACAGCAGCGGGGGAGCGGCGTACAGCGGCTCCTTGTACTCGTCGTACATCGACTCGGCGATCGACACGATGGTGTCCAGGCCGATCAGGTCGCACAGCCGCAGCGGGCCCATCGGGTGGGCGCAGCCGGCCTCCATGCCCTTGTCGATGTCGGAGGCGGTCGCCACCCCCGACTCGAACATCCGCACCGCCGACAGCAGGTACGGCACCAGCAGCGCGTTCACCACGAAGCCGGCCCGGTCGCGGGCGCGGATCGGCGACTTCTGCAGCACCTCGGTGGCGAACGCCTCCACCCGGTCGGTGGTGGCGGCCGAGGTGGTCAGCGTCGGGATCACCTCGACCAGCTTCTGCACCGGCGCCGGGTTGAAGAAGTGCAGGCCGATCACCTGCTCCGGGCGGGTGGTGGCGGCGGCCAGCTTCACGATCGGGATCGAGGAGGTGTTCGAGGCCAGGATCGCGTCCCGCCGCTCCACCACCCGGTCCAGCGTCTCGAAGATCTGCACCTTGACGTCCGCGCGCTCGGCGACCGCCTCGACCACCAGGTCACGGTCCGCGAAGTCCGCCAGGTCGACGGTGAACGCCAGGCGGGACAGCGCCTCGTCGCGCTGCTCCTGCGTCAGCTTGCCGCGCTTCACGGCGGTGTCCAGGGAGTTGGTCAGCCGGGCGCGCCCGAACTCCAGCGCCTCCCCGCTCGCCTCGGCGACCAGGACCTCCAGCCCCGCCCGGGCGAACACCTCCGCGATGCCCGACCCCATCAGTCCGCAGCCGATCACTCCGATGCGCGCGATGTCACTCACTCAGTTGCCCTTCGGTGGTGCTGGGGGTCGCCCAGCGTGGTGGCCCAGCAGCTGCTGTTCGGCGGTTCGGGGCACCGGTATGTGCGGACCGGTGCACCGCCCCGACGACGTTACTACTCCCTACCGGCCAGTAGGTCATCCCCTCCCCGGCCGACCCGCCGCCCCGCGCCTTCCCCCGAACGGGTGGGCCCGCCCGCGTCGCCCGTGCGCTGGCGCCCCGCCCGCGCCCGCCGGGCGACAGAATGCGGGCCCGGACCGAGGGTGGTCCTGGACGGACGGAGGGAGCACGCCATGCCGACGGGATCGCTCGCGGGACAGGTCGCCCTGGTCACCGGCGCCGGCCGCGGCATCGGCCGGGAGACCGCCATCGGCCTCGCCGCCGAGGGCATGGCCGTCGGCCTCGTCGGGCGCACCCACGAGACCCTCACCGACACCCTCAAGGAGTGCGCGCGGCACGGCTCGCGCGGCGTCGCCGTCACCGCCGACGTCACCCGCCCCGGCTCGGTCCGCGAGGCCGTGCGCGTCGTCGAACGCGACCTGGGCCCCGTCGACCTGCTGGTCAACAACGCCGGCCAGATCGACCGCGCCGAGGTCCCGCTCTGGGAGACCGACGTCAACCAGTGGTGGCAGGTCGTCGAGGTCAACCTGCGCGGCCCCTACAACCTGCTGCGCTGCGTCCTGCCCGGCATGGTCCGCCGCCGGCGCGGGCGCGTCGTCAACCTCAACTCCGGCTTCGCGCTGCGCCCCGACGGCCAGTACACCGCGTACGCCACCTCCAAGGGCGCGCTGCTCAAGCTCTCCGACAACCTCGCCGACCCGCTCGCCGAGCACCACGTGGTGATCCTGGACATCAGCCCCGGCGCGGTCGAGACCGACATGACCGCCGGCATGCCGATGTTCCGCGACACCACGAGCTGGGGCTCCATCCCGTACATGGTCGCCGTCGTCGTGGACGCCGCCCGCGGGCGCTTCGACGCGCTGCACGGGCGCTTCCTGCACGCCGGACGCGACAACCTGGAGGAACTCGTCCGCCGCGCCGAGGAGATCCGCGTGGCGGACGCCCGCACCCTGCGGCTGCGCCCCTACGGGCCCGACGACCCGATGGCCTGACGCGCGGCGGTCCGGGGCGCGGCGGTCCGGGGCACGACGGCCCGGGTCGCCGCGGTCCGGTTCACAGCGCGCGCAGCTCCGCCAGCTCCCGCTCGGTGAGCGAGCCCGGCGCCCGGCCGGTGCGGGCGAACTCCCCGGCCAGCCGCTGCAGGGCCTCGTTGAGCGGCGCCGCCACCCTCGTGCAGCCGGGCACCGATCGTGCCGCCCACCGCACCCGCCCCGATGATGACGTACCGCATCCCGGAAGCATCGCACGCTCCGAACGGCGGCCGACCGGGGGTCAGGCGAAGAGGCGGCTCGCGGTGACCGGGGTCAGCCCGGCCCTGCCGAGGCCGTCGAGGATGCCCGGCAGCGCGTCGACCGTGCAGCGGTGGCCCAGGTGCAGGGCGACCACCGAGCCGCCGCGCACCGAGCCCAGCACCCGGCGCTGCAGTTCGGCGGCGCCCGGGTCGGCGTAGTCGCGCGGGTCCACGTCGAAGGAGAGCACGTGCTCGTACCCGACCGCCTTCGCCTGCTCCCGCACCATCGGCGTCGCGTACTGGGCCGCCGACGGGCGGAACCAGCGGCCGATCGAGCCGGTGAGCCGCTGCAGCCGCTCCGCGCACTGGGCGATCTCGGCGCGTGCCCGGTCCGGTGGCATGGTCGAGATGTTCTGGTGGTTCTGGGTGTGGTTGCCCAGCTCGTGGCCGCCGTCCAGGATCCGGCGGGCCATCTGCGGCTGCTGGTCGAGCCAGCTGCCGACGGCCATCACGGTGAGCCCGACGCCGCGCCGCTCGGCGATCTCCAGCAGGGCGGCGGCGAGCGCCGGATCGCCGCTGCCGTGGAAGGTCAGGGCGACGCCGCGGCCGGTGCGCGGCCCGTACGCGACCTCGACCGGGGTGCCGGGCGCCAGCGGCGGCAGCACCGGCGGGGCGGGCGGGGCGGTGGCGGTCGCGGCCGGTGCGGGGGAGGCGGCGGCCGTCGTCCCGGCGGGCTCCGGCGAGGCGGGCCCCTCGCCGCCGGCCCAGGCCGGATCCACGGTGCCCGACGGGTCCACCGCCTCCGGACGCGCGGCGAACACCCCCGGGTCGGCCCGGCGGCGACCGGGGTCGCCGCAGGCGGTGAGCAGGCCGCCGGCGGCGAGCGCGGCCAGTTTGACGGTGGTGCGCAGGACGGTGCGCCGGTCGGCAGTCATCGGCAGCCAGCATAGGGACGGCGACACCCCGGCGGCGACCGCTCGCCTCGGCCGGGACCGGCCACCCCGCACACGGTGTTGACGTGCACACACACCATGGTTCGGATGCTGCGGAAACCTGAACTGCCGCTGTTTCGATGGCGTTTCGTCGGTTACGATCACGGCGCACCGTGCGGTGGGGGCCGCCACCGGCCGCCTGCCGGGAGCGGGGCGGAAGCGACAGGAACCGTCCGGCGGGGGCACCCCGGACGGACGCGAACACCAGGGGGCGGCAGATGACCGAGGACAGGACGGCGGCGCGCGGCGTCACCGGCACCGACTGGGAGTGGGCGCGCGCCGGGGACTGGCAGCCGCCGACCGAACTGGACACCGGGGTCCCGCACACGGCCCGGATGTACGACTACTACCTCGGCGGCAAGGACAACTTCGAGGCCGACCGCAAGGCCGCCGAGGCCGCCATCGCCGCCTACCCGGCGCTGCGGCTGCTGGCCCGCACCAACCGCGAGTTCCTCGGCCGCGCCGTCGAGTTCGCGGCCGGCCGGGGCATCCGGCAGTTCGTCGACATCGGCACCGGCATCCCCGCCGTCGGCTCCACCAGCGAGGTCGCCCGCCGGGTGGCCCCGGACGCCCGGGTCGTCTACGTCGACAACGACCCGATCGTGGCCACCCACGCGCGCGCCCTGCTCGCCGGCCACCCGGCCGGCCACACCTCGGTGATCGAGGCCGACCTGCGCGAGCCCGAGGCGATCCTCGCCCACCCCGCCCTGCGCGGCGCCGTCGACCTCGGCGAACCGGTCGCCCTGATGCTGGTCGCCGTCCTGCACTTCATCCGCGACGAGGACGGCGCCGAGCGGATCGTCCGCACCCTGCGCGAGGCGCTCGCCCCCGGCAGCGCGCTGATCCTCTCGCACGGCAGCCCCGACTTCGCCTCCCGGGAGAGCGCCGCCGAGGGCACCCGGGTGTACCGCAGCGCGAGCGCCCCGCTGGTGCTGCGCCCGCGCGCGGCCGTCGAGCCCTTCTTCGGCGACTTCGAGTTCGCCGGCCCCGGCCTCGTCCAGCTCCCGCTCTGGCGCCCGGACGCCGGTCACGTGCGCACCACCGACCTGCCCGAGGGCTGGCAGGACGTCTCGGCGTACGCGGGCGTCGCCTTCAAGCGGGCGTGACCGACGGGATCGCGCCGCTGCCCGCGACCGCCGCGGCCCTGCTCGCCGAGGTCGGCGCCCCGCCCCGGCTGGTCGCCCACCTCGGGCTGGTCCACGAGGTCGCCGCCGCCGTCCTGGACGGCTGCGCCGGGTACGGCGTGCCGGTGGACCGGGAGGCCGTGCTGTTCGGCGCCGCCACCC
Organism: Kitasatospora sp. NPDC002551; assembly: GCF_040296005.1. Classification (NCBI taxonomy): domain Bacteria; kingdom Bacillati; phylum Actinomycetota; class Actinomycetes; order Kitasatosporales; family Streptomycetaceae; genus Kitasatospora; species Kitasatospora sp. NPDC002551. Next base: position 28,390 of record NZ_JBEOWI010000061.1, on the reverse strand, counting down.
ACGACATCGGCAAGGTCGTCCACCGCGAGGAGCTCTCCGTCCCCGGCTCGCTGCACGAGCGGGCCGGGTACGGGCTGCTGCTCGCCCGCGGCGTCCCCGAGCGCCTGGCCCGCTTCGCCCGTACCCACGGCAGCTGGACGGACCCCGGCACCACGCTGGAGGACCTGCTGGTCGGCCTGGCCGACAAGGCCTGGAAGGACAGCCGGGTCCGCGACCTGGAGGACCGGGTGGTGGCCCGCCTCGCGCAGGCGGCCGGGCGCGAGCCCTGGGAGGTGTTCCTCGGCCTCGACGACCTGCTCGCCGGGATCGGCGCGGACGCCCCGCGGCGCCTCGCCGTCCAGGCCGCGCACCCGGTGGCCTGACGTCCCGGGCCACCGGCGGACGGGCGGCCCGGGAAAAACCGGGCGACGCGCCCGCTGGTCCGGTGTTAGCTTGCCGGGCATGCGAGCCCTGAACGAGACCGAGATCCGCGCGTCCTTCGTCAACTGCTCCAAGGGCGAGGCCCGGCGGCTCAGCCTGCCCCGCGGGCTGGCCGAACTCCCCTGGGAGCACCTCGACTTCCTGGGCTGGCGGGACCAGGGCGCGCCCGACCGCGCCTACCTGGTCGCCGAGCACCGCGGCGCGCTGGTCGGCGTCACCCTGCGGGTGCCGTCGTTCCGGCGGAGCCTGACCAAGACCAACGTCTGCTCGCTGTGCGTCACCGCCCACGCGGGCTCCGGCGTCGCGCTGCTCACGGCCCGCCGGGCGGGCGCGGCGGGCCGCGAGGGCAACACCGTCGGCACCTACCTCTGCGCCGACCTCGCCTGCTCGCTCTACGTGCGCGGGCGCAAGAACTCCGCCTCGGTCACCCGGCCCAACGAGTCGCTCCCGGTGGAGGAGCAGATCGCCCGCACGGTGGCGAACCTGGACGCCTTCCTCACCGAGGTCCGCACCGACACCCTCGCCGGCTGAGCCGGGGCCGCGCGCGGCCCCGGCGGCGCGCGGCCCCGGCCCCGCCGGCAGTCCGGCCGGCGCCGTGGTGGAGACCGCCGTGCGCGACGCCCTGCCGGTGCTTCCTGCCGCGGACCCGTCTCAGTGCCGCCGCAGCTGGTCCATCTCCCGGCGGTCGCGCTTGGTCGGCCGCCCGGCGCCCCGGTCGCGCACGCCCGGCGCGGCGACGAACTCGCGCGCCGGACGCGGCGGGCTGTTGTCCACCAGGCACTCCGCCGCGACCCCCGCGCCGACCCGCTTGCGGATCAGCTTCGTCACCACGACGACCCGCTCCCACCCCTCCAGGCGCACCCGGACCTCGTCGCCCGGCTTCAGCGCCTGCGCCGGCTTGGCCCGATCACCGTTGACCCGCACGTGCCCGGCCTTGCACGCCGCCGCCGCGGCCGACCGCGTCTTGGCCAGCCGCACCGACCAGATCCAGCTGTCCACCCGGACGCTTCCCTCGTCTTCGACCATCCTCCGAGCTTAGGTCCTCCCGTGCCCGGCGCCGGATTCAGCGCCGGCCGGGCGCCTCCTGGACGGCCCAGCCGTTGCCGTCCGGATCGCTGAAGAAGACGAAGGAGTTCCACAGCTCGCCCCGCCCGTCCACCCGGTCCCCGTCCTCGAAGTGCTGCACCGGACTCACCTCCACGCCCCGCGCCACCAGCTCCGCGTGCGCCCGGTCGATGTCCGGCACCACCAGCTGCAGCCCCTTCAGCGAGCCCGCCGGCGCGTCCGTCAGCCCGGTGCCCACCACGATCGAGCAACTGGAGCCGGGCGGCGTCAGCTGCACCACCCGCACCCCGTCCCGGATCCGGGTGTCGTGGTCGACGGCGAAGCCGACCCGCTCCTCGTAGAAGACCTTCGCCCGGTCGACGTCCGTCACCGGGACCACCACCACTTCGAGCTTCCAGTCCATGGCCGTGCCCCTTCCGTCGGGCCCTCCCAGTATCGGCCGCCGCCCCGGTCCCCGCGCGGGCGCCGGTCGGGCGCCGGTCCCCGCGCGGCAGCCGGTCGGCTAGCCTGGGCGGCGATGAACCACCTCGCCACCGCCGCCGTGACCCCCTTCCCGACCCCGTGGGGCCCCCTCGGCCTCACCCGCTACCCGGAGGACCCGCGCGAGCGGCTGCGCGCCTGGGACGCCGCCGACGAGTACCTGCTGCGGCACCTGGCCGGCGAGGCCGACTCCGCCGAGGGCCGGGCCACCGCCCTGGCCGGCCGCGCCGTCACCGTCCTCGGCGACCGCTGGGGCGCGCTCACCACCGCCCTCGCCACCGCCCCCGCCGAGCGGGCCCCGGCGCGGATCACCCAGATCAGCGACTCGCACCTCGCCCAGCGCGCCACCGCGGCCAACCTCGCCCGGGCCGGCGCCGCCCCCGGGGCCGCCCGGCTGCTCACCACCCGCGACACCCCGCCCGCGTCCACCGACGTCCTGCTGGTGCGCGTCCCCAAGAGCCTCGCCCTGCTGGAGGACCAGCTGCACCGGCTCGCCCCGTCCCTGCGCCCGGACACCGTGGTCCTCGGCACCGGCATGACCACCGAGATCCACACCTCCACGCTCGACCTCTTCGAGCGGATCCTCGGCCCCACCCGCACCTCGCTCGCCGTCCGCAAGGCCCGGCTGATCCTGTGCACCCCCGGCCGGGCCGCCGACCCCGGTCCCAACCCCTGGCCGCACCGCTACGCCCTGCCCGGCGACATCGGCCCCGCCTCGGGCCGCACCGTGGTCAACCACGCCGGCACCTTCTGCGCCGACCGCCTCGACATCGGCACCCGCTTCCTGCTCGCCCACCTGCCCACCGCCGCCCCCGGCGCCAGGATCGTCGACCTCGGCTGCGGCAACGGCGTGGTCGGCACCGCCGCCGCCCTGGCCGCCCCCGGCGCCGAACTGCTCTTCGTCGACGAGTCCCACCAGGCGGTCGCCTCCGCCGAGGAGACCTTCCGCGCCAACCTCGGCCCCGACGCCCCCGCCGAGTTCCTCACCGCCGACGCGCTGAGCGACGCGCCCGTCCCGGCCGGCTCGGTGGACCTCGTCCTCACCAACCCGCCCTTCCACTCCCACCAGGCCACCACCGACGCCACCGCCTGGCGGATGTTCACCGGCGCCCGCCGCGCGCTGCGCCCGGGCGGCGAGCTGTGGGTGGTCGGCAACCGCCACCTCGGCTACCACGTCAAGCTGCGCCGCCTGTTCGGCAACTGCCGCACGGTCGCGGGCAACCCCAAGTTCGTGGTGCTCAGGGCCGTCAAGCGCTGACCGCGTGCCCGCGCCGCCCGGGACGCCGGGCCGGGCGGCGGTCCTTCGCACCCTCCCTTGCATGAATGTTCCGTACTGCGTATATTCATGCCACGACGAAGGAGGAACGCCATGGCATTGCGAGTCGCCGTCGCCGGCGCGAGCGGATACGCGGGCGGTGAGGTGCTGCGCCTGCTGCTCGGCCACCCGGAGGTGGAGATCGGGGCGCTGACCGGCGGCTCGAACGCGGGCACCCGGCTGGGCCTGCTCCAGCCGCACCTGCTGCCGCTGGCCGACCGGGTCCTGGAACCGACCACCCCCGAGGTACTGGCCGACCACGACGTGGTGTTCCTGGCGCTGCCGCACGGCCAGTCCGCCGCCGTCGCCGAGGCGCTCGGCGCGAACGTGCTGGTCGTCGACTGCGGCGCCGACTTCCGGCTCAAGGCCGCCGCCGACTGGGAGCAGTTCTACGGCTCCGCGCACGCCGGCACCTGGCCCTACGGCCTGCCCGAGCTGCCCGGCCACCGCGCCGCGCTCAAGGGCAGCAACCGGATCGCCGTCCCCGGCTGCTACCCGACGGCCGTCTCGCTCGCGCTGTTCCCCGCCTACGCGGCCGGCCTGGCCGAGCCCGAGGCCGTGGTCGTCGCCGCCTCCGGCACCTCCGGCGCGGGCAAGGCCGCCAAGACCCACCTGCTCGGCAGCGAGGTGATGGGCAGCGTCAGCGCCTACGGCGTCGGCGGCGTCCACCGGCACACCCCGGAGATGTCCCAGAACCTCACCCCGCTCGCCGGTGAGCCGGTCACCGTCTCCTTCACCCCCACCCTCGTCCCGATGCCGCGCGGCATCCTCGCCACCTGCTCCGCGAAGGCGAAGCCCGGGGTGGGCGCCGAGGAGCTGCGCGCCGCCTACGCGCGGGCGTACGGCGACGAGCCGTTCGTCCACCTGCTGCCCGAGGGGCAGTGGCCGCAGACCAGCAGTGTCTACGGCTCCAACGCCGCCCTGGTGCAGGTCGCCCTGGACGCGGCCGCCGGGCGGATCGTGGCGATCAGCGCGATCGACAACCTGGTCAAGGGCACCGCCGGCGGCGCGGTGCAGAGCATGAACATCGCCCTCGGCCTGCCCGAGGAGCTGGGCCTTCCCGTGAACGGAGTCGCACCGTGACCGACCACCAGAACGTCGGCGTCACCGCCGCCCAGGGCTTCCGGGCCGCCGGCGTGACCGCCGGGATCAAGGCCTCCGGCACCCCCGACCTCGCGCTCGTCGTCAACGACGGGCCCCTGCTGGCCGCCGCCGGCGTCTTCACCGCCAACCGGGTCAAGGCCGCCCCCGTGCTCTGGTCCGAGCAGGTCCTCAAGGGCGGTACGGTCTCCGCCGTCGTCCTCAACTCCGGCGGCGCCAACGCCTGCACCGGCCCGCTCGGCTTCCAGGACACCCACGCCACCGCCGAGAAGGTCGCCGGGGAGCTGGGGCTGAACGCCGGCGAGGTCGCCGTCGCCTCCACCGGCCTGATCGGCGTGCGGCTGCCGATGGACATCCTGCTGCCCGGCGTCACCACGGCCGCCGCCGCGCTCAGCGCCACCGGCGGCGAGCGGGCCGCGATCGCCATCAAGACCACCGACACCGTCCACAAGACCGCGCAGGTCACCAGCCCGGCCGGCTGGACGGTCGGCGGCATGGCCAAGGGCGCCGGCATGCTCGCCCCGAGCCTGGCCACCATGCTGGTCGTGCTCACCACCGACGCCGAGGCCGACGCCGCCGCCCTGGACGCGGCGCTGCGCGGCGCCACCCGCACCACCTTCGACCGGATCGACTCCGACGGGTGCATGTCCACCAACGACACCGTGCTGCTGCTCGCCTCCGGCGCGTCCGGCACCGTCCCGGACCCGGCCGAGTTCGACGAGGCGGTGCGCACCGTCTGCGCCGACCTCGCCCGTCAGCTGATCGCCGACGCCGAGGGCGCCAGCAAGGACATCCGGATCGACGTCACCGGCGCCGCCACCGAGCAGGAGGCCGTCGAGGTCGCCCGGGTGATCAGCCGCAACAACCTCCTGAAGTGCGCCATCCACGGCGAGGACCCGAACTGGGGCCGGGTGCTGGCCGCGATCGGCACCACCGACGCCGCCTTCGACCCGGACCGCCTGGACGTCGCGATCAACGGTGTCTGGGTCTGCCGCGACGGCAGCGTGGGGGAGGACCGCGACCTCGTCGACATGACCGGCCGCGAGGTGGTCATCACCGCGAACCTCAACGCCGGCGGGGCCGGGGCCAGCCTGTGGACCAACGACCTCACCGCCGACTACGTGCACGAGAACAGCGCCTACTCCACCTGACAGCCGCCACCAGAGCCGGGGAAGCAGAACAGTGCAGATCGCACCCAAGGGCGAACAGGCCCGCAACAACACCGCGTTGCCCAAGGCCATGACGCTCATCGAGGCCCTGCCGTGGCTGGAGCGCTTCCACGGCAAGACCGTGGTGATCAAGTTCGGCGGCAACGCCATGGTCGACGAGGAGCTCAAGGCCGCCTTCGCCAAGGACGTCGTCTTCCTGCGCTTCGCCGGCCTGCACCCCGTCGTGGTGCACGGCGGCGGCCCGCAGATCAGCGCCCAGCTCGACAGGCTCGGCCTGGAGTCCTCGTTCACCAACGGCCTGCGGGTCACCACCCCGGAGACCATGGACGTGGTCCGGATGGTGCTCGCCGGCCAGGTGCAGCGCGAGCTCGTCGGTCTGCTCAACCAGCACGGCCCGTTCGCGATCGGCATGACCGGCGAGGACGCCCACACCATGACCGCCGTCAAGCGGTACGCCGTGGTGGACGGCGAGCAGGTGGACATCGGCCTGGTCGGCGACATCGTCAACATCGAGGCCGGCGCGGTGAAGGCGCTGATCTCCGACGGCCGCATCCCGGTGATCTCCTCGATCGCCCGCGGCACCGACGGCCACGTCTACAACATCAACGCCGACACCGCCGCCTCCGCCCTCGCGGTCGCGCTCGGCGCCGAGATGCTCGTCGTCCTCACCGACGTCGAGGGCCTCTACAAGGACTGGCCGAACTCCGACGACGTGATCAGCCAGCTCAACGCCTCCGAGCTGGAGGAACTGCTGCCGGACCTGGCCAGCGGCATGCTCCCGAAGATGGAGGGCTGCCTGCGCGCCGTGCGCTCGGGCGTCGGCACCGCCCGCGTCCTGGACGGCCGGGTGCCGCACAGCCTGCTGCTGGAGATCTTCACCGACGAGGGCATCGGCACGATGGTCGTGCCGGACGACGAACCGACCGTGACCGGGGGACTCGCATGACTTCCAACGCCCAGCTCACCGAGCGGTGGCAGCACTCCTTCACCGACAACTACGGCACCCCGCGGATCCCGCTGGTCCGCGGCGAGGGCAGCACGCTCTGGGACGCCGACGGCAAGGCGTACACCGACCTGCTCGGCGGCATCGCCGTCAACGCCCTCGGCACCGCCCACCCGGCGGTCGTCGAGGCCGTGAGCCGCCAGATCGCCACCCTCGGCCACGTCTCCAACCTCTTCATCGCCGAACCCACCGTCACCCTCGCCGAGCGGCTGCTGCGCCTGGACGGCCGCCCGGGCCGGGTGTTCTTCTGCAACTCCGGCGCCGAGGCCAACGAGGCCGCCTTCAAGATCAGCCGCCGGACCGGCCGCACCCACCTGGTCGCCCTGGAGGGCGGCTTCCACGGCCGCACCATGGGCGCCCTCGCGCTCACCGGCCAGCCCGCCAAGCAGGAGCCGTTCCGCCCGCTGCCCGGCGACGTCACGCACGTCCCCTTCGGTGACGTCGAGGCGCTGCGCGCGGCCGTCACCACCGAGACCGCCGCCGTCTTCCTGGAGCCGATCCAGGGCGAGAACGGCGCGATCCCGCTGCCCGACGGCTACCTGGCCGCCGCCCGGGAGATCACCCGCGCCACCGGCACCCTGCTCGTCCTGGACGAGATCCAGACCGGGGTCGGCCGCACCGGCCACTGGTTCGCCCACCAGGCCTTCGAGGGCATCGAGCCGGACGTGGTCACGCTCGCCAAGGCGCTCGGCGGCGGCCTGCCGATGGGCGCGGTGCTGGCCTTCGGCCGGGCGGCCGAGCTGCTCACCCCGGGCCAGCACGGCACCACCTTCGGCGGCAACCCGGTGGCCGCGGCGGCCGGCCTCGCGGTGCTCGACACCATCGACTCCGAGGGCCTGCTGGAGCACGCCCGCAAGATCGGCGAGCGGCTGCGGCACGGCGTCGAGGCGCTCGGCGACCCGCTGGTCTCGCACGTGCGCGGGGCCGGGATGCTGCTGGGCATCGTGCTGACCGAGCCGGTGTCGGCGAAGGTGCAGGCGGGCCTGCAGGAGGCCGGCTTCCTGGTGAACGCCGCCGTGCCGGACGCGGTGCGGCTCGCTCCGCCGCTGGTGCTCACCGAGCAGGAGGCCGACGCGTTCCTCGCGGCGCTGCCGGCCGTCCTGCGGGCCGTCCGCGAGGACGCCCCGGACGATGCGAACCGAGCGTAGTCCGGGAGAATAACCACATGACCGTACCCAACTCCGGGCAGCCCGCCGCCGGCCCGACGCCGCAGGTCCCGCAGACCCGCACCGCGCGCCACCGGCGGATCGTGGACCTGCTCACCCGCCAGCCCGTGCGCTCGCAGAGCCAGCTCGCCAAGCTGCTCGCCGACGACGGACTCGTGGTCACCCAGGCCACCCTCTCCCGGGACCTGGACGAGCTGGGTGCGGTGAAGATCCGCAACCGGGACGGCGCGCTCATCTACGCCGTCCCGGCCGAGGGCGGCGACCGCACCCCGCGCGCGCCGATGGGGGAGTCCGCCACCGAGGGCCGGATGGCCCGGCTGGCCGGCGAGCTCATGGTCTCCGCCACCGCCTCGGGCAACCTGGTCGTGCTGCGCACGCCGCCCGGCGCGGCGCAGTTCCTGGCCTCGGCGATCGACCAGGCGGAGGTGTTCGAGATCATCGGCACCATCGCCGGCGACGACACCGTCCTGCTGATCAGCCGCGACCCGTTCGGCGGCCAGGCGCTCGCCGACCACCTGATGCAGCTCGCCCAGGCGAAGGCGCAGTAGCCCGGGGCGCGGCATCCCCGGGTACGGCAACCCCGGGGCGCGGCAGCCCCGTTCCCTCCCCTGTGGGCCCGGTTCCGACCGGGCCCACAGGCGTGTCCGGAACCGGTTCGTCCTTCGCGTTTTGAATTTCATACGGAGTAGTGCATACTTATGCCTATCGCCGTAAGCCTGTTCGCACAGTTGTGAAGGAGAAAGCCGTGACCGAGCGCGTCGTACTCGCCTACTCGGGCGGTCTGGACACGTCCGTCTGCATCGGCTGGATCGCCGAGGAGACGGGCGCGGAGGTCATCGCCGTCGCCGTCGACGTCGGCCAGGGCGGCGAGGACCTGGACGTCATCCGCCAGCGGGCGCTGGACTGCGGTGCCGTCGAGGCCGAGGTCGCCGACGCCCGCGAGGAGTTCGCCGACGAGTACTGCCTGCCGGCCCTCAAGGCCAACGCCCTCTACCAGGGCCAGTACCCGCTGGTGTCCGCCCTCTCGCGGCCCGTCATCGTCAAGCACCTGGTCGCCGCCGCGCAGAAGCACGGCGCCACCACCGTCGCCCACGGCTGCACCGGCAAGGGCAACGACCAGGTCCGCTTCGAGGTCGGCATCAACTCCCTCGCCCCGGGCCTCAAGTGCATCGCCCCGGTCCGCGACTACGCGATGACCCGGGACAAGGCCATCGCCTTCGCCGAGGCCAAGGGCCTGCCGATCGCCACCACCAAGAAGTCCCCGTACTCGATCGACCAGAACGTCTTCGGGCGGGCCGTGGAGACCGGCTTCCTGGAGGACATCTGGAACGCCCCGATCGAGGACGTCTACGAGTACACCCAGAACCCGGCCACCGCGCGCGAGGCCGACGAGGTGATCATCACCTTCGACGCCGGCGTCCCGGTCGCGGTCGACGGCCGCAAGGTCACCGTCCTGCAGGCCATCGAGGAGCTCAACAGGCGGGCCGGTGCCCAGGGCGTCGGCCGCCTCGACATGGTCGAGGACCGCCTCGTCGGCATCAAGTCCCGGGAGATCTACGAGGCCCCCGGCGCGATCGCCCTGATCACCGCCCACCAGGCGCTGGAGAACGTCACCGTCGAGCGCGAACTCGCCCGCTACAAGCGGCAGGTCGAGCAGCGCTGGGCCGAGCTGGTCTACGACGGCCTGTGGTTCTCCCCGCTCAAGCGCGCCCTGGACGGCTTCGTCAACGAGGCCAACCAGCACGTCTCCGGCGAGATCCGGATGGTCCTGCACGGCGGCCGGGCCGTCGTCAACGGCCGCAAGTCCGACCAGTCGCTCTACGACTTCAACCTCGCCACCTACGACACCGGCGACACCTTCGACCAGTCGATGTCCAAGGGCTTCATCGAGATCTTCGGCCTCTCCTCGAAGATCGCCGCCCGGCGCGACCTGGGCTGAGCCCCACCGGCCCCGGCCGCACCCGGCCGGGGCCGCCCCCTCCCTCCCCCCTCTCTCCCTCCCTCCCGCACGTCAGTAAGGAGCCAGCGATGTCCGCCGACCAGACCGCCTCCGGTGGCGACGTCCGCCTCTGGGGCGCCCGCTTCGCCGACGGCCCGTCCGAGGCCCTGGCCAGGCTCTCCGCCTCGGTGCACTTCGACTGGCGCCTCGCCCCCTACGACATCGCCGGCTCCAAGGCCCACGCCCGCGTCCTGCACAAGGCCGGCCTGCTCGACGACGCCGAACTCGCCGCCATGCACGACGGACTCGACCGGCTCCTCGCCGACGTCGAGGCCGGCACCTTCACCGGCACCATCGCCGACGAGGACGTCCACACCGCCCTGGAGCGGGGCCTGCTGGAGCGCCTCGGCCCCGACCTCGGCGGCAAGCTGCGGGCCGGCCGCTCCCGCAACGACCAGATCGCCACCCTCTTCCGGATGTACCTGCGGGACCACGCGAAGACCATCGGCGCCCTGCTGCTCGACCTCCAGCACGCCCTGGTCGGCCTCGCCGAGGCCCACCCGGACACCGCCATGCCGGGCCGCACCCACCTCCAGCACGCCCAGCCCGTCCTCTTCGCCCACCACGTCCTCGCGCACGTGCAGGCCCTCGGCCGCGACGCCGAGCGGCTGCGCCAGTGGGACGCCCGCACCGCCGTCTCCCCCTACGGCTCCGGGGCCCTGGCCGGCTCCTCGCTCGGCCTCGACCCGCAGGCCGTCGCCGCCGACCTCGGCTTCGAGGGCGGCTCCGTCGGCAACTCCATCGACGGCACCGCCTCGCGCGACTTCGTCGCCGAATTCGCCTTCGTCACCGCGATGATCGGGATCAACCTCTCCCGCATCGCGGAGGAGGTGATCATCTGGAACACCAAGGAGTTCGGCTTCATCACGCTGCACGACGCCTTCTCCACCGGCTCGTCGATCATGCCGCAGAAGAAGAACCCCGACATCGCCGAACTCGCCCGCGGCAAGTCCGGCCGGCTCATCGGCAACCTCACCGGCCTGCTCGCCACCCTCAAGGCCCTCCCGCTCGCCTACAACCGCGACCTGCAGGAGGACAAGGAGCCGGTCTTCGACTCCTGCGACACCCTCGAAGTCCTGCTGCCCGCCTTCACCGGCATGATGGCCACCCTCACCGTCCACCGCGAGCGCCTGGAGGAGCTCGCCCCGGCCGGCTTCTCCCTCGCCACCGACATCGCCGAATGGCTCGTCAAGCAGGGCGTGCCGTTCCGCGTCGCCCACGAGGTCGCCGGCGCCTGCGTCAAGGAGTGCGAGGCCCACGGCATCGAACTCGCCGACCTGACGGACGCCCAGTTCGCCGCCATCTCCGAGCACCTCACCCCCGAGGTCCGCACCGTGCTCAGCGTCCACGGCGCCATCGCCGCCCGCAACGGCCGCGGCGGCACCGCCCCCGGCGCCGTCGCCACCCAGCTCGCCGAGGTCAAGGCCGACCTGGCCGCCCAGCAGGAGTGGGTGACCGGCTGACCCGGTCCCACCACCCGGGGGAGGGGCGCGGTGCACGGTGCACCGCGCCCCTCGCGCGCGCACGCCACCGCACGGCCGTAACCCGCACGGCCGCCACCGGGTCAAGCACGGCATGCGCACCGACCCTCCCTCCCACCCCTCCGCCGAGGACGAGGTCCTCGCCGCACTGCGCCGCCGCCACGTCCGCGAGGCCGTCGCCGCCCTGCCCGGACGCTGCCCGCAACTGGTCGCCGCCCTCACCGAGGACCCGCCGCCCACCTACCGCGAGATCTCCCGCCGCCTCGGCATGCCGCGCGGCTCCATCGGCCCCACCCGCGCCCGCTGCCTCGCCTGCCTGCGCACCCTGCTGCGCACCGAGCGCTACGGCTGACCCGGGCCGCCGTGACCCCCGCCGCCCGCGCCCCGCCGCCGGCCCCTCACCCGTCCGGACGTGACGCTCGCCACGTCCGCCCCTCCCGTCACCCGCGAACGCCGGGCGTGACCCTCGCCACGTCCGGCGGCCGGAAGGTTGAGAGCAGCTGACACGGGGGTAAGGCGCTGGCGAACGCCGCTCTTGACGGTGACGCGCCCGCCCCGATACTGACCGTGGACGCGCCGCCGCCGCCACGGCCCCACCGGGCCGTGCGGGCCGGTACGTTCGTGCGCCACCCCGGCCTGGGCGGATCCCCGGCCGGGACAACACCTCCGGCAGGGAACCGGTGCCACACCCTCACGTTCGCGCGCCGGCACAAGGATGGGGAGGCCCCCGCACATGGGCATGAGCGTCATCATTTCTACCGCCGACACCGACGACGCGGAGCAGATCCTCAAGCTCCAGTACCTCGGCTACCAGAGCGAGGCCGAACTCTACGGCGACTGGGCCATCGAGCCGCTGACCCAGTCCCTGGAGAGCCTGCTCACCGAACTGACCGAGCAGCACGTCCTGGTCGCCCGCCTCGGCGACGAGGTCGTCGGCACCGTACGCGGCCGGGTCGGCGCCGACGGCGTCGCCCGGATAGGGCGCCTGGTCGTCCACCCGCGCATGCAGCGCCACGGCCTCGGCGGACGCCTGCTCCAAGCCCTCGAACAGCGCCTCGCCGACGACGGCGCGCCCACCTCCTACCGGCTGTTCACCGGCCACCGCAGCCTCGGCAACCTGCGCCTCTACGCCCGCCAGGGCTACCGCCAGACCGCCGTCGAACAGGTCAGCGGCCGGCTCGCCCTGGTCCACCTGGAGAAGCCCGCCACCGCCCCGCTCGCCGCCACCGCCTGAACGCCCCGACCGCCCCGGTCCCCGACGGCGCCGCCACCATCCGGACCCCCGGTGGCGGCGCCGAGCCGCATCACCACAGGTCAAGGCCATCGCTGTCCGCAATGCGGACAGCCTTGCCAAATAGTTGGGCGTACCCCCGCCCATCTGTTTTACTGGCTCACATGACTGCGACGACGAAATGGACCCCCACCGGCACACTGCCGGCAGGTGAGCGTGCCATGTGCCGTCGAATGTGTCACCGCTGAGGGCCACCGCCCCCGGCACCCGCTGAGAGTGCCTCCCCCTCGCGCCCCGAAGCGAGGACCCCGGCGCCGTTCCCGTCCGTGCGAGCGCGCCCTTCCTGCCGCACCCCCTCCTTCCGCCTGCCCGCCCACCCGCGGACACGGTGACTCGTAAGGGCCACGCCGTCGCGCGGCCCGGCCGTGCAACGGCCACGATCAAGAGGTGGCAGGTCCGGACCCCCCAGGCACGACGCCGTCCACGTCGCCGACCGCACCCCGGCGCGGCGGCCGTACGCCGTCCGCCCCCGACCCACGGAAGCAGCTGTGATCACCACCACGGACCTCACCAAGGTCTACCGCTCCCGCGGCCGCGAGGTGACCGCCCTCACGGGCGTCGACCTCCACGTCCGCCCCGGCGAGGTCTACGGAGTCGTCGGCACCAGCGGCGCCGGCAAGTCCACCCTCATCCGCTGCGTCAACATGCTGGAACGGCCCAGCTCCGGCACCGTCACCGTGGACGGCGTCGAACTCACCGCCCTCGCCGGCGGCGAGAACCGCGCCGGCAGGGAACTGCGCGAGGCCCGCCGCCGCATCGGCATGGTCTTCCAGCACTTCAACCTGCTCGCCTCCCGCACCGTCCAGCAGAACGTCGAACTCCCGCTGGAGATCATCGGCCTGGACCGCACCGAGCGCCGCCGCAAGGCCGCCGAACTGCTCGACCTCGTCGGCCTCGCCGACAAGGCCCGCAGCTACCCCGGCCAGCTCTCCGGCGGCCAGAAGCAGCGCGTCGGCATCGCCCGCGCCCTCGCCGGCGACCCCAAGGTGCTGCTCTCCGACGAGGCCACCTCCGCCCTCGACCCCGAGACCACCCGCTCCATCCTCAAGCTGCTGCGCGACCTCAACCAGCAGCTCGGTCTCACCGTCCTGCTGATCACCCACGAGATGGACGTCATCAAGTCCGTCTGCGACTCCGCCGCCCTCATGCGCGGCGGCCGGGTCATCGAGTCCGGCGCCCTCACCGACCTGCTCGCCCGGCCCGACTCCGAGCTCGCCCGCGAACTCTTCCCGCTCGGCGAGTTCGGCACCGGCCACCCCGGCGCCACCGTGCTGGAGATCACCTTCCAGGGCGACACCCCCGCCCAGCCCTTCGTCTCCCAGCTCGCCCGTACCTACCAGATCGACATCAACATCCTCGGCGCCGCCGTCGAGACCATCGCGGGCCGCATGGTCGGCCGGATGCGGGTCGAACTGCCCGGCAGCCACCAGGACAACGTGGTGCCCATCGGCTTCCTGCGCGAGCAGGGCCTGCAGGTCGACGTCCTCGACACCACCCTCACCGCGACGACGAAGGGAGCGGACGCATGACCTGGGACCAGATGCAGGAACTGATGTGGCCCGCCACCTGGGAGACCCTCCAGATGGTCGGCGCCGCCACCGTCGGCACCGTCCTGCTCGGACTGCCGCTCGGCGTGCTGCTGGTGCTCACCGACAAGGGCGGCCTGCTGCAGAACCGGCCCGTCAACAAGGTGCTCGGCGCCGTCGTCAACATCGTCCGCTCGGTGCCGTTCATCATCCTGATGATCGCCCTGATCTCCTTCACCCGCTGGCTGGTCGGCACCTCCATCGGCTGGCAGGCCGCGACCGTACCGCTCACCATCGGCGCGATCCCCTTCTTCGCCCGCCTCGTCGAGACCTCCGTGCGCGAGGTCGACCGCGGCCTGGTCGAGGCCGTCCAGGCGATGGGCGGCTCCACCTGGACCATCGTCCGCAAGACGCTGATCCCCGAAGCCCTCCCCGGCCTCGTCGCCTCCGTCACCACCACGATCATCACCCTGATCAGCTACTCCGCCATGGCCGGCGCGGTCGGCGGCGGCGGCCTCGGAACCCTCGCCATCAACTACGGCTACTTCCGCTTCGAGACCGCCTTCATGTGGATCATCGTCGCCGAACTGGTGATCATCGTCACCCTCGTGCAGCTGCTCGGCGACTGGGCCGTCCGCGCCCTCGCCCACCGCGGCCGCAGCGGCGGACGGACCCGCCTGCTCGGCCCGCGCGGCCGCGTCCCCGCCGCCCAGGCCACCCCCGACGACGACCTCGTCGCCCCCTAGACCACCCGGCGTCCGAACCCGGACCCGGCTCCCCGCATCACGCAGAAAGGCACTTTTCGTGCGCAACGCCCTGAAGTTCACCAGCGTCCTCGCCACCGCCGGCATCGCCCTCTCCCTGGCGGCCTGCGGCAGCAACGGCGACTCGAAGTCCTCCTCGGACCCGAACGCGCCGCTCACCGTCGTCGCCAGCCCCACCCCGCACGGACAGATCCTCAAGTACGTCAAGGACAACCTCGCGGACAAGGCCGGCCTCAAGCTCACCATCAAGGAGGTCACCGACTACGTGACCCCCAACACGGCGGTGCAGGACGGCTCGGCCGACGCCAACTACTTCCAGCACGTGCCGTACCTGGAGGACTTCAACAAGAAGCACAACACCCAGATCGTCTCCGTCGAGACGGTCCACCTGGAGCCCCTCGGCCTCTACTCCAAGAAGGTCAAGGCCGTCGGCGACCTCAAGGACGGCGCCACCGTCGGCCTGCCCAACGACGCCACCAACGAGGGCCGCGCGCTCAAGCTCCTCGCCGACAACAACGTCATCACCCTCAAGGACGGCGTCGGCACCGCCGCCACCCCCGCCGACGTCACCGGCAACCCCAAGAACCTCAAGTGGAAGGAGCTGGAGGCCGCCCAGCTGCCCCGCTCCATCGACGACCTCGACGCCGCCGTCATCAACGGCAACTACGCCATCGACGCCGGCCTCAAGCCCACCAGCGACTCGCTCGTCCTGGAGAAGGCCGAGGGCAACCCCTACGCCAACATCCTCGCGGTCAAGCAGGGCAAGGAGAACGACCCCCGGGTCAAGAAGCTCGCCGAGCTGCTCCACTCGCCCGAGGTGAAGAAGTACATCGACGACACCTTCAAGGGCGCCGTCATCCCGGCCTTCTGATCCGCGCCACCCGCGCCGCCGACCCGTCCCGCCGGACCACACCGGGCCCCCGCCGCAACCAGGCGGGGGCCCGGTCGGGCAGTATGCACCAGTGACGGTCCGACAGACCCACATCTGACGTACCGTCGTCCGGTCCGTGCACCGCGTGACAACCCGGCACCGGCGAGGCGTACGGTGTGTCCACGACCCGGCGAGGAGAGACGGCATGGCAGCGAGCTTCCCCGAGACCGCCATCAGCACCGAACGGCTGCTGCTGCGCCCGCTTGCGGAGGACGACGCCCCCGGCCTGGCCGCCATGATGGCCGACGAACTCGTCCTGGCCTGGACCGACCAGCCCCACCCCTTCACCGAGGCCCACGCCACCGACCTGGCCCGCACCCTCGCCCCCGCCCACCGCGCCGCCGGCCACGGCATCGTCCTCGCCGTCACCGAACACCTCACCCAGCGCCTGGTCGGCCTCGTCGAACTCCGCAACACCGACTGGCGGCTGCGCTCCACCGAGATCGCCTTCGTCACCGCCGCCTGGGCCCGCGGCGAGGGCTACGCCCCCGAAGCCGTCCTCGGCGTCGCCCAGTGGCTCTTCGAGGACCGCGGCTTCCAGCGCCTGGAACTGCGCACCGCCGCCGGCAACACCGCCGCCCAGCAGGTCGCCCAGAAGATCGGCGGCATCAGCGAAGGCGTGCTGCGCAGCGCCTGGATAGTGCGCGGCGAGCCCGGCGAGAGCGCCCCCGGGGCCCCCGCCGGCCGCCCGGCCGCCACCGACAGCCGCAGCGACCTCATCCTGTGGAGCCTGCTGCCCGAGGACCTCGACACCCCCGAGGCCCCCGCCCCGGCCTGGGCCGGCGGCGACCGCTACGTCCTGCGCGACTGACCCCGCCGCCCGCCCCGCACCCCGCACCCCGCACCGTCCGCCGCCGCCCCGCCCGCCCCGCCGCGCACAGGTGTGCGAGATGTCCGCGCCGAGGGGATCACACCCGGTAACCTCTGACCGGCGCCGCACACCGGCGCCGCCTGTCGGCGCACGGATGGCGAGGGAGACAGCCGCAGATGGCTGACCGGATCACGGTCATCGGATGGGACGGCACACCGCTCACCGAGGCCGCCGCCGCGGCCCTCGCCGCAGCCACTCTGGTGGCCGGCGCCCCCTACCAACTGGGGGCCCTCCCGGTCCCGCCCGCCGCCGAACGCATCGCCCTCGGCAGCATCCAGCTCGCCGCCCGCCGCATCGCCGAACACCGCGGCGCCGCCGTCGTCATCGCCGAGGGCGACCCCGGCTTCTTCGGTGTCGTGCGCACCCTGCGCCGCCCCGAATACGGCCTCGAACTCGAAGTCCTGCCCGCCGTCTCCTCCGTCGCCGCCGCCTTCGCCCGCGCCGGCATGCCCTGGGAGGACGCCCAGGTCGTCAGCGCCCACGGCGGACGGCTGCGCCGCGCCGCCAACGTCTGCCGCGCCCACCCCAAGGTCGCCGTCCTCACCGCCCCCGGCGCCGGACCCAGCGAACTCGCCCTCATGCTCCGAGGCGTCCACCGCACCTTCGTCGTCTGCGAGGCTCTCGGCACCCCCGACGAGGACGTCACCGTCCTCACCTCCGACCGCGTCGCCGACCACATCTGGCGCGACCCCAGCGTCGTCCTGGTGATCGGCGGCAGCAGCGCCGGCGGCCCCGGCGGCGGCCCGCAGAGCGGAGCCGCCGGCGAAGCGGCCGGCTGGCTCGCCGGACGCCCCGTCGGCTACCCCGGCCCCGACCGCGGCTGGGCCCTGCCCACCGACACCTACACCGGCACCGGGCGCACGCCCGGCGCGAGCGACACGCTCCCGGCGCACGTCCGCGCCCTCGTGCTCGCCCGCCTCGGCGCCCGCCCCGGCGACCTCGTCTGGTCCGTCGGCGCCGGAAGCGGCGCACTCGCCGTCGAGGCCGCCCGCTTCGGCGCCGCCGTCGTCGCCGTCGAGGCCGACCGCGCCGCCTGCGCCCGCCTCGCCGTCAACGCCCGCCGCCACGGCGTCGAGGTCGAGACCGTGCACGGCCACGGCCCCGACGTCCTCGGCGAACTCCCCGAACCCGACGCCGCCGTCGTCGAGACCGGCGGCCCCGAAGCGGTGCGCGCCGTGCTCTCCCGCCGCCCCGAACGCATCGTCGCCGTCGCCCGCACCCTCGCCGAGGCCGAGGAGGTCCGCCGCACCATCGCCGAGGCCGGCTACCGCGCCGACGGCGCCCTGCTCCAGTCCGCACCACTGCTCGCCCCCGCCCCCGCCGACCGGACCGGCGGCGACGGCGGGCACGGGCTGCGCCTCGGCGTCGGCGACCCCGGCACCTTCCTGCTCTGGGGTGAGCAGAAAGCGTGAAGGCCCGGTGCCGATTCCGGCGCGCGCGCCGGAGCCCCGCGACCGCCCGGCCGCACCGGACGGTGATCCAGGTCGCATCCGGACACCGATTCGAGAGGCGGACCCGCCGGGCCGGTAGTGTGGCGTCCGGGACGGCTGCGGCCTCCGCCGACCCGCCCGATCCGGTCGGTCCGTCGCCTTTCTGACGCGGTGCGGACCGATTCGGCTCGAAGTGTGGGCAATTCGACGGGCCGCCCACCGGACCTGGAGAATGCCGTAGGGTCCGGTGCGGTCGTGCCGGTTGCCCCGGCTTGTCGTTGTTTCAGATGACGCGCCGCCCGTCACGGGTGGTGCGCGGGGCCGGGGTGCCGCAGCGCGCCGGAAGGACTTCGGCCGCAGCGCCTCGGCGCGGCGGCCGTGTGTGGTTGAGGGGCGGGCCGGTGCAGGCCCGACCCGTGCGGATGGGCGCTGCGGTCGGTGATCGCGTCGCCGAGGGCGCGGCAGCGGCCTGGAAGGAGCTTTGACATGACCGATGGCGGCCACGTCCCGAACGAGGGACTGCCGGAGCACCTGCTCGCCGGGCCCGACCCGCTCCGCGGCCCCGAGGGCCCCGCGGCCGTCGCACCCGGGCAGGGCCTCGCGACGGACGGCTCCGGCCTGCCCGGCACGCTCCCGCCCGGCGCCGGCGTCCTCCCGCCGCACGGCGTCCCCGCCCAGGGCGCCCCGCTCGGCGCGCCCGGATTCGCCGCCCCCGGCGTCCCCGGCGACGGCTGGACCGTCGACCAGGCCGCCCAGCACCCCGCCTTCCACTTCGTCGACCAGCCGGACGGCCTCGACGACGAGGACGACGTCCTGCTGATGCCCGGCCCGCAGGGCACCTGGGGCGAACCCGTCGCCGACCAGCAGACCCCGCCCGGCACCCCCGTCGAGCCCTCCTGGCCGCCGCTGGACCCGCCCGTGCTCGGCGCCGCCCAGGCCCCGCAGGCCCCGCTGCACGCCCAGCCCGCGCCCGGCGGCCAGACCGTCCCGGTCCAGGCCCAGGGCCCCGAGGCGATGACGGCCGCTCAGCAGCCGCGCCGCCCGCTGCACGCCGGCCCGCCGATCCCGGACCCCTCCCTGATGACCGGCCAGGTCCCGGTCCGCTCCCTCGCGGACCGCGGCCCCTCCACCGGCAGCACGCCCGCCCACGGCATCCCCGTCGTGTCGCCGGCCGCCGCCGTCCAGCCGGAGGCGCAGGCCGCCCCGGTGGCCGCGCCCGTCGCCCAGCCCGTGCCGGCCGCGCAGCCGGCCGCCGCGCCCGCCGGGGCGCCGGTGCCGGTCGCGCCCGTGGAGGCCGCCGCGAGCGCCGCTCCGGTCGAGATCGCCGAGGCCGTCGAGGCCGCGGGGGCCGCCGAGGCCGTTGCCGTGCCCGTCGAGCAGGCCGTGGCCGGCCCGGAGACCGTCGAGGTCCCCGCGGCGCAGCCGGGCGCCCCCGCCCCCGTCGCGACGCCCGAGACCGCCGAGCCGGTTGCCGCCCCCGTCGCCGCCGAGGCCCCGGCCGCCCCTGTCGCCGAGCAGCCGGTGGCCGAGCAGGCCGTCGCCGAGCCGGTCGCCGTCGAGCAGCAGCCCATCGTGGAGCAGGCCGTCGTGGAGCAGGCCGTCGTGGAGCAGCCGGCCGCCGAGGCCCCGGTCGCCGAGCAGCAGCCGGCCGCTCCGGCCGGCCCGCCGCGCCGCATCTCCGCCTTCCTCGCCGCGCCGACCCCGCACGGCCTGCCGCAGGTCGAGGCCGTCGCCCCGGCCGCGCCGGCCGCCGTCGACACGGAGGCCGAGCAGTCCGCCCCCATAGCGCCCGTCGCCGAGCAGGCCGTGCCCGTCGAGGCGTCCGCGCCCGCCGCCGAGGTCCCGGCCGAGGCCGTCGAGGCCGCCGCCCCGCCGGCCGAGCCCGTTCCGGCCGAGCAGCCCGTCGCCGAGCCGGCCGAGCCGGTGGCCCAGGCCGCGGAGCCGGTCGCCGCCGAGCAGCCTGTGGTGGAGCAGCCCGCCGCCGAGCCGGTCGCCGCCGAGCAGCAGCCCGTCGCCGAGGCCGTGGTGGAGGCCGTGGTCGAGGCCGCCGCCGAAACCGCCGTCGGCACCGGCGAGATGCCCTCGGGCCAGCCGGTCGCCGTCGCGGCCCCGGTCGCGGCGGAGGCCGCCGAGCCCGTTGCCGAGCCGGTCGCCGCCGAGCAGCAGCCCGTCGCCGAGGCCGTGGTCGAGGCCGCGCCCGAGGCCGACGCCGCCGCTCCGACCGGGGCCGCCGGCACCGCCGAGACCGTCGCCGAAGCCGTCGCGGAACCCACCGAGACCGTCGAGTCCACCGAGGCCGCTGAGACCGAGGGCGCACCCGCCGAGGCCCCCGAGGGCGAGGCCGTCACCGAGGCCGAGCCCGAGGCCGTCACCGAGCCCGCCGAACCGCGCGGCCCGGCCGCCCCCGGCTACGACGACGCCGGCCGCGAGGCCGTGCACCAGGTCATCCGCGAGCGCCGCGACGTCCGCAACGGCTTCCGCCCCGACCCGATCCCGCACGAGGTGCTGATCCGCGTCCTGGAGGCCGCTCACACCGCCCCCAGCGTCGGCTACTCGCAGCCCTGGGACTTCGTGGTCATCCGCTCCGCGAAAACCCGCCGCAAGATGCACGAACTGGCCGAGCGCCAGCGCGAGGCGTACGCGGACTCGCTCCCCAAGGGCCGCGCGAAGCAGTTCAAGGAAATCAAGATCGAGGCGATCCTCGAGACGCCCGTCAACATCGTGGTCACCGCCGACCGCACCCGCGGCGGCCGCCACACCCTGGGCCGCCACACCCAGCCGCAGATGGCCCCGTACTCGGCCGCCCTCGCCGTCGAGAACCTCTGGCTGGCCGCCCGCGCCGAGGGCCTGGGCGTCGGCTGGGTGAGTTTCTTCGACGAGGAGGAGCTGGTCCGCGAGCTCGGCCTGCCCGAGCACCTGGAGGTCGTCGCCTACCTGTGCGTCGGCTTCGTCGACACCTTCCCCGACGAGCCCGAGCTCCAGCAGCAGGGCTGGGCGAAGAAGCGCCCGCTGTCCTGGGTGGTCCACGAGGAGCAGTACGGCAACCGCGCCCTGCCGGGCGAGGAGCCGCACGACGTGCTCTCCGAGACGCTGCGCGGCATCCGCCCGCTGGACGCCAAGGCGCTCGGCGAGGCCTGGGACCGCCAGAAGCGGATGACCAAGCCGGCCGGCTCGCTCGGCATGCTGGAGATCATCTCCGCCCAGCTGAGCGGCCTGTCCCGCAAGTGCCCGCCGCCGATCCCGGAGCCCGCCTGCGTCGCGGTCTTCGCCGGCGACCACGGTGTGCACGCGCAGGGCGTCAGCCCCTGGCCGCAGGAGGTCACCGCCCAGATGGTCGGCAACTTCCTCGCCGGGGGAGCGGTGGTCAACGCCTTCGCCAAGCAGATCGGCACCGAGGTCTGCGTGGTCGATGTCGGCGTGGCCGCCGAACTGCCGGACGCGATCCAGCAGGGCCGCACCACCGGCCTGCTGCCGCGCAAGGTCAAGCCCGGCACGGACGACATGACCCAGGGCCCGGCGATGACCCGCGAGGAGGCCCTCAAGGCCCTCGAAGTCGGCATCGAGACGGCCCGCGACCTCGTCGCGGCCGGCAACAAGGCCCTGGTCACCGGCGACATGGGCATCGCCAACACCACCGCCTCCGCCGCCCTGATCTCGGTGTTCACCGGCCTGGACCCGGCCGAGGTCACCGGCCGCGGCACCGGCATCGACGACGAGACGCACGCCCGCAAGGTCGAGGTGATCCGGACCGCCCTGGCCCTGCACCAGCCGGACCCGGCCGACCCGATCGGCGTCCTCGCCGCCGTCGGCGGCCTGGAGCACGCGGCCCTCGCCGGTTTCCTGCTCGGTGCGGCCAGCCTGCGCACCCCGGTCATCCTGGACGGCGTGATCGCCGGCTCGGCCGCGCTCGTCGCCAAGGCGATCGCCCCCGAGGTGCTGGCCGCCTGCATCGCCGGCCACCGCTCGGCCGAGCCCGGCCACCAGGCCGCGCTCGCCAAGCTCGGCCTGCGCCCGCTGATCGACCTCGACCTGCGGCTCGGCGAGGGCACCGGTGCCCTGCTGGCCCTGCCGCTGGTGCAGAGTGCGGCCCGCGCGATGCACGATGTAGCCACCTTCGACTCCGCCGGGGTCACCGAGAAGGCCTGACGCTCGTCCGAACCGCTCCGCGCACCGGCCCGAGGGCGCGCCGGTGCGCGGAGCGGCGCCGCATCCCCCCACTCTCACCGATCCAGGAGCACCACCGATGACCGCGCCCACCCCGCACCCCAGCACCGAGGGCCGCACCCCGTACCCCGTCGGCCTGCTGCTGGCCGGCCGCCGCGTCGTCGTGGTCGGCGGCGGCCACGTCGCCCAGCGGCGGCTGCCCGCCCTGCTCGCCACCGGCGCCGACGTGCACCTGATATCCCCGGCCACCACCCCGGCCGTCCAGGCGATGGCCGACGCGGGCGAGCTGACCTGGCACCGGCGGCCGTACCGGGACGGCGACCTCGCCGACACCTGGTACGCGCTGGTGGCCACCGACGACCCGGCGGTGAACACCGCCGTCAGCGCGGAGGCCGAGCGCGAGCGGGTGTTCTGCGCCCGCAGCGACGACGCCTCCGCCGCCACCGCGTGGACTCCGGCCAGCGGGCGCGACGCGGGGGCGACCGTGGCCGTCCTCACCGGCGACCCGCGGCACTCGGCGGCGCTGCGCGACTCGATCGTCGAGGGGCTGCGGGACGGCTCGCTGGCCGCCCGCCAGTACCGCGCCCGCGGCGCGGGCGTCGCGCTGGTCGGCGGCGGCCCGGGCGACCCGGACCTCATCACGGTGCGCGGCCGGCGCCTGCTCGCGGACGCGGACGTGGTGGTGGCGGACCGGCTGGCGCCGCGCGAACTGCTCGCGGAACTGCCGGAGCACGTCGAGGTGATCGACGCGTCGAAGATCCCCTACGGGCGCTTCATGGCGCAGGAGGCGATCAACCGGACGCTGGTCGAGCACGCCAAGGCCGGCAAGTTCGTGGTGCGGCTGAAGGGCGGCGACCCGTACGTGTTCGGGCGCGGCGGCGAGGAACTGCTGGCCTGCGCCGAGGCGGGGCTGCCGGTCACGGTGGTGCCGGGCATCTCCAGCTCGATCAGCGTGCCGGCGGCGGCCGGCGTGCCGGTCACCCACCGGGGGATGACCCACGAGTTCACGGTGGTCTCGGGACACGTGGGGCCGGACGACGAGCGGTCGCTCACCAACTGGGGAGCGCTCGCGCGGATGACCGGCACCCTGGTGCTGCTGATGGCCGTCGACAAGATCGGCGCGATCGCGGCCCGGCTGATCGAGGAGGGACGCGCCGCCGACACCCCGGTGGCCGTCGTCCAGGAGGGCACCACCGCCGCCCAGCGCCGCGTCGACGCCACCCTGGCCACCGTCGCCGCCACCGTCGAGGCCGAGGGCGTCAAGCCCCCGGCGGTCATCGTCATCGGCGACGTCGTCAACGTCCTCGCCCCCGGCGCCTGAGCCCCGTCCCCCGTTCCCCGTCCCCTTTGCAATCCCTCGCCATCGGCACTTTGCAAACAGCTCTGTTTGCAAAGTGCCGATGCGTTTTCCCAGTTCATCCCGCCCAGCACCCCGTTCTCCCGCACTTTGCAAAGTTTGTACTTTGCAAAGTGCGGGAGGGGGAGCCGGACCCGCCGGCTACTCCAGCGGCTGCTCGGTCCAGATGACCTTCCCGGTGGCCGTGTACCGGGTACCCCAGCGGTCCGCGAACTGGGCGACCAGGAACAGCCCGCGCCCGCCCTCGTCCGTGGTGGCCGCGTACCGCAGGTGCGGCGACGTGCTGCTGCCGTCCGACACCTCGCAGATCAGCGCCCGGTCGAGCAGCAGCCGCACCTTGATCGGCCCCGTGCCGTAGCGGATCGCGTTGGTCACCAGCTCGCTCAGGATCAGCTCGGTGACGAACGCCGCGTCCGCCAGCCCCCACCGCTCCAACTGCTCCGCCACCGCCGCCCGCACACCCGCGACCGCCGCCGGATCCGACGGCACGTCCCACTGCGAGACCTGCCCCGCCGGCAGCCCCCGGGTCCGCGCCACCAGCAGCGCGATGTCGTCCTGTGGCCGCGCCGGCAGCAGCGCCCCCAGCACGTCCGCACACGTCTGCTCCGGCGTCCGCGGCGGCCCGGCCAACGCCGCCCGCAACAGTTCCAGCCCCTCGTCGATGTCCCGCTCGCGGTCCTCCACCAGCCCGTCCGTGTAGAGCACCAGCCGGCTGCCCTCCGCCACCTCCAGCTCCACCGTCTCGAACGGCAGCACCGCCAGCCCCAGCGGCGGCCCGGTCGGCAGCTCAGGGAACACCACCGACCCGTCGGGCCGCACCAGAGCCGGCGGCGGATGCCCCGCACTCGCCACCGTGCACCGCCGCGCCACCGGGTCGTAGATCAGGTACAGGCAGGTCGCCCCCGTCACCGCCGCCGCGTCCCCGGTCGCCGACTCCTCCAGGTCGATCCGGTTCACCAGCTCGTCCAGATGCCCCAGCAACTCGTCCGGCGGCAGGTCCAGCGTCGAGAAGTTGTGGATCGCCGTCCGCAGCCGCCCCATCGTCGCCGCCGCGTGCAGCCCGTGCCCCACCACGTCCCCCACCACCAGCGCCACCCGCGCCCCCGGCAGCGGGATCAGGTCGAACCAGTCCCCGCCCACCCCCGCCTGCGCCGGCAGGTACCGGTGCGCCACCTCCAGCGCGTTCTGCGCCGGCAGGCTGCGCGGCAGCAGACTGTGCTGCAGGGTCACCGCCATCGCGTGCTCGCGGGTGTACCGGCGCGCGTTGTCGATGCACACGGCCGCGTGTGAGACCAGCTCCTCCGCCAGCGCCAGGTCCTCCTCCTCGAACGGCTCCGCCCGCTCCGCGCGCCAGAACCGGACGATCCCCAGCAGCACCCCGCGGGCCTTCAGCGGCACCCGCACCAGCGAGTGCACCCCGTACGCCAGCACCCGCGCCGCACCCTCCGGGTCCTGCTCCCGCCACCCCTCGGCCTCCGCCAACCGGGGCTCCACCCCCGGCAGCCCGCTGTTCAACGACCCCGCCAGCGGCGTCGAAGGTGCCACGTCCACCACCGTGCCCACCGGGTAGAACGGCGCGTCGTCGCGCACCGCCGCCACCGCCGCCCGCCGCATCCGCAACAGCGCCGGACCGGCCGGCGGCTCGTCGCCCTCCAGCACCTGGTCGGCCAGGTCCACCGTGACGATGTCGGCGAACCGGCCCACCGCCACCAGCGCCAGCTCCTCGGCCGTCCGCGTCACGTCCAGCGTGGTGCCCACCGTCACCCCGGCGTCGTACAGCAGCCGCAGCCGCCGCTGCGCCCCCTCGGCGCGCCCGGACAGCGCCAGCAGCTCCGTGGAGTCGCGCAGCGTCGCCACCGACCCCGGCGGCCCGCCGTCGCGGTCGGTGGGCCGCACGTTGACCGCCAGCAGCCGCTCGCCGGCCAGCACCACCTCGTCGCTGACCGCCCGCCCGTCCGCCAGCAGCTCCAGCGGCGCCGTCTCCAGCCCCAGCTCGGTCAGCGGACGGCCCTCGGCGTCCGGCGGCAGGTCCAGCAGCCGGCGCGCCTCGTCGTTGCAGAGCAGCAGCCGCCCGTCACCGCCGATGATCAGCACGCCCTCGCGCACCGCGTGCAGCACCGCCGCGTGGTGCTCGTACATGCGGGTCATCTCGGTCGGCCCCAGCCCGTGGGTCTGCCGCTTCAGCCGCCGGCTGATCAGCGCCGTCCCGCCGGTCGCCAGCGCCAGCCCGGCCGCCGCGGCCCCCAGCACCACCGGCAGCTGCCGCTCGCTGGCACTGCTCACCTTGGCGATGGTGATGCCCGCCGACACCGCCCCGACCACCTGCCCGTCCGCCGCGTGCACCGGCACGACGGCCTGCACCAGCGCTCCGAGGGTGCCGGTGACCTGCTCGGTCACCACCTGGCCGGCCAGCGCGGGCTGGTAGTCGCCGATGAACTTCTGGCCGATCCGCGCCGGATTGGGGTGGGTGAGACGGATGCCGTCGGTGTCGAGCACCACGATGAAGTCCACGCCCGCGTTGATCCGCGCCGACTGCGCCGAGGGCTGCAGGAGCGCGGTCGGGTCCGGGGAGCGCAGCGCCGCGACGATGCCCGGCGAGTTCGCGTAGGTCTGCGCGACCGCCACCGAGCGGTTGGTGGCCTCCTGCCGGGCGTCGTTGCGGGACTGCACCACCAGCGCGACCACGGCCGCCACCACCAGCAGCAGCACGACCACGACCTGCAGCGCGAAGACCTGTCCGGCCACCGACCGCACCCGGGCCGGGGTGGTCCGGGCCGTTCGTGATCGCTGGTGCCGACCGTGAGGGCGCCCACCGGGCGAGCCGGCGACGGTACCGGTGGATCGGGAGGCGGAGGTGGAACCGGCCGCACCAGGGTCCGACGGAGCCCAAGATCGGCCCGGAAAACGGGCCATACGTCATATTTGCACTCCACGCGGTGGCGGGCCAAGGCCGACCACCCCGCTCGTTGGGCCGGTTGGCCTTCCCCGCCCCGACTTGGCAAGATCGCAGGGTGTCCGAACCCCGCACCATCACCGACCCCGACGACCCGCGCCTGGCCGACTACACCGGCCTGACCGACGTCGAACTCCGCCGCCGCCGCGAACCCGCCGAGGGCCTGTTCATCGCCGAGGGCGAGAAGGTCGTCCGCCGCGCCCTGGCGGCCGGCTACCGGATGCGGTCGATGCTGCTGACCCCCAAGTGGCTGGACGTGATGGCGGACGTCATCGCCGAGGTTGACGCGCCCGTCCACGTCGTCGAGCCCGCCCTGGCCGAGGCCGTCACCGGCTACCACGTCCACCGCGGCGCCCTCGCCTCGATGGAGCGCCAACCGCTGCCGGACGCCGCCGAACTGCTGGCCGGCGCCCGCCGGGTGGCCGTCCTGGAAGGCCTGGTGGACCACACCAACCTGGGCGCCATCTTCCGCAGCGCCGCCGCCCTCGGTATGGACGCCGTCCTGCTCTCGCCCGACTGCGCGGACCCGCTGTACCGGCGCGCGGTGAAGGTGTCGATGGGCGCCGTCTTCGCCGTCCCGTACGCCCGGCTGGACCCCTGGCCGGCCGCCCTGGACACGGTGCGCGCCGCCGGCTTCAGCCTGCTCGCCCTCACTCCGGCCGACACCGCTGTCGACCTGGCCGCCCTCGCCCCGCACCGCCTCCCCAAGGCGGCCCTGATGCTCGGCGCCGAGGGCGACGGCCTCACCCGTCACGCCCTGGCCGCCGCCGACCACGCGGTGCGCATCCCGATGGCGCACGGCGTCGACTCGCTCAACGTCGGCGCCGCGGCGGCCGTCGCCTTCTACGCCGTCAGCACCACCGCCTGAGCGGGAAGCCCGAACGGGACGCCGGACCGGCAAGCAAGCCAGACCAGTAGGCAAGCCAGACCAGTAGGCAAGCCGGAGCGGGAAGTCGGACCGGCCGACTTCCTGCTCCGCGGTGTCGGCGTCAGCCCGCCGGGGCGGTCGGCGGCGCGGGGGCGGCGGCGGGCGGCGGGGTGGTGACCGGGGGAGTCATGGTGGGGGAGCCGGGCCAGGACTCCTCCAGCGTGCCGTCCGCGCGCGCCGTGTACCGGGTGGAGGTGGCGGCCCCGGTCTGGGCGACCCGCTCCTCCCGCACCAGCGCGCCGTTCTCCAAGCGCCAGGCCGCCGTCGCCTGCGGATCCGCCGCCGAGGAGCGGGAGGCCACGGTGACGGGGGAGTCCCCGGTGAAGGAGAACAGCTGCACGAGGTCGACCGGCACCGAGCCCTCCGAGCGCCGCAGCACCACCAGCGCGGCCGGCGCGCCCTTGTACCGGGCCGGGAGTACCGCGGTGAGCGCGACCTGCGGCCCCGCGCCCGCCGAACGGCCCTCCCGCAGGGCGATCGCCGGACCGCCCGCCGGATCGGCGTAGGAGCGGTTCGGCCAGTCGACCGCCGGGCCGGCGCCCTGGGCGGGCAGCAGCGCGCCCTCCGCCGCGCCCCCGTGCGCCGCGGCCGCCAGCGGGGTGGTCGACGGCGCGAGCCCGTCCGCCGAGAGCGCCGCCCCGGTCGGCGTCTCCACGGCGGGGACGGACGCGGGCCCGGCGCCGTCAGCGCCCGGCGAGGTGGCCGGGGAGGCCGGCGCCGCCACCGAGTTCGTGGGCGCCCGCACCCCCTGCTTGTCCCGGTTCTCGCACCCCTGCGCCGCCGCGATGGCCAGCGCCACACCCACCGTCACCGTCACGAACACCACCAGCCGCTGGCGCAGCAGCCGCTGCCGCGCCGTCCCGGGGCGCCCGCCGGGGGCGGGCGTGTGCTGCCCGTTCGGTACAGATCGCCACCGGCCCCAAACGCACCTACCACAGGTCCGGCCAGATCGACCCCTCCGGCACCGCGGGCGGCC